>DASTHF010000044.1:0-12463 GCA_035605615.1 Solirubrobacterales bacterium
AGCGCCAGCGTCGTCTTGCCGACCTGTCGTGGGCCGATCAGGGCCACCGCGGGCGCATCCTCCAGCGACCGAGCCACCTCGGGGGCGATTCGTCTCTTAATCATCCTTGTAAATCTATAACAACGTTAAAGAATTGCAAGGTTAGCTTCCTCGCTGGCGGGGACGAGCTTCTCCTTCGCCGGAGGCAAGCGGCTCTCCTCGACCCTGACCAGCCGCTGCACGGCGCGGGGGTAGGGAGGTGGGAGCCATGCCACGCCCGCTACCGTCGCCTGCGATGCGACGCGTTATGAGAGTGCACGCCTTCGCCCTCTTCTACGGCCCCCTGCTCTGCTCAGCGGTCCGGCGCATCCGCACCAGCAGCGCCGCGGAGGGGTTGGTCTTGCCGGTCGCATAGGTGGAGAGGCGCGGGGCGGAGGTGCCGATTCGGGAGGCGAAGTCGGCGCGCGAGAGGCCGGAGGCGGCGATCAGCTCCCGGACCTCTGCCGCCACCGCCTCGCGCTCTGCGGCTTCGGCCGCCTTGCGGGCGCGCTCGAGAATGCGTTCCATCCCCATCGCCACCCCGTAGGGCCGGCTGTAGGAGAGCGCCTCCTCGACCCGCCGGGCGACGGGCCCCCATGGCTCCTCCCGCACCGCGGCGGCGAGGCGGCGCCACTCGCCAAGGCCGCCTCGCTCCAGCGCCGTCTGCACCGCCTCCAACGGCCACTCCGACACCGGGTCCTGCGGTGAGACGTCGACGTTGCGGAAGGCGAGCCGGCTCATGGCTCGATCATCCGCGCCGCAACCTCGCCCAGCACCTCGCTGACCGCGCTCCAATCGCTCCAGCGCTTGCGCAGCCGCCGGTAGGCGGCGAGCTCGCCGATCGCCGAGCGGTCGGCCGGTCGGGGGTCGGACAGCTGCCGCACGAGCTGAGATGCGACCCCGTCGTCCTCGCCGTGCTGATCGGCGTAGTAGCGGTCGATTCGCGCCAGCACCTCGGCGGCCTGCTCAACTCCCATGTGCGCGGACAGCGCCGCAAGGTCCAGATAATCGCGCGTTTGGTTGCGGCGCACGACGAGAAAGGCCTTGATGCGCAGCGTCTCCTCTTCGGTCGGCGCGGTCACCACTCCCCCCGAGGGCAGCTCCACCTTTGTGACCTCGAGCGGAGCCTTGCGCAGCATCTGACGCACGCCGGCCTCGACCCCGTCCAGGTTCCCAAGGATGACCTTTCCCGGAGTCACTCGGTTGGTGGCCCAACCCTCGTCTTCCTCGACCGCTTCCAGCACCATCTCGAAGCGATCGGCGAGATCGGCGACGACGTGATCGTGGTCGCGCGATTCGCGGTGATCCGCATAGAGGATCGCGGCCGCGCCGCCGACCATCACCGCGCCCGGCACAAGCCGCTGCAGGTGGGAAGCCGACTCCAGAAGCGCCATGAACTGCCGATCCCGATCCCTCAGGTCAGGCTGCGCCCGCGGCCCTCCATTCCCCCCGGCCATGCCTGGACATTACCAAATTCGATAACCTAGGCCGCTCCTTGAGATCGCTGGTGCGGCTTCTAGTCCGGCAAGAGCTCCAGCGCCTCGACGTGCCGTGGCCGCATCGTGGCGAAGTGGCGGTGGTCGAGAGTCGCCAGCTTGGGCTCTCCCAGTCGCTCGACCAGAGCCAGCACGCTGGCATCGACCACCCCCAGCTCCAGGTCCGCGTAGGTGCTCTGAAGCTCGTGGCAGCGCTCCAGGTCGGCCTGCGTCGGGCTCTGCACAGAGTAGGCACCGGCCAGCAGGTCCTCGAGGAAGGCCAGCCAGACATCGACCGTCAGCCGCTTATGGCACCAGTAGTCGAGCTCGGCGAGCACCAGCGTTGGCACGACCAGATCCTCGCCCGCCTTCTCGATCAGCTTCGTGCATGTCTTGTGGTCGGGGTCGGCCGCGTCGAGCGCCGCCAGCAGCGGTCCCGTGTCGAGGATCAGCGCCATGCGCGCGCCGGGCCTACTTCAGTGGCCGGGCAACCGGCTCGCCGGTTGTCTCCCGCGCCGAGCGGCCGTCCTTGGAGCGACCCAAGCCCAATCGCGGCCGCCGCGCGCGCCGGATCGCGATCGCCTTCTCCTCGACCGCCTCCCCGAGCACGGAGCTGAGGCTCTCGCCCCGCCTGCGGGCCTCGGCCTCGAGCGTAGCGAGGGCCTCCGTGTCGGCACTGACCGTGGTGCGACGATTCATGATTCACGATGCTAGCACCATGGACATTGCAGGCGTAATGCGCCTATCGCCTCTATACGTCGCGTGCGTGAAACCGTGATACTGTGAATACGTGAAGAACGTCACGGTCTCGCTTCCCGACGACGTCTATCGCGCTGCCCGGGTGCGCGCGGCCGAAGAGGGCAGCTCCCTCAGCGCGCTCGTTGCCGACCATCTGCGCTCGCTCACCGAGCGCAGGGCGGAGTTCGCTCGCCTCGAGGCGCAGCAGAAGCGGATTCAGGCGGAGATCAAGGGGTTCAGCGCGCGGCACAACGTCGACCGCGATGCGCTTTACCAGCGAGGCGTAGTGAGCAAGCAGTCACGATCTGATTCTTCTGCGCCGCGAGTGAAGCCGACGCATTCGTAGGGTGCGGTTCGTTGACACCAACATCCTGATCTACGCGATATCGACCGATCCGGCGGAGCGCGACAAGGCCGAACGGGCCAACGAGCTGCTCGCCGAACGCGACCTGGCGCTCTCGGTCCAGGTGCTGCAGGAGTTCTACGTGCAGTCGACTCGCGAGAACCGCCCCGGTCGACTGACACACGCGCGAGCGGCGGGCCTCGTCGAGTCGTTCCGGCGCTTCCCGGTGGCGTCGCTGACGGCGGATCTCGTCAGCGCCGCGATGGCGGCGCGCGAGCGCTTCGTCATCTCCTACTGGGACGCGGCGATCCTCGAGGCCGCCCGGTCCCTCGGCTGCGAAACCGTCCTCTCCGAGGATCTGGGCGACGGCCAGGACTACGACGGGGTGGGGGTGCGGAACCCTTTTCGCTGACCTGCGCCACGGAGGCGACGTCGGTAGGAATCCCCTCGCCGCCCCCTAAGTTACGAGCAGACGTGTATCATGCGGGAGTGCTTGTAAAACCGCAAGAGCTGGTCGATCGCGATCTGGAGTGGGCGGCGCTCGAGCGCTTCGTCGAGCGTCGCCAGCGCCTGGCGGTGGTCTACGGGCCGCGCCGGGTCGGGAAGTCGTTCCTGCTCGACGCGCTCTCCCAGGCGGCGGGAGGGCATCGCTACCAGGCGATCGCCGGGGTGGCCGCCACGCAGCTCGCGGATTTCGGTCGCGAGCTGGGGGAGAGGCTCGGCGCCGGGTCGCTGCGCCTCGACAGCTGGGCCGACGCGCTCGACCGCCTGGCGCGCCTGGACGTACCGTTCTTCGCCCTCGACGAGCTGCCCTACCTGACCGAGGCCGCGCCGGAGCTGCCCAGCTTGCTCCAGCGCTACGCGGACGCCAAGGCGGGCCCACCGTTGATCCTGGCTGGAAGCGCGCTTTCGGTGATGAGCGAGCTGGTGGAGGCGCGCGCGCCGTTGTTCGGCCGCGCCGCCGCCATCGTCGTGCCCGCCCCGCTTGCCGGGCCGGACCTGGCCAGACTCTGGGAGACGCGCGATCCGCTCAGCGCTCTTTGGATCGACGTCGCCCTGGGCGGGCGACCCGGCTATCGGCCGCTCGTCGCGCCGCCCGGCCGTCGGCGAGGGGCGTGGATGGTCGGAGAGGTGCTGGCAGCGGGTTCGCCCCTGCTGGACGTCGCCGAAGCCGACCTCGCCGACATTCCCAACCCGTCGCCGCTGCGCGGCGTCTACCGGGCGATTCTCGCCGCGATCGCCGCCGGCGAGCGTTCCTTCGCCGCCATCTCACGGGTCGCCGGTCTTCCCTCGGGCGCGCTCAGCCGGCCGCTCGCGGCGCTCGCGCGGGCCGGGCTCCTCGAACGCATCCCCGATCCCCTGCGGGCGCGGCGCGATCGTTACGAGCTCGCCGACCCCCACCTTCGCCTCTGGCTTGCGATCATCGCCCCCAACCGTCCCCGGCTTCAGGCAGGTGGGGCCGCGGAGGTATGGGCGCAGCTGCGCGAGACCACCTGGCCCTCCCAGGTGCTTGGCCCGCGCTGGGAGGCCGTCGTCCGGGCCCACCTCGCCCGCGGCGGCTCGGAGCGTCTCGGGCCGGTCGACCTGGTCGGGGCGACGACGGTCTCCGACCGGGCCCGCCGGCACAACCACGAGGTTGATCTCCTCGCCCTCCGCGCCGGCCGGGTGGTCGCGCTCGGCGAGGCCAAGCTGCGGCCGCTCGGAGCCCCGGACCTCGACCGGTTGCTTCGGATCAGGGATCTGCTCGACGCCCCGCGGGCAAAGGTCGTGCTCGCCTCCGCCTCCGCCGTCGACCCGGCGCTGAGCGCCCAGCCGGACCTGATTTCGATCTCTCCGACGGACGTCTACGGCATGGGCTGATCGGCCATCCGTTCGCACTGCATCACGATGCTATGATGCGCCAATGCCTAAGACCCGCACGACGGTTACCCTCGACGAGGAGGTCTTTCGGGCCGTCAAGATCAAGGCGGCGCGGACCGGCAAGCGCGACTCGCAGGTGATCGAGGAGAGCCTTCGCCGCGACCTCGGCCTCGCGGATCTCGAGGACATCTGGTCGCGGGTGCGCCCGGCGCCCGAGGGGGAGGGGGCGGGGCTCGCCGAGGCCGAGCTGCACGCCATGCGCGAGGAGAGGCGTGCGGCGGGTCGTTCTTGACCCTGGCGTCCTCGTCTCCGCCCTGATCACTCCCACCGGCACTCCGGCGAAGCTGTTGCGGGAGGCGCGGTCGGGTGGCCTGGAGTTGCTCGTCTCCCCGCTGCTGCTCGCGGAGCTGGAGGAGGTATTGGAGCGCGAGAAGTTTCGCCGCTACGTGGATCTCGACACGGTGCGCGATTACATCGACCTGCTGCGCCGCGAGGCGCTTTCCGTCGACGACTCCGAGGCCCCCCCGCCACTTCGCTGCGCCGACCCCGGCGACGATTACCTGATCGCCCTTGCTCACAGCCAGAACGCAGCTCTCATCTCCGGCGACACCCACCTCCTCGACCTCGCAGACAGGGCCCCCATCCTCTCCCCGGCAGACCTCGCGCGCACTTTGCGACAGTGACAGGACCGCTTTCAAGCCTGGCGAATTCGTCACCCATGGCGGGGCTCCCAATCGCATAGCCTGAATCGCGCTTCTCCGCTGAGCACATGCCCGCCGCCGATGGGACAGGGACCTTCTCCGCCTACCGCCTGCCGCGCGGGAGGCATGGGCTTGCGCCGGAGCTGGTCGCCGAGAACCAGCGCTGGCGGATCCTGGGGGGGGCGGCGGAGGCGCTTGAAGGGCTTGGCTACGCGCGCCTCACGAGCAGCGCGATAGCCCATCGCGCCGGTGTCTCGACGAGCACCTTCTACCGACACTTCGACAACGTGGGGGACTGCCTGCTGGCCGCCTATGAGATGGCCATGGAGTGCATTCTCGACGTCGTTGCCGATGCGTGCGACCCGGATTTCGATCGGCCGCGGCGGGTGCGGCAGGCGATCGCCGCGGCGCTGAGATTCCTTGCCACCGAACCCGCGCTTGCACGCCTGCTCGGCACCGAGGCGCCCGCCGGGGTTCCGGAGATCGCCGCGGCGCGCGAGCGTCTCGTCGATCGCCTCGCCGTTCTGCTGGACGATGGGGGGAACGGCGCCGAACGCCGTCGCGTCGCCGGCGCCCTCGCGCTCGTCTCGGACCGCATCGCATCGGCCCAGCCCGTCGAGGATCGGGGATTCGCCGCCGAACTGGCCGCGGTCTTCGCCTGAGGGCGTCTATATATAGAGACGCAGCGGAGCGAAGGCTTCTTCCACAGCCGCCCTCAAAGCGGCGGCGCCGGTTGCCGATGATTGAGCGGTGAGCACCGCCAACGAGCACGTCTTCTCGCATGGGATGCGCGATACGCGGGCGGCGTTTACCGCCTGGAACGCGCGCCCCTGGGCGGTCCTGCGCGGCTGGCTGGCGCTCAGCCTGGCGATCGCGCTGACCCTGCTCGGCGCGGTCTGGGTCGTCGCCGGCATGCTGACGCCCGACATCACGCCGATCCACATGGCCGGCCTGACCGAATCGCCGCAGCCGGGCGATCTGCTGCCGATCCTCTGGCGCAACTCGCTGGTGCTGGCGCTGCACGCGACCGCCTGCGTCGCCGGCTTCATCGCCGGCGCCTCGATGCCGCTCGCCGCCGCCCAGCGCACCGGCCTCTCGCGCTGGATCCACGTCAAGGCGGGCGAGTTCGCGATCCTCTTCGTCTGCGCCGTCACCCTCTTCTCCCTCTCCACCCAGGCGCTCTACCTCGGCTTCCAGGGCGCGACCCTCGCCTACCAGCTCCACGTCTCGCGCCTGGCGCTGATCCTCAGCGTCCTGCCGCACGCGATCCCCGAGCTGACGGCGCTCTTCCTGCCGCTCGCCGCCTGGCTGATCGCCAGCCGCCGCGGCCAATGGAGTCAGCTGCTCGCCGCCACCGGCATCACGGTCATGCTCGCCGCCCCGACCCTCGTCGCCGCCGCGACGATCGAGGTCTACGTCTGGCCCCACATCCTGCGGGCCCTCTCTCCCGTCTTCTGACCAAACTTCGCTCGAACGCACTTTCTCTCGCTCACCGAGGTCAACTGCGTTCGAGCTGTGTTGCGGGTTGCACCCCGCCACGCCTGGCGCCTCATAAGATCGTCGGGCGATGAGCGGGTACGACCCAAAGGCGATCGAGGCGAAGTGGCAGCGGGTCTGGGCCGAGGAGCGGACCTGGGAGGTCGCCAACCCGGGGCAACCCGGCTTCGAGGCCGAGAAGCCCAAGTCCTACGTGCTCGAGATGCTGCCCTATCCCTCGGGCGAGCCCCACGTCGGCCACCTCAAGTGCTACGCGGTCGGCGACGCGATCGCCCACTTCCGCCGCCGCCACGGCTTCGAGGTGATCCACCCGATGGGCTACGACGCCTTCGGCCTGCCCGCCGAGAACAACGCGATCAAGACCGGCGAGCCGCCCCGCGCCGCGACCGAGCGCTCGATCGACTCCTTCCGCCGCCAGTTCCGCGAGTGGGGGATCTCGATCGACTGGTCGCGCGAGCTCGGCACCCACACGCCCGAGTACTACCGCTGGACGCAGTGGATCTTCCTCAAGCTGTTCGAGCGCGGCCTCGCCTACCGCGCCGAGGCGCCCGTGCAGTGGTGCCCCGTCGACGCCACCGTGCTCGCCAACGAGCAGGTCGTCGACGGCCGCTGCGAGCGCTGCGGCACGCCGGTCGAGCAGCGCCGCCTCGAGCAGTGGTTCTTCCGGATCACCGACTACGCCGAGCGGCTGCTCGCCGACTTCGAGCTGCTCGAGTCCTGGCCCGAGCACGTGGTGACGATGCAGCGCAACTGGATCGGCCGCTCCGAGGGGGCCGAGGTCGTCTTCCGCTGCGAGGAGCTGGGCCTCGACTTCCCGGTCTTCACGACCCGCCCCGACACGCTCTTCGGCGCCACCTTCTTCGTGCTCGCCCCCGAGCACCCGGAGCTGGAGCGGCTGGTCGCCGGCACGCCCGCCGAGGCGGCGGTGCGCGAGTACGTCAACCGGGTCGCCCGCGAGTCGGTCGAGGAGCGCGGCGACGAGGCGCGGCCGAAGACCGGCGTGCCGCTCGGGCGCAGCGTCGTCAACCCGGTCAACGGCGAGGAGATCCCGATGTTCGTCGCCGACTACGTGCTGATGGAGTACGGGACGGGGGCGATCATGGCGGTGCCGGGGCACGACACGCGCGACTACGAGTTCGCCCGGGCCTTCGACCTGCCGGTCCGGCGGGTGATCGAAGGGGTCGACCCGGAGACGGCGCGCGACGACGAGGGCCTGCCCTACGCCGGCGACGGGGCGATGACCGGCTCCGGCCGCTTCGACGGCAAGGGCAATCGCGAGGCCTACGCGGAGATCGTCGCCTGGCTCGAATCCGAGGGGCGCGGCAAGGCCGCCGTCAACTACCGCCTGCGCGACTGGCTGGTCTCCCGCCAGCGCTACTGGGGGGCGCCGATCCCGGTCGTCTACTGCAAGGAGTGCGGGATCGTCCCGGTGCCCGAGGACCGGCTGCCGGTCGAGCTGCCGGAGATCGAGGACTACGCGCCGCAGGGGCGCAGCCCGCTCGCCGCCGCCGAGGAGTGGGTCGCGACCGAGTGCCCGCGCTGCGGCGGCGCGGCGCGTCGCGAGACCGACACGATGGACACCTTCGTCGACTCCTCCTGGTACTTCATCCGCTATCTCGACCCGCGCAACGACGCCGCCGCCTGGGACCGCGCCGCGGCCGACCACTGGCTGCCGGTCGACCAGTACATCGGCGGGGTCGAGCACGCGATCCTCCACCTGATGTACGCGCGCTTCTTCACCAAGGCGCTGGCGGACATCGGCGAGCTGGGCGTGCAGGAGCCCTTCGCCAGCCTCTTCACGCAGGGGATGATCACCCGCGACGGGGCGAAGATGTCGAAGTCGAAGGGCAACACGGTGAGCCCCGCCGAGTACGTGGAGCGCTACGGCGCCGACACCGCCCGCACCTACGTCTGCTTCATGGGCCCGCCGGAGCGCGGCGGCGACTGGTCCGACGAGGGGGTGGAGGGCGTCAACCGCTTCCTCTCTCGCCTCTGGCGCCTCTGCGAGGAGGTCGAGGGCGCCGGCGCGGGCGAGGTCGACTCCGCCGCGGCCGAGGGGGAGGCCCGCGAGCTGCTCGCCAAGGCGCACTGGGCGATCGACAAGGCGACGCGCGACTTCCAGCGCGGCTTCCAGTTCAACACGGCGATCGCCGCCGTGATGGAGCTGGTCAACGAGGCATACCGGGTCAAGGACGGGCTCTACGGCGATCCGGCGGGGACCGCCGCGGTGGGCTTTGCCGCCGCGACCGCCGCCTCGCTGATCTTCCCCTTCGCGCCGCACCTCGGGGCGGAGGTGTGGGAGCGGCTGCGGGGCGACCGCGTTTGGGAGCGGCCCTGGCCGCAGGCCGACCCGGCGCTGCTGGCCAGCGACACGGTGACGCTGGTCGTCCAGGTCAACGGCAAGCTGCGCGACCGGATCGAGGCCGCGGCCGACGCGTCCGAGGCGGAGCTGCTGGAGCTGGCCCGCGCCAGCGAGAAGGTGCGCCGCCACCTCGACGGCAAGGAGATCGTCAAGGAAGTGGTCGTACCCGGCAAGCTCGTCAACCTCGTGGTCCGCTGAGCTTTCACTGCTCACGCCATCTTTTCTGCTAGAAAGCGCCCGCATGCTCGTCAGGCGGCTCGCAGAGGCTCCGGTGGAGGAGTGGCACCGGCTCCGCACCCGCGTCCTCATGGACGCGGGCGAAATGGGGGCTCGCAACATGTCGGTCACCTGGATCGAGGTGCCGGCCGGGGCGGAGCAGACGCTGCGCTCGCACGAGGAGGCCGAGCAGGTCTACGTCGTCGTGCGAGGGGCGGGGACGATGTCGGTCGCCGGCGACACGCAGCGCGTCGAGGAGGGCGACCTGATCCTCGTCTCGCCGGCCACCGATCACGCGATCGCCAACGACGGCGAGGCTGAGATGGCCTGCGTCTCGGTCCAGTCGCCGCCGGTCGCGGTGGCCGAGCTCTTCGGAGCGCAGATGGCCGAGGTCGCCGGTTACGACGAAGACGAAAGTCTGTAGCCGAATCGTTTGATTGCGCGCGCCATGCGCGCGCCGGGGTCGGGGACGCTGCGCTCCATGCCCGACCTGTCCCGCTCGCAGGTGGTCGTTTACGGCGCGGTGGCGGTGGCGCTGCTGCTGGTCGGCGCGCGGGCGATCCGTGCCGAGGGCAGCGCCGGGCCGTCCTACTCCACGTCCTCCCCGAGTGGATCATCGGGCGGAAGCGGCAGCGGCAGCAGCAGCTTCAGCATCGGCAGCGGCGGAGGGGGTACGGACGTCGTCGTAGACGTGGCGGGTGCGGTGCGGCGGCCGGGGGTCTACCGGATGCCGGCAGGGGCGCGGGTGATCGACGCGGTCGAACGGGCGGGGGGTGCCGCCGGCGGGGCGCAGCTCGAAGCGGTCAACCTCGCCGCGCGGATCGCCGACGGCCAGCAGGTCGTCGTTCCCGATGGAGACGCCGCCGCTGCGGGGGCGACAGCCGGGCCCGGCGGCGAAGCGGGGCCGATCAGCCTCGGCAGCGCCACGGTGGAGCAGCTCGACACGATCGAAGGCATCGGCCCGGTGACGGCGCAGAAGATCGTCGAATTCCGCGACCGCCACGGCGGCGTCTCCTCGGTCGGCCAGCTCGATCAGATCAGCGGCATCGGCCCGGCGACGATGCAGGCGCTGCGCGCCCGGCTCCAGCCCTAGCCGGGAATGCGGCACGGGCGTCCCCCGGCGCTGCTGCTCGCCGGCGTGGCGGCGGTCGTCGCGCTGGCCCTTGCCCATACGGGCGAGATCCGGGCCCGCGCCGACGCGGCGCTCGGCAGCGGGATGCCGGTGCGCGAGGCGGCGCTGGCACGCGGCTTCGTGCTCGGCGAGGACGAACGGATCGACGCCGCGACGAAGGAAGACTTCCGCCGCTCCGGGCTCAGCCATCTGCTCGCGGTCAGCGGCCAGAACGTCGCGCTGCTCGCCCTACTGGCGATGCCGGCGCTCGCCGCGCTCGGCATCCCGCTGCGCGCCCGGCTCGTCTGGGTGCTGGGCCTGATCGCTCTCTACGTGCCGCTCGCGGGGGCCGGCCCCTCGATCCAGCGGGCGGGGATCATGGGCGCCCTCGCGCTGCTGGCGACGCTGGCCGGGCGGCGCGCCTCGCGCCTCTACGCGTTGGCGCTGGCGGTGCTCGTGACGCTGGCGATCGACCCGCGCATCGCGGCCGACGTCGGCTGGCAGCTCAGCTTCGCCGCCGTGCTCGGCATCCTCCTGCTCGCCTCGCCGCTGCGGGAGGCGATCGCCGTGCGGCTCGGCAGGGGAGGATGGCGGCGTGCCCTCGCCGAGGGGGCGGCGATGACGACCGCCGCGACGCTCGCCACAGCGCCGCTCGTCGCCTTCCACTTCGGCGCGGTCTCCACCACGACGCTGCTCGCCAACCTGCTGGCGCTGCCCGCCGTCGCGCCGGCGATGTGGCTGGGGATGCTGGCGGCGGCGGCAGGCCAGGTGCCCGGCCTACCGGCCGCGGTGCTCAACGCGGTCGCCGCCCCGCTGCTCGCCTACATCGCGCAGATCGCCGCCTGGTGCGGGCGGCCGAGCTGGGCGTACCTCGAAGTGCGACTCGGCCTCGCCGGCCTTCTCGCCTCCTACGCCGGGATCGCCGCCGCGGTCGTCCTCGCCCTGCGCTGGGGGCGAGCGCGGCGGATCGCCACGCTGCGCCGGCGCCGCGAGCTGCGCTGGCGCGGACCTCGACGGCGGGGTCTGGCGCCGAGCCTCCCCATCGGCCTGCTCGCGCTCTGCTTGGCATGGTTTCTCGCGGCGTCCGGCAAGCAGGCCGGCCCCCCGCGGACCGGCCTGCGCGTCGAGGTGCTCGACGTCGGTCAGGGCGACGCGATCCTCCTCCAACCGGCCCATGCCGCGGCGATCCTCGTCGACGGCGGGCCGCCCGGCGACGGCCTCGCGGCGAAGCTGCGGGCCGCCGGGGTCGAGCGGCTCGGCGCCGCGATCGTCACCCACGACCAGTCCGACCACGCTGGCGGGATCGAGGAGCTGCTCGGGAGGCTGCCGATCCAACACCTCCTCTACGCGGCGCTGAGGCGTCGCACCCTGGCCGGCGTCGCGGCGACGGGGATCCCGACCCGGCGGATCGTCGCAGGCGACGAGATCCGCTCCGGCGCGCTGCGCCTCGAAGTGATCTGGCCGCCGCGCGACCTGCTCTCCCAGCCCCTCTCCGTCGACGAACCCAACCAGCTGGCCGTCGTCGCCGTCGCCCGCTGGCACCGCTTCTCGATGCTGCTCAGCGCCGACGCGGAGGAGGAGTCGGTGCCGATCGACCCCGGCCCGGTCGACGTCCTCAAGGTCGCCCACCACGGCAGCGACGACGCCGGCCTCGGCGCTCTCCTCGATCGCAGCCGTCCCAGGCTGGCGGTGATCTCGGTCGGCGCCGGCAATCCCTACGGCCACCCGACCGCCGCCACGCTCGCCACCCTCGCCACGCACGGCGTCCAGACCCTGCGCACCGACCGCGACGGCACGGTCGCGCTCGAAGTGCGCCGCGATGCCTTTCGCGTCAGCACCGGAGACTGAGCTTCGCGGCTCTCATCGACCTTGAGCCCAAGGCGACCGCTCTAGACGAATTACCGAGTCGATAGTGGGGTTTTCTGGCGCAACCCCTATGGACGTCGACATGGGGGCCGATGGCCGTACAGGTGCTCCACAAGCGCGGACAGCCCTGGTCGCAACGCGTCGCCTCGAGGCCGAGCCTGCTGGGCGACGGGTTGCTCGAACGGGCGCGCAGCACATCCTTCGCGATGCTGGGCCTGACCGCGGCGGTCGGGCTCGGTCTGGTCGCCCTCGCGCTCAACCAGAGCTGGCCGCTGC
>DASTHF010000045.1:0-4030 GCA_035605615.1 Solirubrobacterales bacterium
AGCGCCAGCGTCGTCTTGCCGACCTGTCGTGGGCCGATCAGGGCCACCGCGGGCGCATCCTCCAGCGACCGAGCCACCTCGGGGGCGATTCGTCTCTTAATCATCCTTGTAAATCTATAACAACGTTAAAGAATTGCAAGGGTCACCCCGAAAGGCGATGCCGGGGAACACCGCTTCAAGCCTGGCGAATTCGTCACAATGGCGGGGCTCCCAATCGCATAACCTGAATCACGCTTCTCCGTCGCACATGCCTGCCGCCGATGGAACAGGGACCTTCTCCGCCTACCGCCTTCCCCGCGGTCGTCACGGCATCCCGCCTGAGCAGGTCGCCGAGAACCAGCGCTGGCGCCTGCTCGGCGCCGCCGCCGAGGTGCTGGCCGAGCGCGGCTACGCGCACGTCACGACCCCGACATCACCGCTTGCGCCGCGGTCTCGCGCACCTTCTACGAGCACTTCGACAACCTCGACGCCTGCCTGCTTGGCGCTTACGAGATGGCCGCCGACTGCGTCTGCGATCTCGTCGCTGCCGCCTGTGAGAAGGAGAGGGGTGAGAAGCCGTCGTTTCGCGTGCGCGCGGCACTCGACGCGTTACTCGACTTCCTCGCCGCCGAACCGTCTCTCGCAAACCTGCTCGGTGCCACGGCCCCGGCCGGAGTGCCGGCTATAGCCGCGGCGCGCGAGCGCCTCCTCGACCGCCTCGCCCGCCGGCTACACAGCGCCCCCGCCGAGCGCCCCGGCGACGCCCCGCCCTCCGACAGCGAGCGCCGCCTCATCGCCGCCGCCCTCGGCCTGATCGGCGACCGCGCCGCAGCGGGAGAGGCGGCCCGCCTCCCCGAGCTCGCCCCCGAACTCACCGAGCTCCTCGCCGTCGGGACGTCTAGCTCGGCAGGGCCAGTCGGCAGATCTTCTTGACGACGCTGCCGAACTGCCGGCCAAGGGGACCGGTGTTGTAGGGGAGGCCGTAGCGTTCGCAGATCTCCCGCACCTCGACCGAGATTTCCGCGTAGCGGTTGGCGGGGAGGTCGGGGAAGAGGTGGTGCTCAATCTGAAAGCTGAGGTTGCCGGACATGATGTGGAAGAGCGAGCTGCCGCTGAGGTTGGCCGAGCCGAGCAGCTGGCGGTAGTACCACTCGCCCCGGGTCTCGTTCTCGGTCTCCTCCTCGCTGAACTCGTGGGTTCCTTCCGGGAAGTGCCCGCAGAAGATGATCGTGAACGACCAGAGGTTGCGGACCAGGTTGGCGGTCAGGTTGCCGGTCAGGGGGAAGACGAAGAACGGCCCGGAGAGTGCGGGGAAGAGGACGTAGTCCTTCGCCGCCTGGCGGCGAACCTTCTGCCAGATCCCCTTCAGCAGCCCGCGCTTCTCGCCTAGGCTGGTCTCGCCGCTGACGATCCGCTCGATTTCGAGGTCGTGCAGCGCCACCCCATACTCGAAGAACGTCGCCAGGAGGGCGGCCCAGAGCGGGTTGCCGAGGTAGTAGGGATTCCAGGGCTGCTCCTCGGACATCCGCAGGATGCCGTAGCCGATGTCGCGGTCCTTGCCCACGATGTTGGTGTGGGTGTGGTGCAGGTAGTTGTGGGAGTGGCGCCACTGGTCGGCTGGGCAGGCGGTGTCCCACTCGAACTGCTTGCCCGAGAGCTTGGGGTCGTTCATCCACTCGTACTGGCCGTGCATCACGTTGTGGCCGATCTCCATGTTGTCGAGGATCTTGGAGACCGAGAGGGCGGCGGTTCCGGCGAGCCAGGCGGGGGGGAAGACACCGGCCCAGAGCAGCCCGCGGCCGGCGACCTCGAGCCCGCGCTGGGCGCGGATCACGCCACGGATGTAGTGGGCGTCGCGCTCGCCGCGGTCGGCCAGAACGCGCTGGCGGATCGCGTCGATCTCCTCGCCGAAGCTCTGGAGCTGTGCGGGCGTGAGCGGGTAGCCGGTCGCGGCCCGGGCGGAGCTGGCCGGAAGCGTTGCGGTTGGGTTCATCGGGTTCCTTTCGGGAAGGTCGTTAGAGGTCGACGGTGAGGTCGCCCAGGGCGGCGGAGACGCAGAGCTGGATCTCCTCGTCGGGCGCCGAGGAGACCTCGCCGGTGATCAGGTTCTTGTGGGTGCCCGCGACCTTGCGGCAGGTGCAGGTGTGGCAGATCCCCATCCGGCAGCCGTACTCGGGTTGAAGGCCGGCGTCCTCGGCCTGCTCGAGCAGGGAGGCGCCGCTGTTGGCGACCTCGACGCCGGAGCCGGCGAAGCGAATCTCGCCTTCGCCGGGCTCCCCGACCGGGACGAAGGTCGGCGGGACGAAGCTCTCGACGTGCAGCCGGTGCTCGAGGCCGTTGGCCCAGGCTCCCCGTACCGCGTCGAGCAGAGCCGGCGGGCCGCAGGCGAAAGTCTCGGTTTCGATGAAGCGGCGATCGGACTCCGGGAGGTGGAGGGGGCTGAAGCGCCCGTCCACCTCACCCGCTCCCGGCGCCTGGGTGTAGGAGCGGATCAGCGTGAAGTTGGGGTGCTCGACCGCGAGGCGCTCCAGCTCGGCGCGGTAGATCGCGCGGGCGGGGTCGGGCGCGTAGTGGAGCAGGGCGACCGGCCCGCTGTAACCCTCGGTGAAGAGGGTGCGCAGGATCGCCATCAAGGGCGTGATGCCGCTGCCACCGCCGATCAGCAGGACCGCTTCGGGCCGCGGCTGCGGCAGGCAGAAGTCGCCTTCGGCCTGGGAGAGGCCGAGGATCATCCCGCGTGCGGCGCGCTCGGCGAGGAAGTTGGAGACGAGGCCCTCGGGGTGGCGCTTGACCGTTATCTCCAGTTCAGGGTGCTTGCCCTCGAGGCAGGCGGGGGAGTAACAGCGCCGGTGCCGGACGCCGTCGATCTCGACCGCGACGTTGACGAACTGACCGGCCTGGAAGCCCTGCCAGGCCCGATTTGGGCGCAGCTTCAGGGTGAAGCTGTCCTCGGTGCCGCGCTCGACCGCGATCACCTCGGCGCGGCACTCGCCGCCGACGAGCAGTGGGTCGACCTGCTCCAAGAAGCCGTCGATTCCGTGTGGCCCTGCGAGGGCGTCGAGGAAGCGGCGCGTGGGTCGGCGGGAGAGCAAAGGCATGACGTTGAACAACGTAACATCAAATACCGTCGCGGCAAAGGGCGAAACGTCACACAGTGGTAGCTTGCCGGGCGTGGGGGAGCCCGAGAACAGCCTGACGATCGAAGAGCTCGCTGCCGAGACCGGGATGACGGTCCGCAACATCCGCTCCCACCGGGCGCGGGGGCTGCTGCCGGCGCCGGAGGTGCGCGACCGGGTCGGCTACTACGGGGCCGCCCATCTCATGCGGCTGCGGATGATCCAGGAGCTGCAGGCCGACGGGTTCAACCTGAAGGGGATCGAGCGCCTGCTGAGCCAGAACGTAGGCGCCGCAGAGCAGTTCCTCTCCTTCCGCCGCGCGCTCGACGAGTTCGACGACGAGCAGCCCCGCACCTTCACGCGGGAGGAGCTGGCAGCGCGCTTCGGAGACGACATCGACGACGACCTCAAGCGCGCGATCGAAGCCGGAGCGCTGGTGCCGGTGGAGGAAGGCCGCTTCGAGGCGCCGCTCCCGTCCCTGCTCGACGCGGCCGAGGGCGTCGTCGCGGCCGGCGTTCCGCTCGACCACGCCCTGACGGCGATCGGCAAGGTTCGTAGCCGCTGCCGCTCGATCTCCCACGAGTTCGTCGACCTCTTCCTCGCGGACATCTGGAAGCCGTTCGAAGACGAGGGCTATCCAGAGGATCGCTGGCCCGCGGTCCGCCAGGCCCTCGACCAGCTTCGCCCCCTCAGCCTGCAAGCGCTGGCGGCCGTCTACCGAATGACGCTGTCCGACGAAATCGAAAAGGCGCTCGGCAAGCAGCTCGAGCGGATGGCCGGCCGCAAGAACTGAAAGGCTGCGGCCGTGCAGCGCGACTTCAAGATCCGCGGTTACGTCGTCGGTCAATCCCCCAATCCGCCCCTCTGGGCGGCGCTCGGGGCGCTCGTCGTCGCGCTGGCCGCCGGCGCCGGCGCCGTCCGCGACGTCGCGCAGG
>DASTHF010000075.1:0-6617 GCA_035605615.1 Solirubrobacterales bacterium
GAGCGCGTCCGGGTACTCCTCGCCGCGCAGCTCCCCCTCCTCGACCGATGCCGCCAGCGCCGCCGGATCGCCGTCGAGCTCCCAGCGGCCGCCACGCGCGTCGGCAACCTCGCCGCCCGGCCGGAAGCGCAGCCGCCTGCCGCGCCGCTCGACCGTCGCCCACTCCCCCTCCAGCCGGCAGACCAGGTCGATCCCCTCCGTCTCCGCCAGCCGCGCCGCGACCTCGTCCGTCTCCGCCCGCGCCCCCTCGCCCGGCAGCACATAGACGTGCGCGGCGCGGCCCCCCGGGCTGACCGCCAGCTGCGCCCGCTGCGGCTGCGACCCCGAGGGCTGCAGGACCGACCACTCGCGCCCCAGCAGCTCGGCCAGCGGCAGCCCCCGCCGCACCTCCGTCTGCGCATGGTCGCCGACGACGATCAGCGCGTGCCCTTCGAGGAAGGAGTCGACCCCGCCCGCCGCCTCGGTCAGCTTGGCGAGCCGCCGGTCCACCTTGGCGATCGACTCGACGCTCTCCTCCGGCCCGTGCCGGTGGCACCAGTTGTCGTTGTCGGGCAGCGAGAGCAGCAGGAAGTCGAAGTCGCCCGCCTTGACCAGCTCCGCCCCGCAGCAGGCCGAGTAGCCGTCGCGCGTGCCGGGGATCGAGCTCGGCCTGCAGGGGACGGCGCGACTCGAGTAGAGGTCGCCGTAGAAGAGCTCGCCCGGTCCCCAGGTGTGGTGGCGGAACTTGAGCCGCGCCGCGTCGACCGCGCGCCGCGCCAGCCCCTCCAGCGAGACCTGGTGCCGGTGCCGGCCGCGGTAGATCAGGTAGGGCGTGCAGGCGGTGCGGGCGCCGGCGTCGTCGAGCCGCTCGAAGAGCGTCTCGACCTCCGGGTTGAGGTGGGCCAGGTTCATGTTGTAGACGAGGTCGTAGAGCGCCCGGAAGACGCCGACCGCGCGCGTCGCCTCCAGCGAGGAGCCGTACTCGACGTAGCGCCGCTCCAGCCGGTGGTACCAGTTCATGCCGCTGATCCAGTGGCGGTCGGCGCCGACGCCGGTGACGATCTCGGCGCAGGCGACCGGCGTCACCGAGGGGAAGCTGGAGACGCAGTCTCGGACCAGGTGGCCGCGATCGAGCAGTGCCGCGAAGGTTGACGCCCGGCCCTCCTCGACGGCCCGCTCCAGGATGTCGGTGCGCAGCGAGTCGACGTAGGTGAGGACCAGCTTCTTCGTCGGCGGCATCGCCCGCCGAATGATCCTCGCTCCGCGCCGCTACCGCAGCACGCGAAGGCCGGCGTGCTTGCGCTGCGCCCGCCGCGAGCGCGAGACGCCGAGCCAGACCAGCCCGGCGAGGAAGACCAGGGCAATCGGCTGGACGACGATCGAGAGGGCGACGACGACGAGCGCGCCGAGCGAGACCAGGAAGCCAAGCGCTCCGGAGCCGCCGCCCTGGCGCCGCCCCGCCCCACCGACCACGTCGCTGATCACGACGCAGGCGACAGCGGCGCCCGCCAGGCAGAAGAGCGCTCCCACGATCTGGTCGAGTTCGGCCACCCCGGCGAGCAGGAAGCCGACCACCAGGCCGATCGCCGCGGCAAGCAGCGTCATCCGCCCGCGCGCCGATCCGTGCGTCCCCGTGGTCCCCGCCAGCATCCCGATCGCGATGCCGATGCCGAGCTCGAGGCCCATGCCGGAAAGGAAGCTCACCCGCGAAAACCTACACTTCACACATGGCTGAGCCGCCTCATCGGCGCCGCGCCCACACCAGCAAGCGCGACCTCGAGCGCTACGCGGGCCTCTTCGCCGAGCGCACCCGGGTCATGCGCTCCTCCGCGATGCGCGACCTGATGGCGGTCACGGCGCTCCCCGAGGTGATCTCGCTGGCCGGCGGCCTTCCCGACACCTCGACCTTCCCGCCGCAGACCTTCGCCGCGCAGATGACGCGGATCGCCCAGGAGTCCGCCGCCGAGGCGCTCCAGTACGGGCCGACCGAGGGCTTCGCGGAGACCGTCGAGTGCATCCTCGAGGTGATGGCCGCCGAGGGGATGCGGCCCGATCCCGACGACGTCATCGTCACCACCGGCGGCCAGCAGGCGATCGACCTCGTCTGCAAGACGCTGGTCGACCCCGGCGACGCTGTCGTCTGCGAGGCCCCCACCTACCCCGGCGCGGTGCCGACCTTCTGCAGCTACCAGGCCGACGTCTTCCAGATCGAGTGCGACGTCGATGGCATGCGGATCGAGGAGCTGGAGGAGACGCTGGAGCGGCTCGACCGCGAGGGCCGCCGCCCCAAATTCGTTTACACGGTCCCCAGCTTCCAGAACCCGGCCGGGGTGACGATGTCGCTCGAGCGGCGTCGGCGCCTCGTCGAGCTGGCGCGCCGGCGCGAGCTGCTGCTCGTCGAGGACAACCCCTACGGCCTGCTCCGCTTCGGCGGCGAGCCGCTGCCGCCGCTCTACCAGCTCGACGGCGGCGACTTCGTGATCTACATCGGCACCTTCTCGAAGATCCTCTCGCCGGGAATCCGGCTCGGCTGGGCGGTGGCGCCGCCGCCGGTGATGGAGAAGATCGTGCTCGGCAAGCAGGCCTCCGACCTCTGCACCTCGACCCTCACCCAGCACTTCGTGCGCGAGTACTTCGCCGAAGGCCGCTGGCAGGAGTACGTCGAGAGCCTCGTCGAGATCTATCGCGGCCGCCGCGACACGATGGTCGCGGCGCTGCGCGAGCACTTCCCTCCCCAGGCGACCTGGACAGAGCCCGAAGGCGGCCTCTTCATCTGGGCGGCGCTGCCCGAGTTCATCGACACCAGCGACCTACTGGCCAAGGCGCTGCGCGAGGACGTCGCCTTCGTCCCCGGCCAGGCCGCCTACGTCGACGGGCGCGGCCGCAACTCGATGCGGCTCAACTTCTCCGGCGTCGGCGACGAGGAGATCGTCGAGGGGGTGCGCAGAATCGGCAAAGTGATCGCCGAGCAGGTCGAGCTGTACGCGGCCTTGACCGGCGAAGACCCCGAGCCCTCGGCGCTCCCGCATATGCCCGAAGGCGAAGCCGAGGGCATGGGCGGAATTTATTCACAACCGAACCCATCCCAGTCCATATCTGATTCTTCTGGGATGGGTTCGGTTGTTCCCTTCCGCAAGACAGGCGAGGGCGGCGGGTGAGGGTCGCAGTCCTCAAGGGCGGCCGCTCGCTGGAGCGCGGCGTGTCGTTGCGCTCCGGGGCCCGCGTCGAGGACGCGCTGGAGCGGCTCGGCCATGAGGCGCTGCCGCTCGACGTCGGCCCCGACCTCGTCAAGCGCCTGCTCGCGGAGCGGCCCGACGTCGCCTTCGTCGCCATGCACGGGGCGGGTGGCGAGGACGGCACGGCCCAGGAGCTGCTCGAGATCCTCGGCATCCCCTTCACCGGCCCCGGGGTCGCCGCCTGCGCGCGCTGCATCGACAAGGTGCTGACCAAGCACGAGCTGCGCTCCACCGGCGTGCCGACCCCCGACTGGTTCGCCTTCAACGAGACGGCATTTCGAGAGCTCGGTGCCGCCGACGCGCTCGGCGAGCTGGAGGGGCGGCTCGGCTTCCCACTGGTCGTCAAGCCGAGTCGCGGCGGCTCGGCGCTGGGGATCGAGTTCGCGGCGAGCCGGTTCGAGGTGCCGGAGGCGCTCGTCTCGGCCTTCAGCTACGACGATCGCGTGCTGCTCGAGCGCTACGTCGAGGGCCGCGAGCTGGCGGTCGGCGTGGTCGGCGACGAGCCGCTGCCGGTCGTCGAGGCGATCCCGGCGGGCGGCGACCGCTACGACTTCGAAGCCCGCTACGAGATCGGTCGCACCACCTTCGCCTGCCCGGCCGAGCTGAGCGAGGAAGAGGCCGCCGCCGTCACCGCGACGGCGCTTGCCGCCTACCAGGCGCTCGGCTGCTCGGGCTTCTCCCGGGTCGACCTGATCCTCGCCGAGGACGGCCCCCAGGTCCTGGAGGTCAACGCGATCCCTGGCCTCACCGACACCAGCCTCCTCCCCCAGGCCGCCGAGGTGGCGGGCATGTCATTCGAGGACCTGGTCGAGAAGATCCTCGACCTGGCGCTCAGGCCGGCAGCCGCTTAGCTGCCGCCGCCTTCCAGGAAATCCTCCGGGGAGACCTCGTCGAGGAACTCCTTGAACTTGTCGACGACCTCCTCGGTGTCCTCGACTTCGTGCTCGAACTCGATCGCCGACTCCTCGATCACCTCCTCGGCTGCGAAGATCGGCGCCGAGACACGGACCGCGAGGGCGAGGGCGTCGGAGGGGCGGGAGTCGATCTCGACCTCGGTGCCGTCGACCGAGACCGTGATCGACGCGTAGAAGGTGTTGTCGCGCAGTTCGGTGACCGCGACCCGCTCGCATTTGGCGTCGAGCTGCTCGAGCACGTCGGAGAGCAGGTCGTGGGTCATCGGCCGCGGCGTCGAGGCGCCCTGGAGCTTCATCAGGATCGCCGCCGCCTCGGGGTGGCCGATCCAGATCGGCAGGAAGCGGTTGCCGTCGACGGTCTTCAGCAAGACGATCGGCTGCTTGCCGACCATGTCGAAGCTGACCCCGTAGATCTGCATCTGCTGCACAATTCGCTCCGCGCCCGAGGTGGACCGCGAATTATAGGTCGGCCCCGAAGCCGCTCAAAGGGGCAGCGGCCAAAAGAGCGGCAGCGGAAAGTGGGCGATCCTGGACTCGAACCAGGGACCTCGTCCTTATCAGAGACGCGCTCTAACCAACTGAGCTAATCGCCCGCGTGGAGTGGCGATGATAGCGGCCGGGCCCGGGCCGGATTGCGAACGGTCAGCGCCTGTGGCGGCCGAGCTCGTCGGCGAGGGCGAGGGCGTCGTCCAGGTCGCTGAAGCGGATCTCTACGGCGATCTCCTCGCCTTTCGGGCGGACCCTGACCTCGTGGCCGAGAGCCGTCTCGAGACGGTCGGCGGCGGCGCGCAGCGCCGCCGCCTCCTCGGCGCCGATCTTCCCCGGCGCTCTTCCCCTCGCTTTTGGCTGGCCAGCCAGCTTGGCCCTTCTCTCCGTCTCGCGCACCGACCAGCCGCCCTTCGCGGCCTCGCGCGCCAGGCGCCGTCGCACGTCGTTGCCCTCGGCGCTCAGCAGCGCCTTGCCGTGGCCCTCGCTGAGCTCGCCCGACTCGAGCAGCGCCAGCGCCTCGTCGGGCAGGTCGAGGAGGCGGATCAGGTTGGAGACGGCCGGGCGGCTGCGCCCGACCCGCTTCGCCAGCTCCTCTTTCGAGAGGCCGAGGTCCTCGACCAGCGTCGCGCAGGCTCGCGCCTCATCGACCGGGTTGAGGTCCTCGCGGACCATGTTCTCGATCAGCGCCACCTGCATCCGCTCCGCCTGCTCGGAGTCGCGCGCGATCGCCGGCACCCTCTCCAGTCCCGCCTGCTTCGCGGCGCGCCAGCGCCGCTCGCCGGCGATCAGCTCGTAGCTGCCGCCGGGCAGTGGCCGGACCAACAGCGGCTGCACGACGCCGCTCACCTCGATCGACGAGGCCAGCCCCGCCAGCGCCTCGGGGTCGAAGCGCGTCCGCGGCTGCCGCGGATTCGGCTTGATCAGGTCGACCGGCAGCTCCAGCAGCTCCCCTGCGGCGCCCGGCGCGCTTTCCGGCAGGATCGCCGCGAGGCCGCGTCCGATCCCGCGCTTGGCGGTGCCGCTAGCCACGCCCGGCCAGCTCCGCTGCCAGCGCCCTGTAGGCGTCCGAGCCCCGCGAGAGCGGGGCGTGCTCGGTCACCGGCAGGCCGTAGCTGGGCGCCTCGGCGACCCTGACGCTGCGCGGTATGACCGTCTCGAAGACCATTTCCGGAAAATGCTCGCGCAGCTCGGCCTCGACGTCGCGGGCCAGCCGCGTGCGCTCGTCGTGCATGGTGATCAACAGGCCAGACACCTCCAGCGCCGGGTTCAGCTCCCGCCGGATCGCCGCCAGCGTCTCCATGAACTGCACCAGCCCCTCCAGTGCCAGGTACTCGGCCTGGACCGGCACGATCACCCGGTCGGCGGCGACCAGCGCGTTGACGCTGATCGGCCCCAGTGAGGGCGGGCAGTCGAGCAGCGTGAAGGCGAAGCGGTCGCGCACCGGCCCCAGCCGCTCGCGCAGCCGCGTCTCCGAGCCGGCCAGCCGCGGCAGCTCCACCGCGGCGCCCGCCAGGTCGCGGTTTGCCGGCACCAGCCAGAGGTTGTCCGGGCCCGCCGGCCGCGCCGCCTCGGCGACCGAGACCTCGCCGGTCAGGCAGTCGTAGGAAGAGGGATGCATGTCGCGCCCGGCACCCAGAGCCACCGTCGCGTTGCACTGCGGATCCAGGTCGACGAGCAGCGTCTGCGACCCGCCCCGCGCCACGCAGGCGGCCAGGTTGACCGCGGTGGTCGTCTTTCCCACCCCGCCCTTCTGGTTCGCAACCGCATAGACGACACCCATCGGGGGCGCAGACTAGTTTGGATCGGAAGCGAGTGGGGGCGTCGGGGTTGCCGCCCTTACGCCTAAATCCCGCCAGTGGAGGCTGTCGCGCAAACCGCGCGACAGCTCGCCGGGGGATCAGTGACTTCCGGCCCTGCGCGGGTCGAGGTGGGAAGGAATCCGGCCGCGCTCAACCCTCAGGCGGGCGACGGTGCCGCCAGCTGAGGCCCGGATCCAGCG
>DASTHF010000078.1:0-13033 GCA_035605615.1 Solirubrobacterales bacterium
ACCTTACCAGTTCAATATGTTTACTGGTAAACTAAGCCAATGCCCGTGTCGCGGACGCCCGAGACGGTCCACCTATGGGGAGAGACGCTCTGCCTGAATTACGCCAACAGCGTCGACTGGTCGCCCGAGGATGAGCACGTCGATCCCGAGCAGACCGACGTGCTGCGCGGCGAGGACATGCTGGGTCGCTGGGGCCGGCGCTGCGATCTCCTCGGCGAGGACGCTAAGCGAGCGAGCGCGGCTGAGCTAAGCCGCGCTCGCTCGCTGCGCGACGCTGTTTATCGCCTCTTCTCTTCGATCAGCCGAGGCCGGCCCCCCGCGAGCAGGGACCTCGACCTCCTGATGAGCAACTACGCCGAAGCGGTGAGCCATGCCTCCCTGCGGGCCGGCGAGGACCTCTACAAGCTCGACTGGCCGCGGTGGGATCCTCGGAGGATCCGCTTCGCGGTCGCCACCGACGCGATCGCGCTGCTTCGGGACTCTGGCCGTCTAGGGCGGGTCGGCCGCTGCCCAGGCCGGGGCTGCGGATGGCTGTTTCTCAACCTCAGCGGACGCCGGCGCTGGTGCTCGATGTCCACCTGCGGCAGCCGCGAGAAGATGCGGCGGCTGCACCAGCGTCGCAAAAGACACACCGGCTGAGCGTCGTTGACGCGGATGGTTCGACGAGGCCGGCGCGCTTTTTACCGGTCGGTCCAAGGAGACCGCATCTCGCGCAAAGCATAAGTCGCCGCGAGTGCCCGGCCTGGGGTACGCTTCGTGTGTGGAAGTCTGGTCTGGGGCGCCAACCACGCTAAAGGCTTACGCCGTGCTGACGGTCCTCTGGCCAGCAGCGTCGGCCGTCGGAACCGGGCACCTCTACCACCTGGCCTTCGCCCCCCTCAACGCACTGATCAACTACTTCCTGCTGAAGGGCGTCCGGTGGCTCTGGTGGTTTCTCGTCGCCGGCGGCGCCTTAGGCATCCTGTCTGACCTCACCGGCGGGATCGCGTGGTACTACCTGGTGGGGTTCGTCATCACGCTCGCGCTTCTCCTTCTCCCCGAAACGCGGCGGCATTTCTTCGAGCGCAAAAACACCGCGATGGCCGCATAGGGTTTCCGGCCCGTGTTGATCGTGCTGCTGACGAAAGAGCCGAGCTACTCAAGAGTCTTCAACCCAGCGATGCGGCTACAGAGCGTGGCCCGATCCCTGGAGGCGTCGAGGCGGGCTTCGGCCACAGGAAGTTAGCTACGGGTTCGCTTCTCGCGCAAATCAGCAGAGCCGACCCGAGCGATCGTTGGCGTCTCACCCGTCCGGCAGCCGGTACCCGATCCCTGCCAAGATTCGGCGGTAACCGCCGCATGAAGGGCTCCGCGGATCTCGGGGTCGCTTGATCGCGACGGGTTCCATTCCTCCTCCAGGTACCACGCTGCGCCCGCCGGTACGGCGGTGAGCGCCCGCGCCACCGCAGCCGCAGCCTGTCCGTGTAGGCGCTCTAACCAGGCACGAGTCCGGCGCCGTTGTTCGTAGCGGGCACAGTGCGCCTCGGCTTCAAAAAGCGCGATTGAAGCGTCCTCAAGCAAGCCGAAGTCACCACTTGCGGCGGCAACGGCCGCGATATCCCAGACAAAGCGCAAGGGGATGTTCATGTGATCGAAGTTGCCCTGGAAATCCTCGCGAAGATGACGCGACATTGCGGCTGCGATTCGCCCTGCGGCTTCCGGCTCGGCGGAGATGAAACCGGCCATTTCAGCGCGGCCGAGCGTTGCGACAACGTCCAGGAATAGCTCCGAATCGTCTGCGTTCTCGTCGGCCAGCTCCATCAACTCGGTCGCAGATCTGGCATCGCCGCCACGGGCCGCGTCGCGGAGCCGACTAGCCTGCTCGGTCGGCTGGGGCGGCGGGGAGAACCTGATCTCCGCGAGTTTGGAGCGGAACACGTCGAGCGTGCAGTGTTCACGTGGAGCACTCCGCGTGGCTGCGCGAACCACCTGCCGGAAGGGTCCGCTCGGCAGGAGATCCTGCCCCGCAAGAGGCACCTCGCCAGTGATCGCCCAAGCAACCACCCGACCCAGGCTGTAGACGTCTGAAAGCGCGCTTGCCTCGGCGCTCCCGCGGAGAACCTCAGGCGCAATGAACCCCTCGGTTCCGACAATGGCACCGGTGCTCGTCAGCGTGCTCGCCCTCCCATCGAGTGCACGAACAAGACCCCAATCTGCGAGTACCCACCTAGCGTCGCCCTCATCGTCTAGGTAGAGAACGTTGTGAGGTGTGATGTCCCGATGTACGTATCCAGCGGCGTGCGCAGCAGCAATCCCTGTGCAGACTTCATTCAGCATCGCTACGAGCTGCTCGCCCTGAAGCTGACCGCGCGAGGCGTATGCGTCAGCCTCTGCTATGGGCATCACATACCAGCCAAATCGCGAACTCGCATCCAGGATCGGCATAACATTCGGCTCGTCGGCCAACTGGTACATGGCAGTGACCTCGCGCTTCATGCGACGCCGCGCTACATCGCGGTTGACCCCTTTGCGTACTCGCTTGAAAGCGACGCGGGCGCCGCTCGGCTTGTACGTGGCCGGAAAGACGACGGCGTATCCTCCGGAGCCAATCGACTGCGCATCGCAGGCGTAGTTCTTGCGGTCTCCGTCAAACGGGAGAGCGAAGTCTCGCATCGTCCCCCGAGGATAGGGGGCCTAGTCAGCGCGCGACGCCGGCAAGGCGGACAAGCCAAGGTCGGCCGCCGAGTTCGATCGCCGCCCAAACGGCGGGACCATCACCGGACGATAGATTCGGGACCTAATGGCGGAAGGGAATACCGAGCGCGATGAGCTGCTGAAAGGCGAGCTGAAAGCAATGACGTCGGAGGCGTTCGAGCAACTGACGTACGAGCTTGCGCACCGGGAAGACCCGGAGGTGAAACGCCTAACCACCCCCGATGGCGGAGCTGACACGGTCAAACCGGCAACGGATGACGACAAAGCCCTCGTCTGGCAAGCAAAGCACTACCCGAAGCAGATCAACTGGAGCGAATGCGAGAAATCGCTTGCTGACTCCATCAAGCGGTGGGACCCGTCAGCGGTGAAGTTCGTGTTCCCGCGCGACTTCTCGGAGCGCGTTGAGACCAGCTATCAGGACAAGCTGAAAACGCCCGCCAAACAAAAAAGCGTTGAGGTCACTGCGTGGACCCTCAGCGATCTGGTCCGCCTGCTGAACCAGCACACCGATCTGCGGAGCCGCTTCTTCGGCGCAACGCAGAACACGAAGCTCGATGCGCTGGGTCGCGCGATCCAGGCTGGAGGGAAGCTTGAGGACGCACCGGACCTCCTTCAGCGCGCGAAGACGATCGCCGAGTTCACCGAGGGGACTGATCCGGATTTCACGTACCAGACGATGACGGGCGGGGCCGAGACCCCTGCGCCGCAGTGGGACGAGTTGCCGTACATGACGATGACGGTTGGCGACACTCGCGTCCGCTTGCACGTAGCTGCCTGGCCGCGCGAAGGGGCAGAGGTAGAGGATGCGGGCTTCTCGTTCAACGCAGACGAGGAGGGCCAGAAGGCCCGCCGAGCGGCGGTCCAAGAACTAGCCGAAGGCAAAGAGGCGGTTGTTCGCGAGGGTGCGCAGATTCGGATGCACGCCCCAGAGCTGTTCCGCGAGGGTCTCAAAGCAACCGGGCTTACTGAAGCCCGCCTCTCTCCGGGCGACACCATCCCGTTGCTGATGGAGATCCACACGCCCGAGGACAAGTTGACAGTAGAGGTTGACCTGCGGCCGGTTCCGCCACCGCCCGGCGCGGCAGCGTCCTTCGCCGGGTTTGCCGGTCAGGTTCTCGTGGAAGTCAACATCACGCTGCTGGAGAAGCCACAAATGCGAGTCGGCATCTCACTTACCGCTGTGCCCTCCAGCAGCCCGAAACCGAGCGCCGAAGCCGCCGCTCTCCTCCTTGCCTTTGACCAGCAGACTCATGTCGTCCTTGCGAGCGAAGATCTGTTCCCAGAGAGCGGAGAGCTTGGTGGCCCATTCAGCGGCAGCGGTTCTCTCTCCGACGATAAGCGCGAATGGCTGCAACGGCTTCGCGAGTTCTTCGAAAGCCTAGTCGTGCTCGAAGAGCACACCGGCCAAGCGATTCAACTCCCCGACGACTTCCCCCGGCAGGACATCATCGGAGCCCAGAAGGCAGCCGAAATTGTGCGCGATGGTGGCGGCACGTTCACAGCCGGACGGATGGTCCTCGACGTACAAGACCCCGAGGAAGTCGCCGATCTTCCCGAACGCCTCGCGAGGCCGGACGCGGTGGTCGGGCAGGACTTGTCGGTGACGATCTTTGGCCACGAGCTACATCTCGGGAGAACCGAGCACAGGCCACCGAAAATGAAGATCGTTGAGGTTTCTCCGCTTGGCACCGACGCCAACTCCCCCGCTCGAGTGGTGCTTGACGTTGACGACGAGTCCGACCCCGAAGTCGAGTTCCAGCTCGTTTGACGGCGACGGCGCGTAGAGAGTCGCTACACGCGGGACTGGCGCTGCCGCTTTCGTGTGAAGGCGGAAGCGGACCAATGCCTTCGTGCGCGTCCGCCTCATCCAGCAGCGGTCCACAGCGCGGCGCGACCCTCGGCGGCGCAACGGTTGATCTTCGTGTGGGACCAGCCGGTGATTTGGCCGACCTCCCGGTAGGAGTAGTCGGCAACGATCAGGCCGAGGGCGCGTCGCTCGGCCGGCTTCAGCTCGGCGAGCCGGGCGCGGGCTTCAACAACCGCCTCGCGGCCCGCTCGATAGCCGCCTCGGTGCCCACCCGCTCTGAGGGGGAGGTTAGCCAGCGAGGAGGTGTGAGGCGCTATGCCTGGCCGAGGAGAACGGGTGACTTGCTCAGGCCGTCAGGGCGATGGATCGATGAGCTTGACGCGAGCCGGCTCGAAGTCGCGGCGGTTGAGCGTCACCACCGCCAGGTCGTGAGCCAGGGCGGTGGCGGCGATGAGGCTGTCTTTGACCGACATCGGCTTCCCACGGCGGCGCAACTCGGCGAGCAGCTGGGCCCAGCGTAACCCCACGGCGCCGTCGAAGGGCAGGCACTGAATCCGGCCGATCCCCTCGTCGAACCAGCGCTCGAGCTTGGTGCGCCTGGCGCCGCTGGGCAGCAACAGGATGCCGTAGCGGACCTCACCGAGGATGATCGGGTCAACGACGACGGAGCGCTCGTTGCGCCGCAGCCACTCAATGACGTTGGGATCTGGTTCTGGCTTGGTCGCCTCGGAGAGGACGTTGGCGTCAACCAGGTGTTTCGTCACAGCGTCTCGGTCGACTCGGACTCGATCGGGACGAAGTAGCCCTTCTGCGGGCAGGCAAGCAGCCAGTCGACGAGCCCTTCGTTTGGCGCTGGAGCGACGCGCACCAGCCGGTACTCATCTGAGCCGATGCGCTCCACCTCGAACTCCTGGCCCGGCTCGATGTGATCGCGCTGGCGCAGCTCCGCCGGCAGCACGATCTGCCCCTTCGTCGAGACGGTCGTCCTCATGGACGTAAGATAGCATCTTACCTACGCTTCCTAGCCGCCTGCTGCGGCGCCACCTTTAGCAGGGTCCGATCTCCCCGGCCAACTGCGCAATCGCCTGCGCGTCGTCTGCGATCCGGCCGATGACCGTCTCGATCAGCTCGGTCGCCGCCCGACAGGCGTCCTGCCCCACCGCGTTCACCTCACGACAGGCACTCGTAGTCAAGAATGCGCGAATCGCTTCGCTCCTGTCCTCACCGGGGAGCACGTCCGCCGGCAGGCCCATCAGCACCCGGAGCACGAAGTCGACCGCCACGACAGCACCCATCAGCTCCTCAATCAGCGCCTGGGAAGCAGCACTAACTCCTGGCTCGGGCATGGTCACGACTGTCCAAGGGACGGCGAAGTGCGAATCTCCCCCCCGGTACACCCGAGAATGGGGCGGGCTGGACTCGAACCAGCGACCGACGGATTATGAGTCCGCTGCTCTGACCAACTGAGCTACCGCCCCCGGGAGGCGTCGATTTGGCCCTGGGAGGCCGTTTGCGCGCCCCTTGCCGATCTCACAATACGCGGAGGCCGGATGCGGGTAGATGTAGGCATGAGGATTTCGCTGTTTCCGACCGTGCAGGCTCCGGGCGAAGCGCGCCAGGGGGTCGTGCCGCTGGGCGAACGGATAGACGAGACCTCCCTCTCGGACGTCAAGACCGTGGTCAGCGAGCTGGTCACGATCAGCGTCGCGCACGGCGCCTCGGAGCCGATCGAGCTGTCGCTTGAGCTCTTCGATGCGAAGGTCGAGGGGGTCGTCGACGATCACGGACCCGGCGCGCGGGCGATCGTGCGGGCGAAAGAGCGCAAGGACAGCTCCCTGGTCCTGCGGATCATCGACGGCCTGGTCGAGGACTGGGGCATAGACGCCGAGGAAAGCCACGTCTGGTTCAGCATGGCCGTGCGCCTTCTCTCCTGACGCCTCGGCGTCTGCCTCCGAGAGGGCCGGCCCCCCACCCCGTCCTCACTCGTAGCGCAGCGCCTCGGCCGGATACACCCGCGCGGCGCGGATCGCCGGCGCCAGCGAGGTGAGCAGCGCGGCGGCGTAGACGGCGAAGAAGACGATTCCCAGGTGGACCCAGGGGACTTCGAAGGAGAGGTTCGTCCAAGACGCCTTCTGGGCCGATTCGTGGATGACGTTGTAGGCGATGGCGAGGCCCAAGGCCGTGCCGACGACGATCGCCGTCAGGGCGATGAAGGACGACTCGAGCAGGAAGCTCATCTCGACCATCCGACGCCGGAAGCCGATCGAGCGCAGGACGCCGATCTGCTGGCGGCGCTCGACGACCGCGCGGGCGCTGATCACGCCGAGCGCCGCGACGCCGACGATCAGCCCCAGGCCCATGAAGCCGAGCAGCAGCCAGTTGAGCGTGTAGCTGGCGCCGACCGCTTCGTGCAGCAGCTTCGACATCGACTTCGCCTCCATGCCGTTGGCGAGGAAGGTCCGCTCGAGGGCATGCGCGGTCGCGCCCGGATCGACACCCGGCGCCAGCTTGAAGAAGTAGATGGTCGGGACCGCGCGGGCGCCGAACGCCTCGCGTGCCGTCCGCTGCGAGGTCCAGATCCCCGCCATTTCGAGCGGCGCGGTGTCCTTGAGGACGCCGATCACGGTCAGCCCGACGCGCCGGCCGGTCTGCGGGTCGCGCACGCTCACGCGAACCGGGTTGAAGCGTTCGTCCTCCAGGTAGAAGCCGTGCAGGCGGAAGGGCGGCGGCGGGGCGAATCCCCAGTTGGCGTGGCGCGGCACGGTCAGCGCGTCGACGACGGCGAGGCCGGGCCGGCGCGCCATCGCACCCCAGACCTGGCGCGGCGACGTGTAGCCCTTCGCCATCGCGGCGAGCCCGTAGGAATTCGACGCGAGGAAGCGGTTGTCGAAGCCCCGCAGGGGATAGGACTCGTACTTGCGCGTCCCCAGCTGCCGGGCGTCCGCCGGCACGAAGGAGCCGCTCGCCGCCACCTCGAAGTCGCGGGGGTCGAGGCCGGGCGCGCGGCGGATCGCCGCCGCCGGGTTGCCGAGCGGGCTCGTCGGAGCCACTTCGCCGCGGACGTCGAAGCCGCCGCCGAACTCTTCGACGTTGTCGGTGGCGTGGAGGAAGGCGGTCGACGTGGTGGCGCCGACGACGACCGTGAAGACGACCAGCGTGAACATCGCCAGGGTGACGCCGGTGCGGAAGCGCCCCCTCAACGGGTACGCCATCGCCATCTTCAGCATCGGCGCCAGCGCCCGGATGCGGCCCAGCACGCGCATCGCCAGGCCCAGCAGCAGATCGGCGTTGTAGACGATCAGCCAGGTGGAGCCGGCGACCAGCATCACGCCGCTGACGACCCAGATCGAGAAGTCCCAGTTGAGTTCCTCGCCGGCAAGCGAGTTGAGCACGCTGGCGGGCAGCAGCCACCAGATCACGAGCGTCAGCCCGCCCACCGTGTAGGCGATCCGATCGGGGACACCGGCGACGCGCGCCAACCCGACCAGGCCGATCACCGCGACCGAGAAGCCCAGCGAGAGCGGCGTCGCCTGGGCCGAGCCGAGGCCGGCGGCGAAAAGCGCCGCGCCGACGAGGATCGCGAGCGCGGCGGTGACGATGCGGCGCCGGCCCGTCCGCTCGGCCGGCGGCTCGGGCATGTTGCGGACCGCCGAGACGATGTTGAGCCGGCTCACCCGCCAGGCCGAGACGGCGACGACGACGAGCGTCAAGAGAACGCCGAGGGTGTAGGCGACGACGAGGCTGCGTGGGCGGAACTGGCGCACCACCTCGAACTCGGAGGCCGAGAAGGCGTTCGCCATCACCGTGACCATCCCGTAGGCCACCGCCACCCCGAGGGCGGCGCCGACCGCGGCGGCCCCGAGGTCGTAGGCGACCCCCTCGAAGACGAACATCTGAACGAGATGGCCCCGCCGCGTCCCGACCGCGCGCGAGATGCCCAGCTCGGCGCGCCGCTCGGCGGCGAGCATGACGAAGATCAGGAAGATCAGCAGGATCCCGGCCATGATCGAGAAGCTGCCGAAGGTGGTGAAGACCGACATGAAGACGTCGCCGGTCTGATCCGCCGTTTCGAGGCTTTCCTGCTTGACGGGTTCGATCTCGAGGCCGAGCGGGGCGAGGGCGGCGCGGCTCGAGGCGACGACGGCGTCGCTGTTGCCAACCGGGTCGCCGCCGGAGTTGGAGACGAGGAGATGCTGGATCTGCCCGCGGCGCCCGAACAGCTCCTGGGCGCGGCGCAGCGGCAGCAGGGCGGCGGCCCCGTCCGTTCCGGTCCCGTCGTAGCGGACGATCGCCCCCACGCGGAGCGGCACGGCCCGGGCGCCGACCAACACCCTGACCAGGTCGCCCTGCCGCGCCGCCAGTTCGTCGGCGGCGTCGACGTTGAGGTAGATCTCGCCGCGGCGCAGCGCCGCGAGGGAGACCGACCCTCCCCCCTCCGCTTCGATCTCGCCGAACGCGCCCATCCGCGCCGGGTCGCTCGCGAACAACCGCACCCGCGGCTCGTTCTGTCGGCTCGTCACGTCCTGCACCGAGACCGGCTCGGAGATCGCCGGCGCGATCCCGTCGACGAGTCCGGTGCGGCGCAGGGCGCGTTCGGCCGGCCGGGCCAGGCGCTGGTCGAAGTAGCTGATCCGCGTCAGGTGTTCCACCCCGCCCACCTGCCGCTTTTCGGCGCTCCGCACCGAGACCAGCTCGTCGGTGTTGCCCAGCGAGCGCTGCACGACCGAGCGCACCGTGTGGCTCATCGTGTCGCCGGTGGCGAGCGCCGAGGAGACGATCGTCGTCCCCAGCATCAGGCCGAGCACGATCAGCGCCGTGCGGGCGCGCCGCCGCGAGACGTTGCGCAGGGCGAGCCTGAGGAAGACCCTGTTGCGGAGGGCGAGGGCGGCCAGAGCGCCGAGCGCCGCCCCGACCACGACGACGAGCACCACCGCGAGCGCGCCCATCGGAATCCCGAAGAGACGCTCCATCCTCGCCTACCCGGTCGCGAGGGACGGCAGGTCGGAGTAGGTCAGCTCGTAGTGGTCGCGCCCCGGCGGCGCCCTGAACACCGTCATGAAGCTGCTGATCACCTCGGCGTAGAGGCCGCCCTCGTCGCCGGTGCCGGCGCGCGCCGCCTCCTCGGATGCCCAGAGGGTGATCACGAGCCCTTTGCCTTCCGGGGTGGAGAAGACGAGCACGCCCTCGTAGTCCTCCTGCTCGCGCAGCCGTGGCACGAACAGCTCGCGGTAGCGCGCCAGCGCCTCATCGACGCCGGTCCGCACCGTGTCGATCTCAAGCGTGGTGACCCGCGCGTACATGCGGCACCTCCTCCAGAACCTGGGTTTCGACGATCTGCCCGTCCAGCATGCGGACGATCCGGTCGGTGTCGCGGCCGACCGCAATGTCGTGGGTGACGATCACGAAGGTCGTGCCGCGCTCGCGGTTGAGGCGGCGCACCAGGGCGACGATCTCGGCGGCGTTCTCGCTGTCGAGGTCGCCGGTCGGCTCGTCGGCCCAGACGATCGCCGGGTCGTTGACGAGCGCCCGAGCGATCGTCGCCCGCTGCCGCTCGCCGCCCGACAGCTCGTCGGGCAGGTGGTCGGTGCGATCCCCCATGCCGACCAGCTCGAGCGCCTCCAGCGCCCGTCGGCGCGCCTCGCCGCCCGCCACCCGCGCGACCAGCAGCGGCAGCTCGGCGTTCTCCACCGCCGTCAGTACCGGCATCAGGTTGTAGAACTGGAAGACGAAGCCCATCCGCCGCGCCCGGTGGTCGGTGCGGCGCCGGTCCGACATGCCGGAGAGCGAGATCCCCTCGACGAGGACCTCGCCGGAATCGATCGAGTCGAGGCCGGAGAGGCAGTTGAGCAGCGTCGTCTTGCCGCAGCCGCTCGGCCCCATGATCGCGACCATCTCGCCGCGCTCCACCGTGAGGCTGAGGCCGCGCAGCGCCTCGACCCGCACGGTGCCCAGCTCGTACGTCTTGTGGACGTCGCGGGCGTCGACGATCTGCGCGCCGTCGCGGTCGTCGAACCCGACCATGCCGTCGGCTTCCACCACACATTCAAGTTAGCGCCGATCGGCGCGCCGACCATCCGTGAAAATCACCGAGGCCGCGACCGGGGCTTGCCGCTCAGGGGCTGAACAGCTGGGCGAGGGAGCGGCCCACGTCGGGTGGCTCTTCCTTCCCCTCCGCCGCCGCCGCGGCGCCTTCGGAGATCGCCTTGGCGGCGTCGGCGATCTGGTGGCTGCGGCCGCCGCGGATGACGCCGGTCTGCTTGGCCTCGGCGAGGTCGGATTCCATCAGGCCCGCCAGCTCCGCCAGGCGCCGCAGGCCGACCGCGCCGGCCGTCCCCTTGAGGGCGTGGGCTTCCACCCGCAGCGTCTCGAAGTCGTCGGTCTCGGTCGCCAGGCCGGCCGCGATCACGTCGCAGCGGCGGCGCGCCTCCTGCGCGAAGGACTCGAGCAGCGCCTGCCGCTCGTCCGTCGCCTTCTCGGTCATTCTCCCGCCACCCCTTCCACCGCGTGGGTCAGTTCGTCGACGCCGAAGGCGCCCTCGAGCGCCGTCCCGATCGTGCCGTGCCGGTCGATCGCGAAGGCCCAGGGCTCGCTCGGCAGGTGGAACGCCCTCACCTGCGGGCGCACCCCCCTGTTGGGGTCGTTGTCGTTGTAGATCTCCATGTGTATGAACGCCACCCTGTTCCCGTACGCCTGTTTGACCTGCTCGGCCACGTCGACGACGGGCCCGCAGACCCGACTCTGGCAGAACTCAGGGGTCGCAAACAAGAGGACGATCGGCTTTTTCCCGAAGACTTCCGCGTAATCGACCTTGTTTTGGGTGTCGGGGGGGACGCGGGTGGTGATCTTGGCGAGGTCGCCACCCACGCCGGCGGCGGTCGGCGTGTGGATCAGCGGCGCCCGCCGGCCGGCGCGCGGGACGTTGCTGAACTCGCCGACGACGGCGCTCGGCAGTAGCTTCGCGGTCAGCTTGCCGCCTTCTTCGATCAGCGCCGCGACCCGCCACTCGCCGTCGCTGGGAAAGTTGACATGGGTGACGTAGACGACCGAGGCGGCGTTGGGGTCGGTCGCCGTCGTGCGCGAGCGGAAGGCCGGCTTGACGGCGAGGCTTTCGATCGCCGCCGGGAAGGGACCGACGGCGGGCGCGTCGAGCGCCCTCTTCCCCGCTTCGGTGAGCGCTTCGCCCCCCGCCGCGCCTCCCTTGCTCTTCGCCGGCGCCGGCGCCTTGGCGAAGTAGAGCGCGACGCGGGCATCGGGGATCTCGCTGTGGTCCTTGTGGAAGACGCCGAACGGGAAGCGGTTCTCGCCCTTGTAGAAGACCATCGCCGCCGGCGTGACGACCAGTTCGGCGGGGCCTTCGGCGGCCTTCATGACTTCGGCGAGCGATTTGCCGGCGGCGCTCGGGAAATCGCTCTTGAGCGGCGCCGGCATGCTTTCGGCGCTGCCGCCCGAGCCGCCACCGCCGCCGGAGGAGGAGCCGGAGCCCCCGCAGCCGGTCGCCAGCGCGGCCGCCGCGAGCAGGCCGGCGAGGATGCTCGTGGCGCGGCGCGGGCCCATGCGGCGGCATGTTATTGCGGGGGCGGCGGGCAGCATCCACCCCTGGGGACGAGCGCCGCGAGGCTGCATATAGGGTGCGCGCGACCGAGCGGCGAGAAAGGAGAGCGCGTTGGCGGAGCGAGCGGCACTGATCACGGGGGCCTCGAGTGGGATCGGGCTGGCGATCGCGCGGATGCTCGGTGCGGAGGGGTACGCGCTCACCGTCTCGGCTCGCCGCCCGGAGAAGCTGGAGAGCGCGGCCGAGGGGCTGCGCGGCGAGGGCTTCGAGGTGCAGAGCGTCGCCGCCAACATGGGCGACGAGGAGGACGTGGTCGCGATCTTCTCCCGCCACCGCGAGGCCTACGGCCGCCTCGACGTGCTGGTCAACAACGCCGGCGTCGGGATCGGCGCGCCGATGGAGCAGATCCAGACCAAATACCTCGACATGCAGCTTGCGGTCAACCTGCGGGCGCTGGTGATCGGCACGCGCGAGGGACTGCCGCTGCTGCGCGAGGCGGCGGCCGAGCACGGCAAGGCGCTGATCGTCAACACCGCCTCGATCGCCGGCAAGAGCGGCCAGGCCTGGCTCTCGGTCTACGCCGCGACCAAGGCGGCGGTGATCAACTTCACCCAGTCGACCCACCATGAGTTCGGCAGCCAGGGAATCCAGTGCACGGCGCTGGCGCCGGGATTCGTCGACACCCCGATGACCGAGTTCGCGAAGGGCCAGGTGCCGGGAGAGGACATGATCCGCCCCGAGGACATCGCCGAGGGCGTCCGCTTCCTGCTGCGAACATCGCCCAACTGCCATGTCCCCGAGATCGTCTTCACCCGACCCGGCGAGGGGCTCGACACCCCCTAGGCGCTACCTGGTCGGCGCGTTCGGTGACCCCGGTCACGTCTTTCCCGCGATCGCGCTCGGCCGGGCGCTGGCCGCGCGCGGCGCCGAGGTCACGATCGAGACCTGGGAGGAGCGCCGGTCGGCGGTCGAGGGCGCCG
>DASTHF010000093.1:0-12468 GCA_035605615.1 Solirubrobacterales bacterium
CCGGTTATTCGAGTCCGTGGCGATCGGACCGCGAACATGAGGTTGTTCCATGAGTGGGCTGGACCTCTCCATGCGCGCGCAGGCGGCGGCGATCGCCGCCGGCGAGCTCGATGCCGGCGAGCTGCTCGAGGCGACGCTTGCCAGGATCGAGGCGCGCAACCCGGCGATCAACGCCGTCGTCGAGACCTTCCCCGAGCGCTCGCGCGAGATGCTCGCCGCGGCGCCGGCCGGCCCCCTGCGCGGCGTCCCGGTCGTGATCAAGGACGAGTGGCCACTGCCCTGGCGCGCGCAGCGCTTCGGCGCCGCCGACATGCTCGCCCCCTCGCGGCCCGGCGAGTCCGGCCCCTACCGCGCCCTGCGCGACGCCGGCGCGACGATCGTCGGCGTCGGCAACATGCACGAGCTGGGCGCCAGCAGCACCGGCAACACCTCCGTCTACGGCCCGGCCAGGAACCCCTGGAACACGGAGCGCTGCCCGGGCGGCTCCTCCAGCGGGCCGGCCTCCGCCGTCGCGGCGCGGCTGGTCGCCGGCGCGGTCGGCGCCGACGGACTCGGCTCGGTCCGCTTCCCCGCCGCCTACTGCAGCCTGACCGGGCTGAAGCCCACCTTCGGACGCGCGGCGCTGGACGGCCACCACGTCGCGGCGGTCACCGAGACGATCGTCGCCGGGCCGCTCTGCGCCGACGCCGCCGACTGCCGGCTGCTCGGCTCGGCGCTGTTCGGCGAGGAGCTCGAGGCCGGCGACGCGGACGGGCTGCGGATCGGCGTGGTGCGCGGTGCCGTCTCCGAGGACGTCGCCCCCGAGGTGCGCGAGGCCTGCGAGGCGGCGATCGAGGCGCTGCGCGGGGAGACCGGCGGCGAGGTCCGCGAGATAGTCCTCGACGACCTGGAGGCGGCGACGCTCGCCGCGATCCTGATCATCAACGCCGAGATGCTCAACGGCGTCACCCCGCAGCGGCTCAACGAAATCGACCCGGGACTGAGCCCGCTCAACCGCGGCTTCGTCAAGTACCGGGCGCTGCTGCCGAGCTTCGCTCTGGTCCAGTCGAAACGGCTCCGCACGGCGGCGCGCCGCCGCCTCGCCGAGCTCTTCGAGCAGGTCGACGCGATCGCCTGGCCGACCGTGCCGGCCCCCGCCCCGCCCCTGGAGGCGCCGCTCGTCGAGCTTCCCTCCGGCACGCACACCGCCGACCAGGCCAACGTGCGCGGCGCCGGGCTCGCCAACCTGACCGGCATCCCGGCGATCAGCGTGCCGGTCGGCCTCAGCGCCGAGGGGCTGCCGATCGCGCTGCAGCTGCAGGCCGCCTGGGGCCGCGACGAGCTGCTGCTCGACGCCGCCGAGGCGCTGGAGCGGGCCAACGGCCGGCGCTGGGTCGAGTCGCTGCCGCCGCTCGCGCAGGCCGAACCGACCGGGGCGTAGCGATGGCCGCGATCGCGGTGGAGCGGCTGGAGCGCGCTTTCGGCGACGTGCTCGCGGTGCGCGGCATCGACCTCGCGGTCGAAGAGGGCCAGATCTACGCCTTCCTCGGCCCGAACGGGGCCGGCAAGACGACAACCGTGCGGGTGCTGACGACGCTGCTGATGCCGACCGGGGGGCGGGCGACCGTGGCCGGCCACGACGTGGTGCGCGAAGCGCGGGCGGTGCGCGCCTCGATCGGCGTGGCGCTGCAGGAGGCGGCGCTCGACCCGCTGATGACCGGCCGCGAGCTGATCCGCCTGCAGGCGACGCTGCAGGGCATCCCCCGCGCCGAGGGCAAGCGCCGCGCCGACGACCTGCTGAAGCGGGTCGACCTCGCCGACGCCGCCGACCGCCGCGTCGGCGGCTACTCGGGCGGCATGCGGCGGCGCCTCGACCTGGCGGCGGCGCTCGTGCACGAGCCGCGGGTCCTCTTCCTCGACGAGCCGACCACCGGCCTCGACCCGGTCAGCCGCAAAACGATCTGGGCGGAGGTGCGGGCGCTGAACGCGGAGGGCACCACCGTCTTCCTCACCACGCAGTACCTGGAGGAGGCCGACCAGCTCGCCGACAACGTCGGGATCATCGACAGCGGAAGGATCGTCGCCGAGGGGACGCCGCAGTCGCTGAAGGCGGAGATCGGCAACCCGCACGTCAGGATCCAGCTCGACGGCGGTTCGGTCGCCGACGCGGAGCGGGCCTGCGCCGAGGTCGGCAGGCCACTGCCGTCTCCCGCCGGAGAGACGGGGACGATCCTGCTCGAGGTGGAGAACGGCGCCGCCGACATCCCGCGCGTCGTGCGGGCGCTCGACGAGGCGGGGATCGGGGTCGGCGCGCTGGAGCTGGTCCAGCCGACGCTCGACGACGTCTTCGTCGTCATGACCGGCCACCGCATGAACGTCCCGACCGGTTCCTCGGCTGCCGGGGAGGCGGGATGAATCTGGCGATGGATCTAAGAGTCGTGGGAGCGCTCGGCATGCGCTCGATCAAGCAGACCTTCCGCCGCCCGCAGCTGATGGCGCCGATCGTCGTCTTCCCCACCCTGCTGCTCGCCGTGCAGACCGGCGGCGCCGGCAGCGCCGTCCACCTGCCCGGCTTCCCGCCCGTCCAGAGCTTCCTCCAGTTCATGCTGGCCGGAGCGATGATGCAGTCGCTGATGCTGGCCGGCAACAGCGGCGGCATCGCGCTCGCCGTCGACATCGAAATGGGCTTCACCGACCGCCTCTTCGCGGCACCGATCTCGCGCTTCTCGATCGTGCTCGGCCGGCTGGCGGGAACGGCGGCGCTGGGGCTCTTCGCGGCGCTCTGGTTCCTGGCGATCGGGCTGGTCTTCGGGGCGAGGATCGAGAGCGGCGTGCCGGGCGCGCTGATCGCGATCGCCTTCGTCACCACTGCGGCGCTGGCGGTGGGCGGGATCGGCGCCGCGATCGCCCTGCGCACCGGCACCGCGAGCGTCGTCCAGGGGCTCTTCCCGATCGTCCTCGTCGTCCTCTTCCTCTCCACCGCCTTCTTCCCCAAGGGACTGATGATCGAGCCGGCGAAGACGATCGCTGCCTACAACCCGATGAGCTTCGTCGTCAACGGGATCCGCAACCCGATCATCTCGGGGATCAACGGCAGCGACGTGCTCGACGCGACGCTGGCGATCGCCGGCATCGCGGCGCTCGGCCTGCTGCTCAGCGCCCGCGCCCTGCGGCACCGGCTGAGGGTCGGATGAGAGCCAACCTGGCGACGATCGCGGCGCTGATGGCGCGAGCCGCGAACGAGCTGCTGCGGGTGCCGGCGGCGGCGATCCCGGGCGTGCTGGCGCCGACCATCTTCTTCCTCGGCCTGAACGGGGTCTTCGGCGCGCTCACCGAACTGCGCGGCTTCAGCACCGGCAGCTACGCGAGCTTCATCGTCCCGGTCAGCATGATCCAGGGGGCCGGCTTCACCGGGGCGGCGACCGGCGTCAACCTCGCCCGCGACATCGAGCAGGGCTGGCTCGACCGCCTGCTCGTCTCCCCCGCGCCGCGCTGGGTGCTGCTGACCGGCACGGTGCTCTCGGCCAGCGTCCGCTCGCTGATCCCCGCCACCGCGGTGCTCGCCATCGCGCTGCTGCTCGGCGCCCACTGGCCGGGGGTCGACGGGCTGCTGATCGTCTATTGCATGGTCTTCGCGATGGGCGCGGTGGCGGCCTGCTGGGGAACGGCGCTGGCGCTCCGCTTCAAGAGCCAGTCGGCGGCGCCGCTGATGCAGGCCGGAATGCTGGCGCTGATCCTCACCACCACGGCCTATGCGCCGCTGGCCCTGCTGCAGGGCTGGCTCCAGGACGCGGCGCGCGTCAACCCGGTGACCAGGGTGATCGACGCGGGGCGTCAGGGCTTCGTCGGCGGCGTCAGCTGGGCGGAGACGTGGCCCGGCGTCCTGGCGGTGGGCGCGATGCTCGCCGTGCTCGGCGCGCTGTCGCTGCGCGAGATGCGCCGGACCGCGCTGTGAGGGCTGAGCGAACGAGCGCCGGGCTGGCCGGCGATCATTGGCGCGAGTGAGCGAAGCCCGAACATTTAGGGAAAGCCATCCCGCCACCCACATCGCCGAGCGGGTCCTCCGTGCCAACTGGCTGCAGGGCGAGCGCGACGGTGTCCGCTTCGCCTACACCCGTCCCAGCCCCGGCTGGTACCCGTGGCAGTGGTACTGGGACTCCTGCTTCGCGGCGATCGCCTGGCGCCGCTTCGACCCGGCCCGCTCGCGAGCCGAGCTCGAGACCCTGCTCGGCGCCCAGCGCGAGGACGGCTTCGTCGGCCACACGATCTTCTGGGACCGGCCGGTCAGCCTGGCGCGGCTGCCCTTCTACAACGTCGCCTCGCGCCGCGCCCTGCAGACCGAGACGATCCAGCCGCCGCTGCTCGCCTGGGCCTGGCGAATCGCCGTCGGCGACCCGGCCGCCGAGCCGCGCATCGCCGCCCAGGCCGACTGGCTCGCCGCGCACCGCGACCTCGACGGCGACGGGCTGCTCTGGATCGTCCAGCCCGACGAGTCGGGCCTCGACGCCTCGCCCAAGTTCGACCCGGTGTGGGGGCGGCGGGCCGGCGCGAGGATCGGCTTCCCCTGCCTGGTGCGCCGCAACCGCCGCCTCGGCTGGGACGCGCGGCGCATCCGCGACGCCGGCGGACCGGTCCTCTGCGAGACGCTGGTCAACACGATGTGGTCGCTCTCGCTGCAGGCGCTCGGCCGCCCCTCGGTTACGCCGGCCCTGGTCGAGCGACTCTGGGACGAGCGGCGCGGCCTCTTCCTCGACGAGGCGCAGCCGGGCGGCGCGCGGCCCGGCGTCCTCACCTGGGCGGCGCTGGCACCGCTCGCCCTGCCCGACCTGCCGGATGAGATCGGGCGGCGGCTGGTCGAGGAGCACCTGCTGAGCGAGCGCGAGTTCGTCGCCCCGGTCGGCCCGCCTTCGGTCGCCGCCTGCGAGCCGGGCTACGAGCCGGGCGGCAACAGCGGCCCGATCCGCCGCTACTGGCGCGGCCCGACCTGGGTCAACGCCGCCTGGCTGCTCTGGCTGGGCCTGCGGCGGCTCGGCTACGACGAGGCGGCTGGGCGCATCGCCCGCGGCCTGATCGGCGCTGTGGAAAGAGAAGGGCTACGGGAGTACTACGACCCGCGCACCGGGCGGGGCTTGGGAGCGCAAGATTTCGCCTGGTCGGCGCTGATATCTGAGATGGTCAGTCCTATCGAGGACAAATAGCCGGCTGGCAAGGACGCAGGGAGCGTGGCGTGCTCTGCACGCGAGCGACCGAGGACGCCGCCAGGCGGTTATTTGTACCGATAGGTGATCCGACCTCTGTCGAGGTCGTATGGAGAAAGCTCGATCTTGACGCGGTCGCCCGGCAGGATGCGGATGTAGTGGCGGCGCATCTTGCCGGAGATGTGGCCGAGCACCTCGTGGTCGTTGTCGAGCTTCACCCGGAACATCGTGTTGGGGAGGGCCTCGGTGATCTCGCCCTCCATCTCGATCTTCTCCTCTTTGCCCATGCGATCGGAGAGGCTATCTCACCATCGCCATGCGCAGGTGCTCTACCGCCTGCTCGCGCGTTCTCACTTCGCCCGCGTACTGGGCCGCCTCCAGCTCGGCGAGCAGCTCGCCCAGCCGCGGCCCCTCGTCGAGCCCCAGCTCGGCGGCCAGCTCGTCGCCGCGCAGCAGCGGCTCAGGGGGGCCGTCGCGGCGCCAGTCGAGCGCCGCGACGAGCATCTCGCGGGCCAGCCCGAGGTGCGCTTCGACCGCCTCCTCTCCCGCCAGCGGCCCCGGCCCGCGCGCCGAGAGGCGGTCGGCGACGCTGAGCAGCGTCACGTCGACGCCAACCGGCTCGGTCGCCCGCAGGTAGTCGTGGACGCGGCGGGCCGGCAGCGGCGCCTCGGGAACGAGGAAGCCGAGCCGCAGGTGATGGAGCGTGAGCGCCTGCAGGTGGCGGGTGAGAACGCGGCTCGCCCGCAGCCGCTCGCAGATCCGGCCGACGATCTCGACGCCCTCGCGGTCGTGACCGAAGAAGGTGACCCAGCCGTCGCGCACGGCGCGTGTCGCCGGCTTGGCGATGTCGTGGAGGAGGGCGCCGAAGCGGAGTGCCGTGCCACGGCTCATCTCGTCGGCGAGCGGCTCGGCCAGCAGCGCCCGAGCCTCGACGGCGCGCTCGCCGGCGAAGCGCTCGAGGTCGGCCTCGACCTCCAGCGTGCGCTCCAGCACCGCCAGCGTGTGGTCGTGGACGTCGAGGTGGTGGTTGGGCCCCTGCTCGACGCCGCGCAGCCCCTCAAGCTCGGGCAGCACGATCGGCGTGAGGCCGAGCTCGTCGAGCAGCTCGATGCCGCGCAGCGGGCGGGGGCCGGCGACCAGCTGGCGCAGCTCGGCGAGCTGCCGCTCCCCGGCCGGCTCGGCGGCGCGCGGCGCCGCGGCGCGGGCCAGGGCCACAGTGACCGGCTCGACCTCCAGCTCCAGCTCGGCGGCGAGGCGGGCGGCGCGCAGCAGGCGCAGCGGGTCGGCGGCGAAGCTGTCCTCCCCCACCGCACGCAGCAGCCGCCGCTCGAGGTCGGCGAGGCCGCCGTAGGGGTCGATCGGCTCGCCGCCGGCAAGCGGGACGGCGACGGCGCCGAGCGTGAAGTCGCGCGCCGCCAGGTCGGCCTCGATCGTCTCGCCGCGCAGCGCCGTGACGTCGACCTGCCAGGAGCGGTCCGGGGCGACCGCGCGCCAGGTGGCGAACTCGGCCGAGAGCTCGAAGGCGTGACCCTCGCCGGCGCGGGCGATCGCCTTCGCCGCCGTGGCAGGATCGCCGGGGACGGCGAGGTCGAGGTCGGTCACCGCGCGACCCAGAGCCGCGTCGCGGACGGCGCCGCCCGCGATCCAGGCCTCCTCGCCGGCCAGCGCCCGCCGCGCCAGGGCGACGAGCGGCGAGACGTCGAGGCGGTCGGCGAGCGTCACTCCGTATTCCTCGGGACCCGCACGGAGATCCCGCAGGTGATCTCGTAGTTGATCGTGCCGAGGCGCGCCGCCAGCTCCTCGGCGAGGATCGTCTCCTCTCCCTGCGAGCCGATCAGCACCGCCTCGTCGCCCGGCTCGACGTCGGTGTCGGGGCCGAGGTCGATCGTCACGTTGTCCATCGAGACGGTGCCGACGAGGGGGCGGCGGCGGCCGCGCACCAGCACCTCGGCGTTGTTGGAGAGGCCGCGCCGCACGCCGTCGCCGTAGCCGAGCGGCAGCACGCCGACGCAGGTGTCGCGCTCGGCCCGCCAGGTCCGCCCGTAGCCGACGCTGTCGCCGGTCGCGAAGCGCTTCACGTCCGCCACGTAGGAATGCAGCGAGAGGGCCGGCGAGAGGCCCCGCTCGGCCGGGTCGGCGTGGAAGGGATCGAGCCCGTAGATCGCGATCCCGCAGCGGACCATGTCGAAGTGGGCGCGGCGGTCGCGCAGGACGGCGGCGCTGTTGGCGGCGTGGACCATGACCTCGGGAAACTCCGCCTTGACCGCCTCGGCGACGGCGCCGAAGCGCTCCAGCTGCTCATCGAAGAAGTCCGACTCCAGCTCGTCGGCGGTGGCGAGGTGGGTCCAGGCGCCGGCCAGCTCGAGGTCGGGGCTCTCGGCGCAGGCGCGGCAGACGGCCATCACCTCGACCGGGTCGCGGTTGCCGAGCCGCCCCATGCCGCTGTCGTGCTTGACGTGGACGCGAACGGGGCGGCCGTGAGCGCGGGCCCGCGCCGCAACCAGCTCGACGAAGCCCCGCCGCCAGACCGAGACCTCGGAGCCGGCGGCGATAGCCATGTCCAGCTCCTCCGGGGTCAGCGCCCCCATCGTCAGCAGCGGGATGTGCGGGAAGCCGCGGCCGATCCAGTCCGCCTCGGCCGCCGTCGCCACCGCCAGCCGCGTCGCGCCGCCGGCCAGCGCCGCGGTCGCGCAGGCGTCGGCGCCGTGCCCGTATCCCTCCGCCTTGACCACCGCGCAGAGCTCGGCGCCATCGCTCAGCTCCGACTTGAGCCGCGCCGCGTTGCGCTGCACGGCGGCGAGGTCGATCCGGGCGACCGCCCGCGCCATCTCAGCTCTCGACTAGCAGCGCGGCGAGCGCGTCGGCCCGCGTCACCAGGCCGGCGAAGCGGCCCTCGGAGTCGACCACGGGAAGGTGGTTGTGGTGGTGCTCGGCAATCGCCTTGGCCACGGTCTCGGCGTCGTCGTCGACCCCGACCACGACCGGGTTGGGCGTCATCAGCTCCGAGACCTTGGCCGCGAACGCCTTCTCGAGGCGCTCCTCGAAGCCCTTCATCGAGCCGACGAAGACGACGCCGCCCATGATCTCCAGGTAGTGCGGCAGGTGCAGATCGGCCTGCTCGTCGCCGATCACCAGGTCCGACTCGCTGACGATGCCGACGACGCGGCGTTCGTCGTCGACGACCGGGATCGCGGCCTTGTCGGTGCGAGCGAGCAGCTCGATCGCGTTGCGGGCGTCGGCGTCGGGGGAGACGGCGGGAACGCTTGCGTCCATGATCTCGGCGGCGGTCTTCATAGCGGCATCGACGAGGTTATTGGACCGGGAGGTTGTCGCGAATGGTCACTTGGCCACAGCCCCCTGTGCGCAGGTGACCATTCGCCGTCCGCGATGTCAGCACCGCAGCGCCGCCGGGATCGAGTCGATCGCATCGGAGGCGATCACCGACTCGGCGGCGCCGATCCGGGAGGCCGCGTCGCGACCGGCGCGGGCATGGGCGAGGACGGCGGCACAGGCGGCGGCGAACGGTTCGAGGCCACGCGCCAGCAACGCCGCGGTCATGCCGGAGAGCACGTCGCCGGTGCCGGCGGTGGCGAGGGCCGGGGCCGAGAGGACGTTGACGGCGACCCGCTCGCCGTCGGTGACGATCGTGTCGTCGCCCTTGAGGACGACGATCGCGGCGGCGGCGCGCGCCGCCTCGCGGGCCGTGGCGAGGCGGTGGGCGCCGACCTCGGCGGAGTCGCGGCCGAGCAGGCGACCGAGCTCGCCGGCGTGCGGGGTGAGGATCGTCGGCGCGGGCCTGGCGGCGATCCTCCCGATCTCGCCGGCGAAGGCGTTGAGGCCGTCGGCGTCGAGAACGAGCGGCACCTCGATCGCGCCGATCGCCTCGCGGGCCAGCTCGACCGAGCCGGGATCGCGGCCGAGGCCCGGCCCGAGGACGCCGGCCGCGGCGCGCTCGAAGGCGCGCAGCAAGGCCTTGGCCGAGGCGGGCGCCAGACAGCCGTCGCCTCCCGGGCAGCCGACCGACATCACCTCGGGCTGGCCCTGCTCGAAGATCGCCTCGAGGTCGGCCGGCACGGCAACGGTGGCGTAGCCGGCGCCGGCCCGGATCGCCGCCAGCGAGGCCATCCGCACCGCGCCGGTGAGGCCGCGCGAGCCGCCGGCGATCACGACCTGGCCGGAGCTGAACTTGGTCGAGCGCGGGCCGCGGCGCGGCGCCAGGGCGAGCACCGAGGCATCGATCGCGCCCCCTGCCGGCGCGGCGGGCGCCCCCTCGGGGATGCCGATCGGGACGACCCGCAGCTCGCCCGTGTGCCACTTGCCCGGCGCGATCCGATGGCCGAGCTTGGCCGCGTGGAAGGTGACCGTCAGCGACGCCTCGATCGCCGCCCCCTCCACCTCGCCGCTCGAGGCGTCGACGCCGGAGGCGATGTCGCAGGCGACGACCGGCGCCCCGCAGCGGTTGACCGCCTCGATCGCCGCGGCGGCCGGCTCGCGCGGCGCTCCCGAGAAGCCGGTGCCGAAGATCGCGTCGACGACCGCCCCGGCTCCCTCCAGCCAGGCGTCGAAGCCGCCGCGCGGCTCGGCGGAGAAGACGTCGAGCGCCTCGACCTCGAAGCCCATCGCGGCGAGGCGCCGCGCCGCGACGTGCCCGTCGCTCCCGTTGTTGCCCTTGCCGCAGAGGATGCGGACCGGGCCGGCGGGCGCCAGCCCCGCCACCGCCTCGGCGAGCGCCGTGCCCGCCGCCTCCATCAGCCGCTCGCCGGGGACGCCCTGCTCCTCGATCGCCCAACGGTCGACGGCGCGAATCCCCTCCGCGTCGTAGAGAGGCGTCAGCCAAGGCTCCATCTAGTAAGTGTCGGCGACGGCGACGGCCGCGGCGAAGCCGCGCGAGTGCGTGAGAGAGATCTTGACGTCGCGGCCCGCCGCCGCCGCGGCGGCGCGGCCGCTGAGACGGACGCGCGGCGGCTCGCCGGCGACCACCTCGATCTCGCGCAGTCCGAAGCCGCCGGAGAGGCCGAGCGCCTTGACGACCGCCTCCTTGGCGGCGAAGCGCGCCGCCAGGTGGCGGGCCGGGCGGGCACGCGCCGCCGCGTACTCGCGCTCTGCCGCCGTGAAGACCCGCTCGGCGAGGCGGGGGCGGCGTGCCAGGACGCGCTCCAGCCGGTCGATCTCGAGCAGGTCGATGCCGACGCCGGCGGCCACCGCACCGCTACTTCCCGAGGCCGACGATCAGCTTCGCCTTGGCCAGGTCGCCTTCGCTCTCCGAGCCGAGCGCCAGGAAGCGGACCTTTGCCAGGTACGGCTTCGCCTTCCGGAAGCCCTGTTCGGAGGTGGGGACCAGCGCGTCGGCGAGGCGCAGCGCCGCGGGGCCGTCGACGAAGCCGGAGATCGGCGTGCCGCCGAGCGAGGCGGCCGCGGCCCGATAGTCGGGGGTGTCGGCGAGCGTACGGGTGTCGGAGGCGAGTCCGGCCGGCAGGCCGTAGCCGATCGCGATCCGGTCCCCCTGCGCCGCGATGACGAGCGGCTTGGAGCCCAGTTCGTGGCTGCGGATCGAGAAGCCCGTCGCCCCGTTGCCCAGCGGCGCGATGCCGGGCATGCCCGAGGCGCGCAGCAGCAGGCCGATGTTGGAGACGGTGTTGCGGGCGCGGGTGGGGTCGTCGCTGACGAACACCGCGCCGCCGCCGAGGCTGCTCCGGTCGTCGCCGATGCCGAAGACCGCGGCGTCGTGGAGCGAGCCGAAGATCGCTTCGAGGTCGATGCCTTTGGCCTTCAGGGCGCTCTTCAGCTGGTGCGGCGGGAGCTTGCCGGGGACGCCGGCGGCGTCGATCCGGTCGATCGCTTCCATCAGGCGGCCGCCGAAGTCGGCGCTGGCCAGCGCCGCGAACGATTCCGCGGGCAGCGAGCCGAGCAGCTTGGAGGCGTCGCCGCTCGGCGGCTGTTCGCCGCCGAGGTCGCTGCTCAGGTCGATCTCGACCCGGTCGGAGCCGGGCACGAGGCTGGCCACGGCGGTGGCTTCTTCGACGTCGATGTGGGCGGCTTGCAGGAAGGCCTGGGCTTCCGGGGTCATCTTCTTCTTGGACCGCTTGATCAGGCCGCCGATGTCGACGTAGGCGTCGGCCAGCGAGCCGTCGGTCGCGGAGGAGAACGCCTTGCGGAAGCGGTTTTCGTCGCCGAGCGAGGCGCCCTGGAAGGCGTCGACGGCTTCTTCGAATGCCTGTTCGCTTCCGGCCACGAGGAGGTCGCCGCCGATGACACCGATCGCGGTGTCGTGCTTGCGGCCCCCGAAGACATAGTCGATCCCCTTGTGGGAGAGGTGCTTGTACGGGTGGCGGCTCGACTTGACCTGGTCGTCGATGAAGCGCTGCGCGGCGCCCGCGTCGGTCGATTCGAAGACGGCGGCGGGATGGTTGCCGCCGATGTCTTCAGCCGACCAGAAGATCGCCGCCTTCTCGCCCAGCCAGGGCTCGACTTCCTTTTCGAAGTCGACCGGTTCCCCTTCGTCCTTCGCGGATTCTTCGAGCTTGGAGACGACGAGGTCGCCGAGGTTGCCGACGCCCGCGACCTTCTGCGCGATCGCGTCGACGTTCGCCTTCAACCGGCCCGTCGGCCGCAACTTCCCTTCGACGAAGACAAGCGAGCCGGGCGGCGCGAAGGTGGCCAGCTCGGACGGGCCGGAGCCGCTTCCGCCGCAGCCGGCGGCGAGGACGAGGGACGCGAGGACGGCGAGGACGAGGACGAGACGGGTCTTGGCCATGCGCGGCAGCCTAACGCGGCGCCGCTACTCCACGGTCACCGTCTTGGCCAGGTTGCGCGGCTGGTCGACGTTGAGGCCGCGGGCCCGCGCGATCTCGTAGGCGAGCAGCTGCAGCGGCAGGATCGCGACGGTCGGCTGCATGATCCAGTCGGTGCGGGCGACCTCGATCGTCTCGTCGGCGACCTCCTTCACCCGCTCACAGCCCTCGGTCGCGATCGCGATCGTGTCGGCGCCGCGCGCCCGCACCTCTTCGACGTTGGAGAGGACCTTGCCGAGCACGGGGCTCTCGGTCGCCACGCAGACGACCGGGGTCGACTCGTCGAGCAGGGCGATCGGGCCGTGCTTCATCTCACCGGCGGCGTAGGCGTCGGTCGGGATGTAGGAGACCTCCTTCAGCTTCAGCGCCCCCTCCAGGCAGACCGGCAGCCCGATGTGGCGGCCGAGGTAGAGGAAGAACTGCTGGTCGCGGTGGGCGGCGGCGACCTCGCGCATGCGCTCCTCACAGGAGGCGAGCGTCGCCTCGATCTTCGAGGGCAG
>DASTHF010000064.1:0-2939 GCA_035605615.1 Solirubrobacterales bacterium
TTATGGGCGTCCAGGGGGCGAAGCTGGACGTGCGCGTGGTGCTCCAGCGTCTCCCCCACCGCCCGCTCGACCTGGCGCAGCGCCCGCTCCTCGGCCTCCGGTGCCTCGGCTAGTGGCCGGGCGAGCGCCTCGACCATGAAGCGGTGCGCCTCCGCGGAGAGCGGGAAGGAGCCGGCCTCGCAGCTCGCGCAGACGACGCCGCCCGCGGCGCCGGAGAAGCCGCTCAGGTGCTCGGCCTCGCCGCAGCGCGCGCAGGAGGCCAGCTCGGGGACGAAGCCCGCCGCCAGCGCCAGCTTGAGGCGGAAGGAGAGCGCCGTCTCGAGGCCGGCCGCGCGCCCCGGCGCGGGCGCGTCGAGCATCGCCAGGTAGCGGCAGAGCAGGTTGTAGGCGGGCGGGTTGGGCTCGGCGGAGTCGAGCAGGCGCAGGACCGCGTCGCAGGCGCGGGCGCCGGCGGCCAGTGCCGGACCGGAGGCGCGCAGCCGCGGATAGCCGTCGACCGTGGCGACGCCGGTCACCGTGAGCAGCTCGCCGCGCCCCTCATGGAGGACGAGGTTGAGGCGGAAGAACGGCTCGAGGCGGCCGCCGAAGCGGGAGCGCGGCCGCCGCACGCCCTTGGCGATCGCCCCGATCCGGCCGCGCGCGGTCGAGTAGAGGTGGAGGATGCGGTCGGCCTCGCCGTAGCGGATGCTGCGCAGGACGATCGCCTCGGTCTTCAGGGTGGTGCCGGCCACGACCCCCTAAGTTGACCGCCGGGCCGGACGGCGGCGGCGCGGGCGGCGGCGCAACCGCACCTGGCAGGCGGGGCAGTAGTAGGTCGAGCGACCGGCGACGACGATCCGGGCGATCGGCCCGCCGCAGCTCGGACAGGGCTCGCCCTCGCGGGTGTGAACGAGGAACTCGTCCTGCATCCTGCCCTTCTCGCCGCGGCCGTCGCGGTAGTCGTCGATCGAGGCGCCGCCGCCGTCGATCCCCGCTTCGAGCGCGGCGATCACCGCCGCGCGCAGCGCCTCGCGGTGCTCGGGCTTCATCGATCCGGCGGGCGAGAGCGGGTGGAGGCGCGCCCGGAAGAGCGCCTCGTCGGCGTAGATGTTGCCGACGCCGGCGATCGCCGACTGGTCGAGCAGGAAGGACTTGAGCGGCGCGGTGCGGCCGGCGGCGACCTCGGCCAGCGCCTCGGCCGTGAACTCGTCGGAGAGCGGCTCGACCCCGAGCCGGGCGAAGCGGCGCGGGAGGTCGGCGTCGGCGACCAGGAAGGACTCGCCGAAGCGGCGCGGGTCGGTGAACCAGAGCCGGCGGCCGTCGTCGAGGGCGAAGCGGGCTCGCAGGTGGCGTTCCGAGGTCGAGCGCTCGCTCTCATAGAGCCGCATCCCCTCCGAGGGGTCGAGCTTCGAGGCGCCGTCGACCAGCACCAGGTTGCCGGTCATCCGCAGGTGCATGACGAGCGTCCGCTCGCCGTCCAGACCCAGCAGCAGGTACTTGCCGCGCCGCCCCAGGTGGCGGATCCTCGCGCCGCCGACCGCGGCCTCCAGCTCGGCGGGCGGCACCGGGCGGCACCAGCGCGCGTCGAGGATCTCCAGGCGCTCGATCCGCCGCCCCCTCAGCTCCGGGTCGAGCTGGCGGCAGACGGTCTCGACCTCGGGCAGCTCGGGCATCCCAACTTTCTACCTGACCTCGAACGCACTTTCTCTCTCCCGGCGAGAAAAAGTGCGTTCGAGCCCCTACTTAGGTGAGGGCGCGTGGGTGTGAGCGGAGGTAGACCTCCTTCAGGTGCTCGCCGGAGAGGTGCGTGTACATCTGAGTGGTCGCGATGTCGGCGTGGCCGAGCATCTCCTGCACGGCGCGCAGGTCGCAGCCGTTGGAGAGCATGTGGGTGGCGAAGCTGTGGCGCAGCGTGTGCGGGCTCATGCGGCCGGCCAGGCCGGCGGCGCGGGCGTGGCGCTGGACGATCTTGTAGAGGCCCTGGCGGGTGAGCGGGCCGCCCCGGAAGTTGACGAACAGCCGCGGCTCCTCGACCCGCTCGCCGATCAGCCGCGGGCGGCCACCGCGCAGGTAGGACCTGACAGCGGCGATCGCCTTGCGGCCAAGCGGCACCAGCCGTTCCTTCGAGCCCTTGCCGCGGGCACGCAGGAAGCCCTCGTGCATGTCGAGGTCGCCGACCTCGAGCCCGATCGTCTCCGAGGCGCGCAGACCGCACGCGTACATCACCTCGAGCAGGGCGCGGTCGCGCAGCGCCGTCGGCTCGCTGCCGCGCGGCGCCGCCAGCAGCATCTCGACCTCGCTCGGGTTGAGGACGTTGGGCAGCCGCCGGGCGCGGCGCGGCGCGCTCAGCGCCGCGGTCGGGTCGCCGACGATCAGCTCGTCGCGGCGCAGGTGCTTGTAGAAGGAGCGCAGGCAGGCGGCCTTGCGGTGGATCGTCGCCGCCGAGCAGGCGGGCCGGTCGCCGCCCGTCGCAAGCTCGGCGAGGAAGTCGGCGATGTCGGCGGGACCGGCGCCAAGCGCATCGACGTCGCGGGCGGCCAGGAACCCGCCGTACTGAAGGAGGTCGGTGCGGTAGGCGTTCAGCGTGTTGCGGGAGAGGCCTCGCTCCAGCTCCAGGTAGGAGAGGAAGTCGAGGACCAGCCCCTCGAACCGCGCCCCGACCTCGGGGCTCGCGGGCGGCGACTCGACGGCGACGGCCATGCCGCCTGCTTCTCGCGGCCGCTGCTCAACCCTTGCGGCGCAAGGCGGCGCCCGCCGCCAGAGGGGCGGCGTAAAAGAGGGGGTCTTCCTCGATGCTGCGGCCCATCGTGCGGGCGGGCAATCCGGAGGCGACGTAGCCGGCGAGGTCGGCGGGAGCTTCGCGGAGCTTGTGGCGCCAGCCGGCGGCGGTGGCGAGTTGGGCGGCAGCTTCGGCGAGCTGGGCGTTTGGGGCGGGCTCGCTTGCGGGGACGGGGACCTCG
>DASTHF010000134.1:0-24045 GCA_035605615.1 Solirubrobacterales bacterium
CGGCGCCGGCGCCGCGGGCAGGCTGGCGCTGAAGGCGGCGGCCGAGGTCCTGGAGGGGAACGCGCGGGCCACCGACCGGGTGGGCCGGATCGGCGAGGCGGCGATCGGCGCCGTCCTCGTCGGCTGCCGGCTGCGCGACGCGCCCGCCTTCGTCGCCCGCTTCCTCGAGTCCCTGGGTCGGGTCAGCGAAGGTGCCGGGCCGGGGATCGAGGTCGCCTGCGGCGTGCAGCCGCTCGGCGGCTCCCCCTCGGCCGCGCAGGCGCTCGACCTCGCCGAAGCCGCCGCGCATGGACCGGAGCGGAACGGGGATCGGGGGCTCGCCGACCGGGCCGCCCAGGAGGCGCTCCGGTGACCGGGATCGCCCCCGCCCGCCCGCGCCTCAGCATCGCCGGCTTCGACCCGGAGACCCCCGGCGTCACCCCGCCGGCCAACCCCGACCGGCACGGCGCCTTCCTCACCGACGTCGTCGTCGAGCTCGGCTTCGCCGACCAGGAGGCCGTCGAAAAGGCGGCGAAAGCGTCGCGCCTCTCCGCGCAGACGATCGAGCGGTCGCTGCTGGAGAGCGGCGTCCTCGACGAGGAGCAGCTTTCGCGGGCGATCGCCGAGCGCACCGGCCTCGACCACGTCGACCTCGACCGCTTCGACGTCGACATGGAAGCCGCGGCGATGATCGGCCGCACGACGGCTCTGCGCTACCGGGCGGTGCCGATCGCCTTCGCGGCCGACGGGGCGCTGATCGTCGCGGTCGCGGACCCGTGCGAATCGCTGGGGATCAGCGACATCGAATCGATCGCGAGGAGCGAGGTGCGACCGGTGATCGCGAGCGCCGGCGACATCCAGAGCGCGATCGAGAGGCTGCCCGCCGAAGGGGCGGCACCGGTTCCGCCGCCACCGCCACCACCGGCGGTCGAGGCGGTCGAAGCGCCGGAGGCCGAGGAAATCGAAGCGCCGGAGGTCGAAGAGGAGACAGAGGAGGAGCGACCGGAGCCACCGCCGGCACCCCGATCCGAACCTCCGCCGGCACCGACCCCTCAGCCACCGCCGATCCCCAGGTTGGAGCCGCCGCCGATGCCGATGCCGCGCCCGCCGGAGCCCGTCCGGACCGAGGCCGGCGACCGCTCGGCCGACCTCGAGGCGCTGCGGGAGGCGGTGCGCAAGGCCGACAGCCTGGCCGACGCCGTGGGGCGCCGCATCGGCGAGCTCGAAGAGGCCGGCGAGCGGGCCCGGCAGCTGGAGCAGGAGCTGGCCGCCGCACACGAGCGGATCGCCGCGCTGGAGCGGCGGCACTCCCGCCTGGTCGCCGCGGCCGGCGAGGCGACGGCGGCGATCGAGAAGCTCGGCGCCCTCAGCCGCGCCCTCGAAGAGACAGATTCCTGAGCGGTCCGCTCAGTGCCCGCCCAGGGCCTGGGTGATGTTGTGGAGGGCCGGATAGAGCAGGATGATCATCACCGCCGGGAAGATCAGCAGCACGAGCGGGAAGAGCAACTTGACCGGCGCCTTGTGGGCGCGTTCTTCGGCGGCCGAGCGGCGCCGGCTGCGCGCCTCGACGGCCAGCGAGCGCATGATGTCGCCGATCGAGACCCCCAGCTTCTCCCCTTGGAGCACGGCCCGCACGAAGGCCCGCACCGAGGGCGTGTCGACCCGCCTCGCCAGGTTCTCCAGCGCCGCCTCGTTGGAGAGGCCCATCGACTGCTCGCGCAGCGCCAGGGCGATCTCATCCCCGAGCGGGCCGGTCAGCTCGCGCGACGCCATCTGAAGCGCCGCGTTGAAGCCCGACCCCGCCTCGACGGTGACGACCAGCGCGTCGATCAGCTCCGGCAGCTCGCCGTCGATCTCGGCCAGCCGCGACTCCGCCCGCCTCCGCACCGCGGTCAGCGGCAGGGTCCAGCCGACCAGGGCGCTCAGCGCGAAGCCGATCGTCACCAGCGCCCCGCTCGTCCCCGTCGCCGGGCCGAGCCACAGCCAGGCGACCGGCAGCGCCACCGCGCTCAGCAGCCGGTAGCCGAGGAACTTGTCGGGCCCCATCCCGTACATCCCGGCCGAGACCAGCAGGCCGCGCAGCTCCCCCGCTTCGCCACCCAGCCGCGGCATCGCCGCCGCGCCGATCCGGTCGGCCAGCCGGTCGAGGTGGCCGCCGAGCGTCTCGCCGCCCGCCTCGTCGTCCGCCGGCTCGCCCTCCACGGGGTAGCCGTAGGAGCCGATCTGGGCGAGCCGCTGCGCGGCTCGCAGGCGCGGCAGCGCCAGGGCCAGTGCAAACAGCCAGAAGGCCATCCCGGTCAGCACGATTCCGACGATCAGCAGCAGCATCTCCGGATCCTCCTCCTCACACCCTCACGTCGACGATTCGCTTGATCGCCAGCGAGCCGGCGAGGACCAGGCCCGCGGCGAGGACGAGCATGATCTGCCCGCCGCCCGTTTCGAAGAGCGGCTTCATGTAGTCGGGGTTGATCGCGGAGATCGCGACCAGCAGGAAGACGGGCAGCGCCGTGACGATCGCCCGCGACAGCCGCCCCTGCGCGGTCAGCGTCGCCATCATGCGGCGCAGCTCGGCGCGCTCGCGGATCGTCTCGACCGCGCGGTCGATGATCTCTGCGGTGTTGCCGCCGGTCTCGCGCTGGATGATCGCGACCAGCGCCAGCTGCTCCATGTCGCGGTTCTCCATCCGCCGCGCCACCTCGCGGATCGAGTCCTCGAGCGGCACGCCGACCCGCTCCGCGGCGACGATGCGCCGGAACTCCTCCCGGGCCGGTTCGGCGGCCTCCTCGACCAGCACCGAGAGCGCCCCCACCATGCCGTGGCCGGCGCGGATCGCCGAGGCGACGGCCTGCAGGTTGTCGGCGAGGGACTCGGCGAACTTCTCGCGCGCCTGGTGCGCTTTGCGCTCGATCAGCGCCCGGACGGCGAACGGGACCAGCAGCCCGAGCAGCGCCAGCGCCGGGAAGGGAGCGACGGCGACGAGCACGATCATCGCCAGCAGCGTGCCGGCAACGGCCGCGGCGGCGATCTCGATCGCCGGCGTCTCGATCCGCGCCAGGTCGAGCTCCTCCTCGAAGCGCCGCCAGCGCTCCTTCTCCTTCAGCGGGCGCTCGATCGCGGCCAGCGGCCCCGCCGGGCCCCCGGCCTCGCGCCGCGCCACCCCCACCTGCTCCGGCTCCGGCTCGGCGGCCACCACGCCGAACCGCGCGAGGCGCGCCACAACCGACTCGCGCCGCGGCGCCACCAGCACCATCGCCGCAGCGCCCACGAGCAGCATGACCAGCAGTCCGGCTGCGAGCATCGCCGTCGTCGACGCCCAGAAGCCGGTGGCCCTCGGCGCGTAGGAAGCGGCGAGCCGCGCGCCGAAGCGGCCGAAGACCCGCGCCAGCTGGCGCGGGTCGCTGACGCTCGCATACTCGCCGCCGCGCGCCAGCCCGCGCAGCGTCGCCGGGTCGAAGTTCGCCGATTCGAGCCCGACCACGTAGATCTTGAATCCCGCCATGCCCGCCCTGCGCACCACTTCGTCCTCGCTCGCCACGCTGCCGGTGTCGGCCCCATCGGAGAAGACGACGATCGAGCCCCGCTCCAGGCCCGCCCTGCGCAGCTCTTCGATCGCGGCGTCGACCGCGTCGTAGAGGTGCGTGCCATCGCCCAGCGCCGGGGCGCTGGAGAGCGCCCGGTCGATCTCTGCTTCGTCGGTGGTCAGCGGCAGCAGGTCCTGGCGGCCGCCGTTGAAGGCGATCGCGCCGATCCGCTGTTCCGGCGCCCGGTGCGCGGCGAACGCCCGCGCCGCGTGCATCGCCTCGTCGATCGCTTCCCCCCTGACGCTGAGGCTGGCATCGATCGTCAGCACGCTCCCCGCTTCGCCGCCGCCCGACGCCGCTCCGGCCGGCGCCGCGAGCGCCGCCGCCGCGAGCATCGCCGCGAGCCCGCACGCCGCCGCGATCCCGGCCACCCGCCGCCTCATTTCGAGACTGCCCCCCAAGCGCCCCTTGCGACCTCGCCGGCCCCCGGCCGCTTCGGCCGCGGCTGCGCCTGGCCAGGCCGGCGCGGCGAGAAGATGCTCATCGGCAGCTCGACGCCGCGCTTCTGGAACTTCTCCTGGAAGGTCGGGTGGATGCCGGTCGGCTCCAGCCTGCCGATCACGGTGCGGTCCGGCCGCACCGCCTCGACCCGGTACTTGAAGAGGTCCTCGAGCGTGATGACGTCGGACTCCATCCGCTGCACCTCCGCGATCGAGGTGACACGCCGGCCGCCGTCCTCGAGCCGCTCCAGGTGGACGATCAGCTCCAGCGCCGAGGAGACCTGCTGGCGGATCGCCTTGACCGGCAGCTCGAAGCCTGCCATCAGCACCATCGTCTCCAGGCGCGAGAGGGCGTCGCGCGGCGAGTTGGCGTGCAGCGTGCAGAGCGAGCCGTCGTGCCCCGTGTTCATCGCCTGCAGCATGTCCAGCGCTTCCGCGCCGCGCACCTCGCCCACGACGATCCGGTCCGGCCGCATGCGCAGCGAGTTGCGGACGAGGTCCCGCACCGACACTTCGCCGCTTCCCTCCACGTTTGGGGGGCGCGACTCCAGCCGCAGCACGTGGCGCTGGTTGAGCTGGAGCTCGGCCGCGTCCTCGATCGTCACGATCCGCTCCGCGTCGGGGATCGCCGCCGAGACCGCGTTCAGCAGCGTCGTCTTGCCGGTCCCGGTCCCCCCCGAGATGAGGATGTTCAGCTCGGCCCGGACGCAGCGCTCGAAGAAGTCGACGGTCTCCGTGTTGAGCGTGCCGAGCCGCACCAGGTCGTCGAGCGTGAAGCGTTCGCGCGCGAACTTGCGGATCGTCACCAGCGGCCCCGAGAGCGAGAGCGGCGGGATCACCGCGTTGACGCGGCTGCCGTCGGGGAGGCGGGCGTCGACCATCGGCGAGGACTCGTCGATGCGCCGCCCGATCTGAGCGACGATCTTGTTGATGATGCGCCGCACGTGCGAGCCGTCGAGGAACCGGACCGGCGTCTCGAAGAGCCGGCCGTTGCGCTCGATCCAGACGTCGTGCGGCCCGTTGACCATGATCTCGGTCACGGTGTCGTCGGCGAGCAGGCGCTCCAGCGGGCCATGGCCGACCGTGTCGTCGACGATGTCCTCGACCAGCCGCTCGCGGTCGGCGCCGGCGATCGTGCGCTCCGCCTCGATCAGCCTGCGCACCTCCGGCTCGACCAGCCGGCGCATCTCGTGCGCCTCCGCCCCTTCGGCGAAGAGCTGCGGGCCGAGGTCGGCGATCAGCGCCTGGTGGATGCGGTTCTTCAGCTCCGCGAACGGGTCGACATCCGTCGGGACTCCACCGAGGCCCGATTTCGCCGCGAGACGCTCGTCGAGGCGCATCAGCGCGCCCCTCGAAGGCCGAGCCAGCGCCGCCGGGCCGCCGGCGCCGCGCCGGCGCCGTTCGGGCTGGCACCGTCCGCCAGGTAGATGCCGGCCAGCTGCTTCATCGCGGCGGCCACCGGCGAGCGCTCCCGGCCGAGCACGATCGGCACGCCTTCGTTGAGCGAGCGGGGCACGTCGCGGTCGCTGGGCACCAGGACCGCGGCGCGGCGGCCGGTCACCGCCTCGACGTCGGCCGGAGTCAGGCCGACGTCGCTGTCGGCCCGGTTGAGGATCAGCGTGACCCGATCCGGGTCGTAGTCCATCAGCTCCAGCGTCGCCAGGCCGAGCTTCGTGTTCTTCAGCGATAGCGAGTCCATGTTGCCGACCACGCAGACGTGCGAGGAGGCGTCGACGGCGGCGATCACCTCCGGCGTGAAGTCGGGCGGCGTGTCGACGACGACGACGTCGTAGCTGGCGCGCAGCAGCGCGAAGATCTCGCGCAGCAGGTCGATCGAGATCGCCGCGGCCTGGTCGGGCCGGGTCGGCGCCAGCAGCACCCGCGCCCCCGACTCGTGGCTCGTCAGGTAGGCGTCGAGCTTGCCGGCGTCGAGGCCGCCGCCCGAGGTCGCGAGGTCGTAGATCGTCCACTCGGGCTCCAGGCCCAGCGCCAGCCCCATGTCGCCGAACTGGAGGTCGAGGTCGACGCCCACCGCGCGCCGGCCCGCCCGCGCCAGGCCGACCAGCAGGTTCGAAGCCGTAACGGTCTTGCCGGTGCCCCCCTTCGGCCCCAGCAGGCAGATCATCGGCGCCGCGGCCCGCTGCGCCTCGGCCATCCGCCCGCGGTGCCGAGCGACCGCCTTGTCGATCGCGAACGTGACGCGGTCCGGCGTGTCGGGGAGCTTGACCACGTCGTCGGCTCCCGCTTCCAGCAGGGCCCGCACGAAGTAGTCGGGGGCGCTCTCCGCCAGCGCGACGATCGGCCGGTCGGGCCGCTCCGCCCGCGCGCGGCCGATCAGGCCCGTGACGCCCGCCGCCTCGCCCCCGCAGGCGACCAGCACCAGGTCCGACGAGTCGCCGATCGCCCGTTCCGCTTCGGCGACGCCTTCGACGAAGGCCGACGGCGCGATCCGCCCCCCCGGCGGAAAGGCGGCGTCGACCAGCGCCGGGTCGGCGCCGTCCTCGACCACGACGAGCGCCTTCAGCGTCTCGGTCATCATCATTGCGCCGTTCCCCCTTCGCTCGAGCCGGCGCCCGAGTCCCTGGCAAGGGTCGGCGGCCGGATCGCCAGCCAGACTTTTCCGTTTTCGGCCGCGTAGGCGACGCGGGCGGCGTCGCGGTCGCTCAGCCGCAGCGCGACTTCCTGTTCCTTGCCCGAGCCGATCCCCGAGCCGCTCGGCTTCGCCGGCGCCGAGAGGACGAGCACGTCACGGGCCAGGATGTCGAGCGCCGGACGGGCGCGGCCGCCCGACTCTTCGGCGTTGTAGCCGCCGAGCACGTCGACCCGCGAGCCGTCCTTGATCTTGCCGACGTTGCCGCGGGAGGTGTCGACCGGCACCGTGAGGGCGCGCTCGGTCCCCTCCAGCTTGCCGGCGATCGGGTCGCTGCCGGTCGCGAAGTCGGCCGCCGTCAGCTGTTCGCCGCCGTCGATCGTCTTCGTCGTGTGCTTGCCGCGCAGCGCCGCGACGCTGGTCAGGGCGCCTTCCGCGGTTTCGTCGCCGCGGATTTCGACCGATTCGAACAGGCCGGCTTCGGCGATCGCGTCACCGGAGGTGCCGCTGTCGAGCTGCCGGCTGGCGACCAGTACGTGGACCGGCGCGCTGCCGCTGCGCACGCTGTCGCGGTAGTTGGCCATGAAGACGAGCAGCACCGCCAGCGCCGCCAGCCCGGCGACCGTCGCCACCGCGATCGCGCCACGACGCGTCGCCAGCAGCCTCGAGCGATCGAGCTTCGGCGGCCGGCCGGAGCCGCTCGGCCCCATCGGGGACCGGAGCAGAGGTTTCGTTACGGGGGGCATGTCAGTTTCCTCCTGGTTCGAGAGCCTTCATTCGGTCAGAACCGCCACGCAGGGGGTCGGCGAGTTGAAGCTGCACTGTTCTTCGCTGGCGCCACCTTCATTGAGCGCCTCGACGTACTTGATGAAGTGGCCGACGATCGTTCCCGCTTCGGCGTGGTCGTCGCCCGGGCAGATCGACTGCGAAGTGCTGCCGCCGCCTTCGCCGGCCCAGCCGGTCACGTAGAAGATCCCGAAGTTGGTTACCGGCACCGTTTCATTGCTGCCCGTGCCACTGAAGGAGCCAAATGGCGTCAAGAACACCGGCACGATGCGAGGGTCGCCAGCCGGAAGATTGGGGAACAAGGACCAATGATTGGGGCTCGTGCATTCAGACGGCGTCCTCGTTCCGAATATCCGCAGGTTCATCCCCTGCCAGACCTGGTTCGGCGAATGCCCGGTTTGAATAGCGCTGCACTCCCAAGGCTGTTCAGAGGCCCAGAGCGCCGACTGGGTGGGGCAGGTCGTTCCGGTGTTACGCGCGTATCTAGGCGCGCAGCCGTAGGCGATTTCGTCGCGCAGGTTGGGAACGCTGGGGTCGCAATCGAGAGACTGGTTCTGGTTTGGGGAGCTGATCCGCAGTTCAACCGGCTTCTGGTTGACGCTTTCCGCGTTCTGCTGCAGGCTCTGCTTGATCCCGATTTCGGCCACGACCGGATACGTGCATGAAAGCTGGACCGAGGAGCAGCTTTCGAAGGAATCGGCCCACATCGCGCCGCCCCGCCAGATCCGCGCCAGCTTGATCGGGCCGCTGCGTTCGCGGCTCGCGGCAAAGCTCCGCTGCACCACGCCGAAGGTATTTGTGCACTTGTTGCTGTTGCCGTTCTTGCATTCGTTGCCGCCCTCCTTGCCTTTGGTCTCGGCCCATTGCAGTTCCACGGGCACCGGACCGGCTTCCGACCCGATGGGTAGGCGGGCCTTCCACTTGCTGAGGCTCGAGCCGCTCGCGCAGAACGGTTCTTCTTTTTCGAGCGCATAGGATTTGCCGCCGACCACGGCGGTCAGTTTCGGCTCGACCTTGCTGATTTCAGAGCAGGGTCCGAAATCAACCTGGGCGTGGACTTCGACTTCGCAGCCACCGGCCGAGAAGTACGGATCCGTGCAAGATCCCTGACTCAAATAGACGTTACGGGCCAGCGGTGGGTTCGGCTGTGCCCCTGATCCGGCCATCGAGTAGCCGCGCACGTAAAGGATCCCTCCAGAGGAGGTCGCGTCGAAGCATTCGACCAGCGGCTGACCGCAGGTCGTCGAGCTGCCGCCACTGAGGACCACCCGCATGCCGATCTGGCTTTTATTGACCGGCAAAGAGACCGGGGCAGACTTGTTGTCCCAGATCGATAAGCCACCTTCAGTCCGATCTTCCCTCAGTTCTTGGGGAGGGGCCACCGGATTGTGCGTTTCTTCGTCGATGAACGTCACCTGCGCCTCCTGCGGATTGGTGTCCGGTACGGCAACCGGCAACATCCCTTTCAGCTGGCGGAGCTGGAAGATCTGGACGCGGGCATGAGCGTTGATGAAGGGAACGCCGCCAGTGAGAGAATCGATCACATTGAAGAACAGCGGCAGGTCGGTCTCGGTCAGCTTCACGTCGATCATCCCCGCTTCGCAGGGCGGCTTGGCGACGACCGTCGGGTCGACCTTCGAGGATTGTTCGTAGTAGGTGCTGGAGTTGAGCAGGAAGTGCACAGCACGGAACGGCGTGCCACCCACCTGGTGGTTGTAACCGCCGGTTTCGCTGCTGGTGCCGGAATATTCCTTCGCCCGTTTTTCGACCGCTTCGTCGGCGGCGTTGTTGCACGGGTAGCGGAAGTCGCCTGCCGCCGCCAGCGCCCCGGCGTCGTCCTGGAGCTGGAGGTGGCGCTGGTGCTCGAACCAGTTGCCGACGTCGATCACGAAGGAGGCAAAGAGGATCAGCACCGGCAGCGCCAGTGCCACGGTGACCATCACCGCGCCGTCCTCGCCCGCAGGTGAACGAAAGTACGGCATGCTCAGCATTCCGTGCGCCGAACCGTCAGTGCCTGCTCGATGCGCATAGTCGCACTGGCACTCAGATTGGTGCTCGTTATGCCGCCAAGGACGTTACTGATATACGGCATCCAGGTGAAGTCGTAGTTGACCGTCGCTTCGACCGGTTCGCCGACTTTTCCAGCGCTGCCCGACGGGAGGTTGATGCAGACGGTGGCGCCATTGCGAAGCTGTTCGGTATCGGCCTCGGCAAGGATTTCTTCCTGCAAGCCGCCCGCGCCGGGGCTTTTGTCCACACTGGCCCAGCGGGCGGCGACGTTGGCCAGGTGCGTCTCGTCAATCCAGTAGTTGAACGCCCGCCCGAACTCCATCATTCCGAGCAGAAGGACGAGAAGAAGCGGCAGGACCAACGCAAACTCGACCAGCACTGCACCCTCTTGGCGAGTCCTACACCGGTAAGCCATTCTCTGTTGTCCTTCGCCTTCGAGCTTCATCACTATTCGTCGGACTGCCTCATGCCAGCGGTGTGGGGAGTAACCGGCAACCGGCGTGGTCGTGGTGTATTGCGAGCCCACGATGTCTCGGCACTCGCAGGAGCATTTGCGCAGCGGTCCAGATATGACCGAAGACGACCCCCTCGCCCCGATGGACATCGGTGAGGGGGTCCTCCTCGGTACCCGCCTAGACTTCGCCCAGCTTTGTGACAACTGAGTTGAACACGGTTTCGATCGCTGTCGAGACTTCTGTAAGGACCGCCGCAAGGACGACCGAAATCAACGCCAAGATCAGCGCGTACTCGACGAGCCCCTGGCCCTCCTCACGGTCGCGAAGGCTCCGCAGGGAGTCCATCGCGCGGATGTACATCATTGTGAACACGTACATTCTCCCCTTTGCTTTGCATTGGGTAGTGCCATGGCTTACATCCGCGACCGCGAGCGTGGACTGCCGTCCCCCGGCGACGTGCGAACTCGGCCCGGCGTTTCTGTCAGTGCGTCGATGCTAGGAAGGCGAACGCGAACCCGGACCGGCCGAAGGTCTAGTTCGACCTAGACCTTCGGGTGGTGTGCGATCGCGCGGCGTGGGTCATCTTTGCCTGCCATGAATCGTGAGACGCGGCACGCACGAGACGGGCGCGCTGCCTCCCGGCGTGCGCGAGCGGAGACGGTGAGGCGGCGCAGGCGGACGGCCGCCCTGCTCGGCGCGACGGCCTGCCTCCTGCTGGTCGTCCTGATGTCCGCGTGGTCGCCCGCGGAGGCGACGACAGCCACCGCGGACAGCTCGAACGCCGCGACCGACGCCTCGGCAGGCGGCGAAAAGCCGGAATGCGCCGAAGCGCAGCCGCAAAGCGAAGCTGAAGCTGAAGCGAACGGCGAAGCCGGCGGCGAATGCAAGCCGCCCGGGGAAGGCTCCGAAGAACAGCCTGCGCCAGGGAGGGAACCGCCGGCGGCAGCGCCACCCACCGAAGAAGCCGAAGCGCCTGCGCAGGGCGACGCAAGCGGCGGTACGCCCACCGCGGCCACGCCACGGGACACGGCCGGTGAGGGCAAGCGGCGCACCCCGGCCATCGTCGCGGACGCGCCGCTCCGAGCCGGGCGCCCGCGAGGTGGGAACAACTCGAGCGGCGCGCCGGGCGGCGCCCCACATGCCCACCGCGGGCACCGAGGTGGGGTCAACCACTCAGGCCGATCCCACTCCGGCGGCACCGAACCCAAGGGCTCACACCCGCCGCACTGGGGCTGGAGCGGCGCCTGGGCGATCCCCTGGCAGATCGTCGCCTGCGAGTCGGGCGGCGACTACGGTGCCCTCAACCCGGGCAGCGGCGCCGGCGGCGCCTACCAGATCCTTCCCTCGACCTGGAGCGAGTACGGCGGCCGCGGCCTGCCGCAGAACGCCCCGCCCGCCGAACAGGATCGGATCGCCGCCCAGATCTGGGCCGATTCCGGCCCCTCCGCCTGGGTCTGCGCCCAGAACGGCGCCTGGCTCGGCGCCGGCCTCGCCGGCGCGCTCGGCCCGCTTCCCGACCCGCTGCCGCCTGCGATGCGGCTCGACCCCGGCTTCGCCTCGCTGCTCGTCGCCACCGCCCGCGAACGGCACCTCGGCTGGGCGATGCTGCTCGCCGCCGTTCGCATGGAAGGCGGGCGCGGCCGCGTGCCGGCGACCGCCGCCGAGCTGCGCCGCCTCACCGCGCGGATCGCCGGCCTCGGCGCCGGTCCGCTTGGCGTCCGGGCGCGCGAGCTGTTCGACCGCCGCGACGCGCAGCGGCTGACGGCGCTCTTCCGCTACGACCGCGCGGTCGGGCTGCGCGGGCTCGTCGAGGGCCTGGCGGCGGTGAAGCGCCGGCTGGAGAGGCGGGTGCTCACCTCGCCGCGCCTCCACATCTACGAAGGCGGTCGCGCCGACGTCGCGGCGGGGCGGGTCGACGTGCGCGTCCTCACCCTGCTCCTCTACCTCGCCCAGCAGTACCGTTCGGTCACCGTGTCGTCGCTTGTCAGCGGACACAGCCTCCTGACGACGGCGGGCCGCCCCTCGCTGCACGCCTTCGGCCGCGCCGTCGACATCTCGGCGCTCAACGGCACGCCGATACTCGGCCACCAGCAGCCGGGCGGGCTGACCGAGCGGGCGCTGCGCCGCATCCTGCTGCTGCCACGCGAGATGCAGCCCTCCGAGCTGATCTCGCTCTTCGACCTCGGCGGGCCCTCCTTCGCCCTCCCCGACCACGCCGACCACATCCATGTCGGCTTCTAGCGCGCGCGCCGCGGAGGAGCGGACGCCCAGCGTCTCCAGCCTCGACCGCGACGCCGTGGTCTGCGAGCGCTGCGAGATCGCCGACACGGCGCCGACCAGGCTGCGCGGCCTGCTCGGCCGCCGCGAGCTGCGCCCCGGCGAGGGCATGCTGCTGCGGCCGAGCAACTCCGTGCACACCGCCTTCATGCGCTTCCCGATCGACGCCGTCTTCCTCGACGCCGAGCTGCGCGTGCTGAAGGTGCGCGGCGAGCTGCGCCCCTGGCGCGCCGCCGGCGCCCGCCGCGCCCGCGCCGTGCTGGAGCTGGCGGCCGGCGAGGCGGCGCGCCGCGGCGTCTCGGTCGGCGAGCGATTGGAGCTGACGAGCCCCTCCGGAGCGGAGCGATGAGCGAAGCCCCCGAGAGCTCGGCGTCCGCGGGCTGGCTCGGTAGCGGCGTCCCGGCCCTCTCTCTGCCCTACCAGGCGGGAGCGATCGGGGTCGGGATCGCGCTCGGCGGCGCGGCGCTCGTCCACTTCGGCCTCACCGCGCGCGGCCTGATCGGCCTCCTCTTCGTGCTCGGCCTCGTCGCGCTCGGCGCGATCGACCTCGAGCACGGCGTCATCCCGAACCGCATCGTGCTCCCCCTCACCGCCGCCGTCCTCGTCCTCCAGCTCGCCTTCTTCCCCGACCGCGCGCTCGAGTGGCTCGCCGCCGGCGCCGGCGCGGCGCTCGTCTTCGGCATCCCCGCCTTCATCCGCCCCGGCGCGGTCGGCATGGGCGACGTCAAGCTCGCCTTCCTGATCGGCGTCGCGCTCGGCCGCGAGGTGATCACCGCCCTCTTCCTCGGCTCCCTCGCCGCCGTCCCCTTCGCCCTCTGGGTCCTCGCCCGCCGCGGCCTCTCCGCCCGCACCGAGACCATCCCGCTCGGCCCCTTCCTGGCCGCCGGCGGCATCCTCGGCCTCTTCCTCGGCTCCTCGCTTTCCTGATTACGGCAACACCGCCATACTGCTCCCCGATGGCGGAGCGGTCAGAGACCGGGCCAGGGGCGGGAGCGGAAGCCGCCGATCCGGTCGGAGCAGCCGAGCGGGCGCTGCTCCGCTTCGGCTTCGATCTCCACGACGGGCCCGCGCAGGGCATCGCGGCCCTCCAGGCCGACATCCGCGGTCTCAGGGGAAAGGTGGCCGAGGCCTTCGACGGGGACCCGCGCCTCGAGCTGCTGCTCGGGCGCCTTCAGGACTTGGAAGCGCGCTCCGCGGCCATCGCCGAGCAGATCCGCACCCTGGCGCGCCTGACCCCCTTCGCCACCGCCATGGACCGGGAACCGGTCGAGCAGATGCTGCGTCGCGAACTGCGGGAGCTTCATGCCGCGACCGGCATCAAGGGCGAGCTCGACCTCTCGGGCCCGGTCGACGCGGCGACCGACTCGCAGCGGATCGCCCTGCTGCGCGGCGTTCAGGAGGCGCTCCGCAACGTGCGCGAGCACTCGGCGGCACGACACGTGTGGCTGCACGTGGCGGCCGAGGACGACCGAATCGAGGCGGAGGTCCGCGACGACGGCTGCGGCTTCGACGTCGAGCTTGCCCGCACCCGGGCCCCGCTCCGTGGGCGCATGGGCCTCGCGGGCATCGTCGAGCGCGCCCGCCTGATCGGCGGCGACTGCGAGGTGGCCAGCGCGCCGGGCGGCCCAACCTCGATCAGGATCTCCATCCCGCGCTGGGACCCCAGCTGAGGAGCAACACCTCCAGGTAGAGCGAAGACGTCAGTTGACGGCGAGAGAGAGAGACTCGCTGCCGATTGGGCTCGGGTCCTCGATCAGCCCGCGCTGGTGCGCCCAGCGCGCCGCCTCGGTCCGGTTGGCGGTCTCGGTCTTGCGGAAGATGTTCGTCAGGTGGAACTTGACGGTGTGCTCGCTGACCCAGAGGCGTTCGCTGATCGTCTTGTTGGGAAGACCGGCGGCAACGGCTTTGAGCACCGACAGCTCCCGCTGAGTGAGGCCCTCGGTGGCATGGCCGTTGCTCTCCTGGCCGTCGAGCGGCGCATGGAAGACGGTCCTCTGGACGGTCGCCCGGATCGTCGGCCCGATGTCGCGCGGGTCGACCGCCTTGGAGATGAAGGCGTCGGCGCCGCGCCGGAACGCCATACGCACCGAGGCCTCGTCGTTGAAGGCCGAGATGATCACGATCTTCGTCTCGGGCATGCGCTTCTTGATCCGCTCGGCGCAGGTGAGGCCGTCAACCGAGCCGGGCATGTGCATGTCGAGCAGCGCCACGTCGGGCCTGGAGCGGCTGGCGAGCGCCAGCGCCTGGCGGCCGGAGCTGGCCTCGGCCACGACCTTGATCGTCGGGCTCACCTTGAGGGCCTCCTTGACGGCCGTCAGTGTGAGGTTGTGATCGTCGGCGACTAGTACGCGGATGCCCATCTCGCTGCCGCTCCGGGTCGGTCGACCGGCCGTGCCCGAGGTTGGGTTAGTCCAAAGTGGCGATTGACGGTAGGGAAGCTTATTAAAAAAGCCGTTTTCTCAATCAAACCATTCCCGCTGCGGCGCAGACTCGTACCGGTTATCCCGAAATGCCCATACCTAGGATTTGGAAAGAATCGCCCCGTGTGACAGTTCCTGCATTCGCGCACGTGCAGTCGAGCCTCTTCCACGGTTTGAGCGGATGCAAACGCCGATCGACGTCATCTGACCGCCACAGAGCCGAAGTCCGCGGCAAACCCGATAGCCGGCATCCGGGAAAAGCCGCGCGCCGGCCCGGAGGAACCCCTGAGCGGTCGGTTGGATAGGGTTCCCCGCCGCCGATGCGCTTCTACGAGTACGAGGCACGCAGGATCGTCGAGCTGGCGGGAATCCCCGTCACCAAGTACGGCTTCTGCACGACCGCCGAGCAGGCCCGTGAGGCCGCCGAGGAGATCGGCGGTCCGGTCGTGATCAAGTCGCAGGTGCTGAGCGGCGGCCGCATGAAGGCGGGCGGCGTCAAGTTCGCCGACACGCCGGAGGAGGCCGCCGAGCACGCCGCGGCGATCCTCGAGCTGGAGATCAACGGCCACATGCCGCGCGGCGTCCTCGTCGACCCCAAAGCCGAGGTCAAGCAGGAGTACTACGCGGGGGTCGTCTGGGACGGCACCGCGAAGCGGCCGCTGATGCTGTTCAGCGACATGGGCGGCATCGACATCGAGGAGGTCGCCGCGACCCACCCCGACCACGTCGGCCGCGGCCACCTCTCCAACCTCCTCCCCGTCTCCGACTTCGAGGCCAAGCAGGCGATCGCCGCGACCGGCGTCACCGGCTCGCAGCTCAACCGCGCGACGCCGATCCTCGCCCGTCTTGCCCGCCTCTTCCGCGACTACGACATGACGCTGGCCGAGATCAACCCGCTCGCCGAGCTGGCCGACGGCAGCTTCGTCGCCCTCGACGCCCACATGGAGATGGAGAACGAGGCGGTCGGCCGCCAGAAGCCCCTGCTCCGCAAGCAGCTGGAGATCGCCGAGGAGGACACGCGCGAGACCTACGAGCCGTCCGAGTTCGAGCGCAACGTGAAGGCGATCGACGCCGCCGACCACCGCGGCGTCATCCAGGGCAAGGACCACGGCTTCCACGGCAACCTCGGCCTCGTGATCGGCGCCGGCGGCGGCTCGCTGACCCTCACGGACGCGGTCCGCAACCAGGGCGGCAAGCCGGCCAACTACTCGGAGATCGGCGGCAACCCCTCCGTCGCCAAGGCCTGCGGTCTGGCCAAGCAGGTGCTCGAAAAGGACGGCGTCGAGAAGATCGCCGTGATGATGTCGATCGTCTCCAACACCCGCGTCGACATCGTCGCCCGTGGCGTCATCAAGGCCTGCCTCGAGCTTGGCAAGGATCCCGCCGAGACGATCGCGATCTTCCGCATCCCCGGCGCCTGGGAGGAGGAGGGCTTCAAGATCCTCGAGCGCTACGGCGTCGAGTACTGCGACCGCTCCGTCTCGATGTGGGAGGCGGCGGGCCGCGCCGTCGCCAAGATCCAAGGCCTGCCAGAGGGAGCGGCCGCATGAGCATCCTCTTGAGCAAGGACACGACCTTCATCGTCCAAGGCATCACCGGGCGCGAGGCGGTCAACCTGACCCGCGAGTGCCTCGACTACGGCTCCAAGGTGGTCGGCGGCGTCACCCCCGGCCGCAAGGGCCGCGAGGTGCACGGCGTGCCGGTCTTCGACACGGTCGCGCAGGCGATCGAGAACCACGGCGCCCCGGTCGACGGCTCGGTCGTCACCGTCCCCCCCGCCTTCACCAAGGACGCCGTCCTCGAGGCGATCGAGAACGGCATCAAGCTGATCGTCGTCGTCACCGAGCGCGTGCCGCGCCGCGACGTCGCCCAGATGGTCGAGCTGGCGGACATGCGGGGTGCCCGCATCATCGGCCCCAACTGCCTCGGCCTGATCGCCCCTGGCGTCGGCAAGATGGGCGGCATCGGCGGCCCCGCCAAAGACGCCGCCAAGGCCTACGCGCCCGGACCGGTCGGCGTGATGAGCCGCTCCGGCGGCATGACCACCGAGATCTCCTCCTCGCTGACCCAGGCGGGACTCGGCGTCTCCACCGCCGTCTCGATCGGCGGCGACGCGATCATCGGCTCCACCTATGCCGAGCTGATGCCCTACTTCGAGGCCGACGAGCAGACGCAGGCGATCGTCATCTACACCGAGCCGGGCGGCCGCATGGAGGCGCAGCTGGCCGAGTGGGTGGCCGACAACGAAAGCCGCCTGCCGATCGTCGCCTTCATGGCCGGCAAGTTCATGGACGACGAGGAGATGAAGGGGATGAGCTTCGGCCACGCCGGCACGATCGTCGAGGGCAAGGAGGACACCGCGACCGAGAAGATCGGGCGGCTGGAAGCGGCCGGCATCCGCGTCGTCGAGCGGATCGACGAGATCCCCGACGCGGTCAAGGAGAAGCTCGAGGTGGCCGCCTGATGGCCGAGGCGCTGCACAAGGTCTTCATCGACGTCGAGGTCGACGCCGGCGTCACCGGCGACGCCGAGCTGGCGGCGAAGCTGGAGGAAGTCTGCCCGGTCGACATCTTCAAGGCGACCGAGTCCGGTGTCGAGATCGTCGAGGAGAACCTCGACGAGTGCGTCCTCTGCAACCTCTGCGTCGACGCCGCCCCCGCGGGCGCTGTGCGCGTCGTCAAGCTCTACGAGCGGTAGCTCACATAGGACATAGATCGGTGTAGGCGATGGTATGTTGCACCAATGCGTGCAACAAAACGGGTTGCCGTGGTTGGCGGCAATCGCATCCCCTTCGCCCGCTCCAACTCCGTCTACTCGCGGGCCTCCAACCAGGACATGCTCACCACGGCGCTCGACGGCCTGGTCGAGCGCTTCTCGCTCGAGGGCGAGCGGCTCGGCGAGGTCGCCGGCGGCGCCGTCCTCAAGCACTCGCGCGACCGCGACCTCACCCGCGAGAGCGTGCTCGGCACGCGGCTGGCGCCCGAGACGCCCGCCTACGACGTGCAGCAGGCCTGCGGCACCGGCCTCGAGACGACGATCCTCGTCGCCAACAAGATCGCGCTCGGCCAGATCGACGCCGGCATCGCCTGCGGCGTCGACACGACCTCCGACGCGCCGATCGCCCTCAACGAGGACCTGCGCGAGGTTCTGCTCGACGCCAACCGCGAGAAGTCCACGCTAGGCCGCCTCAAGCACCTGACCCGCATCCGCCCCGGCCACGTCGTGCCGGCGATCCCCCGCAACGAGGAGCCGCGCACCGGCCTCTCGATGGGCGACCACTGCGCGCTGATGGCCGCCGAGTGGGACATCGGCCGCGCCGAGCAGGACGAGCTCGCGGTGCGCAGCCACCACAACCTCGCCGCCGCCTACGAGCGCGGCTTCAACGACGACCTCGTCACCCCCTACCTCGGCCTCGAGCGCGACCAGAACCTGCGCCCCGACTCGACCCCGGAGAAGCTGGAGAAGCTGAAGCCCGTCTTCGGCGGGTCTGAAGGGACGATGACGGCAGGCAACTCGACGCCGCTGAGCGATGGCGCCTCCGCGGTGCTGCTGGCGAGCGAGGAGTGGGCAAAGGAGCGCGGCCTGCCGCTCCTCGCCTACTTCGTCGACGGCCAGACGGCGGCGATCGACCACGTCCACAAGCGCGAAGGGCTGCTGATGGCCCCTGCCTACGCGATGCCGCGGATGCTCGACCGGCTCGGCTTGGCGCTGCAGGACTTCGACCTCTACGAGATCCACGAGGCCTTCGCCGCCCAGGTGCTCTGCACGCTCAAGGCCTGGGAAGACGAGGCCTTCTGCCGCGACCGGCTCGGCCGCGACGAGCCGCTCGGCGCGATCGACCGCGAGCGCCTCAACGTCAACGGCGGCTCGCTGGCCGCCGGGCACCCATTCGCCGCCACCGGCGGCCGCATCGTCGCCAGCCTCGCCAAGGCCCTGCACGAGCGCGGCTCCGGGCGCGGCCTGATCAGCATCTGCGCGGCCGCCGGCCAGGGCGTCGTCGCCGCGCTCGAAAGCGCAGGAGGAACGCAGTGAGCGACCAGATCGACACGGTGATCTCCGATCGTTCGAGTCCGTGGCGATTTGGACGCGAAACAGGAGGTGTGGGGTGAGCGATCTCTACTCGCAGGTCGTCAACTCGCTGCCCGGGCGGCTGATCGCGCCGCGGCTGGGACTGCCGCAGCCGCCCAAGCTGGAGCGCTACGCGCCGGGGGCGCCGGTCGTCTCCGGCCTCGTGCTGGCCGGCGGCGCGCCGGGCGGACGCCTCCACGAGCAGCTCCAGCGGCTGCTTGACGAGATCGACGCCAAGCAGGCGAGCGACGCGGAGGGGCGCGTCAAGGCGCTCGTCTTCGACGCGACGGGGATCAAGGACTCGACCGAGCTGGTCGAGCTGCAGCGCTTCTTCCATCCCAACGTGCGGCGGCTGGAGCGCTCGGGCCGCGTCGTCGTCCTCGGCACCCCGCCGGCCGGCCGGCCGCTCCGCGAGGCAACCGCGCAACGCGCGCTCGAGGGCTTCACCCGCTCGCTCGGCAAGGAGGTCGGCCGCGGCGGCACCGTGCAGCTCGTCTACGTCGCCCCGGCCGCCGACGGCGCGCTCGCCTCGACGCTGGCGTTCCTGCTCTCCCCCAAGTCGGCCTACGTCTCCGGGCAGGTGATCCGGATCGGTCCGGCGGTCGCCAAAGCCCCGGCGCTCAACTGGAAGCGGCCGCTGGACGGCAAGCTGGCGCTGGTCACCGGCGCCTCGCGCGGGATCGGCGAGGCGATCGCGACCACGCTCCACCGCGACGGCGCCAACCTGGTGCTGCTCGACGTGCCGGCCCTCTCCGAGGACCTGAAGAGGGTCGCCGACCGGCTCGGCGCCGAGACGATCGAGCTCGACATCACCGACGACGACGCGCCGCGCAAGATCGCCGATCAGCTCGTCGACGGCGTCGACGTCGTCGTCCACAACGCCGGCGTCACGCGCGATCGCACGATCGCCAAGATGCCCGAGGAGCGCTGGTCGTCGCTGATGGAGATCAACCTCTCCAGCGAGGAGCGGATCGACGACGAACTGCTCGCCCGCGGCCTCCTGCACGAGAACGGGCGCATCGTCTGCGTCTCCTCGATGAGCGGCGTCGCCGGCAACTCCGGCCAGACCAACTACGCAACCTCGAAGGCCGGCGTGATCGGCATGGTGGAAGCGCTGGCGCCGAGCCTGGCCGAGCGCGGCGCGACGATCAACGCCGTCGCCCCCGGCTTCATCGAGACGCAGATGACGGCGAAGATGCCGATCGCGATCCGCGAAGCGGGGCGGCGCATGAACAGCATGTCGCAGGGCGGCCTGCCGGTCGACGTCGCCGAGACGATCGCCTGGTTCGCCAGCCCCGCCTCGGTCGGCGTCAACGGCAACGTCGTCCGCGTCTGCGGGCAGAGCCTGCTGGGGGCCTGATGGCGACGCGCACGCTCGCCAGCCCGCCCCACATCCTGCCGCTCTATCTAAGAGCGGCGGCGCCGCTGGTCCCGGGCGCCTCGCTGCTGCCCTTCGTGCCGGGCCGCGGCAGGGACGTGCCGGACGTCGAGCTCGCCCTGCCCGGCGTGCGGACCGATGCCGAGGCGGTCGCCGCCTACGCCAGGGTCTGCGGCTTCTCGCTGCGCGACCACCTCCCCCCCACCTACCCGCACGTCCTCGCCTTCCCGCTGCACATGGCGGTGATGGCCGACGGCGGCTTCCCCTTCGGCGCGGTCGGCCTCGTCCACGTCGAGAACCGCATCGTCCAGCACCGGCGGATCGGGCTCGGCGAGGAGCTGAGCGTCACGGTGCGGCCGACCAAGCTCGAGCCGCACCCGCGCGGCCGCACCTTCACGCTCGTCTCCGAGGTCAGCGCCGGCGGTGAGCTCGTCTGGGAGGAGATCAGCACGATGCTCCGCCGCGGCGGCAGCCCAAGCAGCGGCGCCAATGACGGCTCGAACGCAGTTGATCTCGGTGAGCGAGAGAAAGTGCGTTCGAGCGGGGGTGGTGGCGCGGAGGGCGGGCCGGTCGAGCTGAAGGCCGGCGGCGAGTGGCGCCTCGGGGGCGACCTCGGCCGCCGCTACGCGTCCGTCTCCGGCGACCGCAACCCGATCCACATGCACTCGCTGACCGCCAAGCCGCTCGGCTTTCCGCGCGCGATCGCCCACGGCATGTGGACGAAGGCGCGCTGCCTGGCGGCGCTGGAGAGCCGCCTGCCCGACGCCTTCGCCGCCGAGGTGCGCTTCCGCAAGCCGATCCTGCTGCCCGGCCGGGTCGAGTTCGCGAGCGCCGAGCGGGGCGAGGAGATCGAGTTCGCGGTGCGCGATCCCAAGCGTCAGACGTCCCACCTCGAGGGCCGGCTGCGGCCGCTCGACGAGACCACGCCGAAGAAGAGAAGCGGGAGGAAGAAATCCAAATGACCGCCACCCAGGAGAAGGGGATGGCCGAGCGCAGCATGGGCTTCGGCCTGCGGGCGCTGAACCGCCTCGCGGGCTCCGAGCTGCTCGACCGGGTCCACCTACGCAAGCAGGTCGAGCGAATGGTCTTCCGCGGCACGCGGGACGGCTTCCGCTCCGCCGCCGCGGCGAGCCGCGCCTTCAAGGCGACGCACAAGCTGACCGGGCCGGCGCGGCAGAAGACCGGCAAGCCGCGCGAGCTGTTCGACGTCACGCCCGACGACGAGCAACAGATGCTGCAGGAGGGGGCGCGCGACTTCGCCGCCGAGAGGATCCGCCCGGCGGCGCTCGACGCCGACACCGCCTGCGAGACGCCGGCCGAGCTGCTCGCCCAGATCAACGAGCTGGGCGTCAACATGCTCGGCGTCCCCGAGGAGCTGGGCGGGGTCATGCACGAGCAGGCCGCCGTGACCAGCGTCCTGATCGGCGAGGCGCTCGCCCATGGCGACATGGGGATTGCCTACGCGGCGCTCGCCCCCGGCGCCGTCGCGACCGCGATCGGGCTCTGGGGCGACGCCGACCAGCAGGCCGCCTACCTCCCCCCCTTCACCGGCGAGGAGACGCCCGCCGCAGCGCTGGCGATCCTGGAGCCGCGGCCGCTCTTCGACCCGCGGAAGCTGGAGACGAAGGCGCGCCGCGACGGCTCCGACTGGGTGATCGACGGCGTCAAGTCGCTGGTCGCCCGGGCCGCGCAGTGCGAGCTGTTCGTGGTCGCCGCCGAGGCCGAGGGGATCGGGCCCGCCCTCTTCGCGATCGAGTCGAGTGTCAAGGGACTGGCGATCGAGCCCGAGCCGGCGATGGGCCTCCGTCCCGCCGCGACCGGCCGCCTCGTCCTCGAGGGCGCCCGCCTGCCCGCCGCCGCGCTGATGGCCGAGGGCGAGCCGCAGGCGTTCGCCGAGTGCGTGAGCCGCGCGCGGATCGCCTGGTCCGCGCTCGCGGTCGGCGCCTCGCAGGCGGTGCTCGACTACGTCATCCCCTACGTCAACGAACGGGTCGCCTTCGGCGAACCGATCTCCAACCGGCAGGCGGTCGCCTTCGCGGTCTCCGACATCGGCATCGAGACCGACGGCATGCGGCTCGCCGTCTACCGCGCCGCCAGCCGCGCCGACCAGGGCAGGGACTTCGCCCGGGAGGCGGCGCTGGCCCGCCGCCTCTGCGCCGCCAAGGGGATGAAGATCGGCTCCGACGGCGTGCAGCTGCTGGGCGGCCACGGCTACGTCAAGGAGCATCCGGTCGAGCGCTGGTACAGGGACCTCCGCGCAGCGGGCGTGATGGAGGGCGCCCTGCTCGTCTAGAGCGAAATCGAAACCATGATCAACCTCGAGATACCGAAGAAGTTCAAGCCGCTGGTCAGCCAGGCAAACCAGGTCGCGGGCGAGGTCTTCCGGCCGATCTCCCGCAAGTACGACCTCGCCGAGCACACCTACCCCAAAGAGCTCGACATGCTCGCCTCGCTGATCGACGGCATGAACGAGGGCTCAGAGAACGGCGCCGGCGCCGCCGGCGTGCGCCGCGACTCCAAAAGCAAGGACGACGGCGCCAATCGCAACGGCTCGAACCTCTCGACCGTGCTCAGCATCATCGAGATGTGCTGGGGCGACGTCGGCCTGCTGCTGACGATGCCGCGCCAGGGGCTCGGCAACTCGGCGATCGCCTCGGTGGCGACCGAGGAGCAGCTGGAGCGCTACGGCGGCAAATGGGCGGCGATGGCGATCACCGAGCCGGAGGCCGGCTCGGACTCGGCCTCGATCCGCACCACCGCCGAGCTGGACGGCGACGAGTACGTGCTCAACGGCGAGAAGATCTTCGTTACCTCCGGCGACCGCGCCGACCTGATCGTCGTCTGGGCGACGCTCGACCGCTCCAAGGGGCGGGCGGCGATCAAGTCGTTCATCGTCGAGCGCGACAACCCCGGCCTGAAGCTGGACCGGCTCGAGCACAAGCTCGGGATCCGCGCCTCCGACACGGCCAACTTCACGCTGCAGGACTGCCGGGTGCCGAAGGAGGCGCTGCTCGGCAGTCCCGAGATCGACGTCGAGAAGGGCTTCGGCGGCGCGATGCAGACCTTCGACAACACGCGGCCGCTGGTCGCCGCGATGGCGCTCGGCGTCGCCCGGGCGGCGCTGGAGCAGACCCGGGAGTGCCTCTCCGCGGCCGGGATCGAGATCGACTACACGACGCCGGCGCTCTGCCAGCACGCCGCCGTGGCCCGCTTCCTGGAGATGGAGGCGGACTGGGAGGCGGCGCGCCTGCAGACGATGCACGCGGCCTGGATGGCCGACAACAGCAGGCCCAACTCGCTGCAGGCATCGATGGCGAAGGCGAAGGCGGGACGTACCGGCGTCGACGTGACGCTCGGCTGCGTCGAGATCTGCGGCGCGATGGGCTACGGCGAGGGTGAGCTGCTCGAGAAGTGGGCCCGCGACGCGAAGATCCTCGACATCTTCGAGGGCACCCAGCAGGTGCAACTGCTGATCGTCGCCCGCCAGCTGCTCGGCAAGAGCTCCGCCGAACTGCGCTAGGGAAGGCGTCTGCGGCAGACTGCCGCGCGTGAACTTCATCGAGGACGCGATGGAGAGATCCCCGGCCTCGCGGCTGGGGATCGTCGCGATCGACGCCGATGGCAGGCGGCGCGACTGGCACTTCGGCGAGCTGATCGCTCGCTCGGCGGGGCTCTCCGGCGCCTTCGCGGCGCGCGGGGTGCGGCGCGGCGACGTCGTGATGACGCTGGTCGGCAACCGGATCGAGTGGGCGCTCTCGCTGCTCGCCTGCTGGCGGATGGGGGCGGTGGCGCTGCCCTGCAGCACGCAGCTGCGCCGCCACGACCTCGAGGTCCGCGTCGCGGCCGCCGCGCCGAAGCTCTGCGTCGGCGAGGAGGCGCCGCTCGCCGAGCTGCCCGGCGGCGTCGAGGCGATGACCCTGGACGAGATCGCCGCGACGCTCGACGAGGAGCGCCCCCAGGAGGCGCCGGCGGCGATCGAGGCGATGGGCTCCGAGGACCCGGCGCTGATCGTCTTCACCTCGGGCACGAGCGGCGAGCCGCGCGGCGTCGTCCACGCCTAC
>DASTHF010000162.1:0-2064 GCA_035605615.1 Solirubrobacterales bacterium
GGCGGCGCTCCACGACCTCGCCGAGCGGGTCTCCGGCGCCGCCGGGATCGAGCTGGAGATGCACCTCTCGGTCGGCGCCGACCGCCTCGATCCCGAGCTGGAGACCGCCGTCTACCGGCTCGTCCAGGAGGCGCTCAACAACGTCGCCAAGCACGCGGGGGCGGGCGGCGTCACCCTGCGCGTCGCCGAAGGCGACAGCCGCCTCGACGTCGTCGTCGCCGATGACGGTCGCGGCTTCGACCCCGCCGCCGACCACAGCGGCTTCGGCGTCGCCGGGATGCGGGAGCGGGTCGAGCTGGTGGGAGGGGAGCTGGACATCGAGTCCGTGCCCGGCGCCGGCACCCGCGTCATGGCGGCGATCCCTCTGGCCTAGGTCTCGACGAGGCCCCGCGCCAGGGCGTTGCTGACCAGTTCCGCCCTGCTGCTGACGCCGAGCTTCTGCTGGATGTGGGCGCGGTGGGTCTCCACCGTCCTGACGCTGATGAAGAGCTTCTCGGCGATCTCCGCGTTGGTGTGGCCGAGCGCGATCAGTCGCAGCACCTCGGTCTCGCGGTCGCTCAGGTCCTGCCCCCCCGGCTCGGTTTCGGCCGCGAGCCGCGCTCCCAGCGCCGGCTGCAGGTAGGTGCCGCCGCCGGCCGCGCTGTGCACCGCCTGCACCAGCTCGTCGTCGGCCGCCTCCTTCAGCACGTATCCGAGCACCCCCAGCTGCAGCGCCTGGCGCGCGAAGGCCGGCTCCTTCTGCATCGTGAGGACGACGATCCGCGTCTCCGGTGAGGCCTCGCGGATCTCGGGGATCGCCTCCAGGCTCGGCTTGCCCGGCATGTTGAGGTCGAGGATCAGCACCTTCGGCTTGTGGCCGCGCGCGTAGCGCACCGCCGCCTCGGCGTCGTCCGCCTCGGCGACCACTTCGAAGTCGGGCTCTTCCTCCAGCAGCAGGCGCAGCGCCCGCCGCACCACCTTGTGGTCGTCGGCGAGCACGATCGAGATCGCCCCCATCGCCGAATCGTAGTTCGGCCCGCCTCCATAGGCTCCGTAGAAGCCCGCAATCCGGCAGGCGAGGAAGCCCGGGACGAGACTCGAACTCGTGACCCCTTCCTTACCATGGAAGTGCTCTACCAACTGAGCTACCCGGGCGGGCGGGAGCAACCTTAGCGTCCCGGGATCGGCGCGCGGCGCCAAGGGTGGGATGGCGCTATTCTTCGCGGAGCCTCGCGCCTCGGCCCGAGGTTTTCTCTTGTAAAGGCGTCTGTACGGCAACGAGGAGAAATGGCTCGCGGAGATGTCCGCATCGCGGTGACGCTGGCTTGCGAAGAGTGCAAGCGGCGCAACTACCAGACCAACAAGTCGCGGCGTAACTCGCCCGACCGCATCGAGCTGCGCAAGTTCTGCCGCTGGTGCGGCAAGCACACCCCTCACAAGGAGACGCGCTAGCGCGATGGCGAAGTCGCGCGCACAGCGCAAGGCGGAGCGGCGCGCCCGCGAAGCCGAAGGGCAGAGGCGCTCCGACGACGGGCGGATCGCCGAGTCGCACGCCCAGCACGACACCCAGGTCGGCGTCTCCGGCGAGGTCGCCGAGGTGGAGGCGGTCGAGGTTGGGATCGGGGCCGGCGCGCCGGAGGCGCAGCTGGAGACCCCCGACGCGCCCAAGGTCAGCCGCGCCGAGCAGCGCGCCGAGGCGAAGCGCCTCAAGGAGGCCGAGAAGCGCCGCCGCGAGGAGCGCCGCCGCCAGGAGCGCGAGCAGCTCGCGCGGCGCCAGAAGCAGGCCGCGGCCGAGCGCCAGCGGGGTGGCGTGTTCGCCTTCCTCGCCTCCTGCTGGGCCGAGCTGAAGAAAGTCCAGTGGCCCGACCGTGAAACCCTGGTCCAAGCGACCGCGGTGACGATCATCTTCGTGGCGGTGGCCGCCGCCTACCTGGGGGCGCTAGACAGCGCCTTCAACTTCCTGATCCAGAAGATCCTCTAGTCAGGGATCGCCGAGAAAAGGCTGCAAATCAGATGTATCGCTGGTACGTGATCAATACCTACTCGGGGCACGAGAACAAGGTCAAGCACAACCTCGAGCACCGG
>DASTHF010000174.1:0-3050 GCA_035605615.1 Solirubrobacterales bacterium
ACGGCGCTCATCCAGCGCAGGACGCGGTCCCTGCCTCGCAGCAGCATGAAGAGGGCGGCGACGATTGCGCCGGCGGCGACCAGCGGCCAGAGCAGGCCGAGCGCCTGGTGCAGGCCGGGCGCGAAGTAGTGGCGCCAGACCGCCGTGTCGGTCGCGTAGTGGACGATGCTGAATTCGGGCCGGGCGCTCTGCAGGCGCTCAGGGTGAGGCAGGGAGATGGGGCCGAGGTGGGCGACCTCCGGCAGCGGGTTGCCGGCGACGACCAGGTTGCGCAGGTACCAGAAGCCGCCCGCCGCGAGGGCGGGCAGGAACCACCAGGCCGCGGCGGCGCGGCGGCGACCGGTGGGGGCGAGCGCGATCACCGCCACGGTAAGGGCGGCGGCCATCGCCAGCGCGGTGTACTTCGTCCCCGCGGCGAGCCCGGTCGCCAGGCCGGCCACGGCGAGTGGCCAGCCGACCGGCAGGGACAAAGGCTCTGAGTCGTCCCCCCCACCCTGACGTTCACGGCCCGCAGCCCAGGCGTTGACGAGGATCGCGATGGCGGCCAGCAGCAGGGCCGCGGCCATCAGGTCGTTCTTGGCGGCGCCGGGCTCACGGACGACGAGGGTGTGGCACTCGAGGACGATCGCCGCGGCGATCGTCGTCAGGTGGCCGCGGCCGTAGGGCCGGCCGACGCACCAGGCCGCCAGGAAGGCGAGCGCCAGCCAGCCGAAGTTGAGGAACAGCGAGAGCGTGTCGCGGTGGGTCAGGAGAATGCCGACCGCGTGGAGGAGCTCCGAGTTCTGCGGAAAGGCCCAGTTCACATAGACCGTCTCGGGGTACTGCAGCCCCGTCACGGAGTGGCTGTGGGCCATTTCGACCGCGAAGGGGAGGTGGTACCACAGCGAGTCGAAGTTGAAGACGCCGCGGTCCAGCGCGCTCTTCGCCGTGAGGCCCCAGTGGGCGAAGACGACGGCGACGACCGCCGTGGTTATGACTAGGGACCATGCGTTCTGGCCGGCGGGTCCTGTCGCCGGGGTGGGGTCGCCTCCTTGCGCTACGCGCTGCTCCGGGCGGAGGGATGTTTCGCTGTCAGGGGCGAGGCCTTGCCCTCCGCAGCCTTCGCACGGCGGAGTCGACCCCACCCCGACGCCTCCCGCCGGAGATGCGGGTTTGGTTGGGGCCCGGGTGCGCCAGGCGAGTGCCCCGGCCAGGAGGAGAGTCGAAAGCACTAGGGACCAGGCGTAGAGGAGGTTCAGGAGGCCGAGGAGCTCCGAGAGCCAGATCAGGAGCGAGACGCCGACAATCGTGTCCGCCAGGTGGGCGGGGGCGCCTTGCCAGGTTGGGAGGGTGAGCTTGCGGAGACGGACCGCCGAGAAGGCCAGGGAAGCGATGAGGGCCGTGAGCGCGGCGGCGCTGAGGAGATAGGAGGTGACGCTAACCATGCTCTCCCCCCGCTCCGGTGCGCTTTATGTGCCTTATAGGCACATAAAGCGCACCGGAAGGGCCGCTGGGGATGGTCAACCGTTTAGGCCGCGGACCACGATCGGGGTCTCGCCGGGGGCGGCCATGCCCTGGGCGCGCGCCCTTTCGTCGAGGACGATCGGGTCTTCCGCCCCCTGGATGCTGCGGTGGAGGCGCTTGTTTTCGCGCAGCAGCGCGTGCAGCTGCGCCTTGGCCGCCGTCGTCGCCGTGTAGGTCTTGACGAAGTCGATCGCCGGGTTGAGGTACGAGTAGAGGACGGCGGCGAGGACCAGCGTCAGGGCGATGCGCCCCACGCGGTCCCAGCGGATGCGGCTGCCGCCGCGCCGCGGTGCAGGCCGGCGCGCCGGGCGGCGTTTCGGTCGGGCTGCGCTTGCCGTCCGGCTGCGGGCGCGAGCTGCCATATGCGGTGATTTGCGGCCCGGTCCCGCATTCCTGCATCGAACGGTCGCTGAATTTCAACCTGCGGTATGGCCCGGGGCGCAGCGCGTGGCGCCGGTCAAACGGTCGCGCGCGCAAAGGCGCTCAAGCCGGGGAACTCGGCGGCGGAGCCCAGCTCTTCTTCGATTCGGAGCAGCCGGTTGTACTTCGCGACGCGGTCCGAGCGGCAGGGGGCGCCGGTCTTGATCTGGCCGGCGCCGGTGGCGACGACGAGGTCGGCGATCGTCGTGTCCTCGGTCTCGCCCGAGCGGTGCGAGATGACCGCGGTGTAGCCGGCCTCGCGGGCCGTGCGGATCGCCTCCAGCGTCTCGGTGAGGGTGCCGATCTGGTTGACCTTGACGAGGATCGAGTTGGCGACGCCCAGCTCGATGCCGCGGCGCAGCCGCTCCGGGTTGGTGACGAAGAGGTCGTCGCCGACGAGCTGCACGCGGTCGCCGAGCCGCTCGGTCAGGAGCTTCCAGCCGTCCCAGTCCTGCTCGTCCATGCCGTCCTCGATCGAGACGATCGGGTAGCGGGCGCAGGCGTCCTCCCAGTAGGAGGCCATCTCCTCGGGCGAGAGCGAGCGACCCTCGTGCTCGAGCACGTAGGCGCCGTCGCGGTGGACCTCGCTGGTCGCCGGGTCGAGCGCGATGAAGACGTCTCCGCCGGGCTCGTAGCCGGCCGCCTCGACCCCGGCCAGCACCGCCCGCAGCGCCGCCTCGTTGGACTCGAGGTCGGGCGCGAAGCCGCCCTCGTCGCCCACCGCGGTCGAGTGGCCCTGCGAGGCGAGGCTCTTCTTCAGCGCGTGGTAGACCTCGGCGCCGACCCGTAGGCACTCGGCAAAGCTGGACGCCCCGGCCGGCACCACCATGAACTCCTGGAAGTCGACCGAGTTGTCGGCGTGGGCACCGCCGTTGAGGACGTTCATCATCGGCACCGGCAGCAGGGTCGGCTCGCCGCCGCCGTAGAGCTCGGCCAGGTAGCGGTAGAGCGGTTGGCCGGACTCCGCCGCGACCGCCTTCGCCGCCGCCAGCGAGACGCCGAGGATCGCGTTGGCGCCGAGCCTGCCCTTGTTCGGCGTCCCGTCGAGCTCGATCAGTGTCCGGTCGAGCTCGTCCTGCGCGGAGGCCTCCATCCCGGTCACCGCGTCCGCGATCTCGCCGTCGACG
>DASTHF010000178.1:0-21724 GCA_035605615.1 Solirubrobacterales bacterium
CGCTGCGGCGGCCGGCGCCGGTCGCCGCAGCGATCGGCCTCGTGGTGCTTCTCCTCGCCGCTCCGGCGATCGCCCTCAAGACCGGGCCGCCCAGCCAGGAACAGCTCTCCCGCAACGACCCGGCGCGGCGCGACTTCGAACTGATCGACCGCGAAATCGGGCCGGGCTGGGACGCCGGCTTCACGATTATCGCCACCTCGGACACGGGCACGATGACGGAGAGCGGTCGCCTCGCCACGCTCTCGCGCTGGCAGCGGCGCATCGCCGCCCTGCCCGGCGTGCAGGCGGTGATCGGCCCGGCGCAGATCTCGCGCGCGGTGCTGCCGCTGCGCGAAGGAGGCGCCAGATTGCTCGCCTCGGGCGGCCGATCAGCGCCGCTCAAGAGCCTCGACCGGCTCGGGCACGGCCTCAACCGTGCCGCCGGTGGGGTGACTCAGCTGCGCACGGGGATCTCACAGGCGAGCTACGGGGCCGGCCTGCTCGCCCAGGGCTCGGGAAGGGCGGAAGAAGGCGCCGTCGCGGTCGCCGTCGGCCTCACCCGCGCCACCGCCGGCGGCGCGCGGGCGCTCGCCGGCCTGCGAACCTTCGCCGACGGCGCGCGGCGTCTCGCGGCAGCCCAGCACCGCGCAGCGCTCGCCGGCCTCGTGATCAAGTTCGGGATTCACGACATCGTTCCCAATCTGAAGCGCAACGCGCTGCCGCGCTCCCATCGGGTCGAAAGGTCGCTCGACCGGGAGGCTCAGGAAAAGCTGCCGCAGCTGAGCGGCGCGGCGCAGGAAGCCGAAACGCAGCTGAAGGCGGGGCTTGGACGCCTGGAAGCGATGACCGTGGGGCGCACCGATCCCGAATACGGCGGCGCGCTGGAAGCGGTCCGCCGGGCGCTGGCGGCGGTGAGCGGGACCGATCCGGTCAGCGGACAGCCCTACGCGGCCGGCTACGCCGGCCTGCCCGCGGAGCTCGCCGCGCTGCAGTCGCGGCTCGTCGAAGACGCCAACGAAGCCGATCAGGTCACCGGCTGGCTGGAAACCGTGATCTTCGATCTGAAGCGGCTGACCCCGGTGGCGAAGAAGCTCTCCGAAGGCCTCGACAAGCTCGAAGTCGCCGGTCGCAGGTTCGCGAGCGGCTCGTCGCGGCTCGTCGCCGGCGCCTCGACGCTGACCGGCGGCCTCAGCCGCCTCACCGCCGGCGCCGGCCTGCTGGCCGGAGGCATCGGCCGGCTCGGCGGCGGCGCCGCGACGCTGGAGCGGCGCCTGGCCGAAGGCTTCCAGCGCTCCTCCCCGCTGCAGGCCGGCCTGCAGCGGGCCACCGTCCGCGTCGTCACGGCGGGCGGCAGGCTGCGGCGGCAGGCGAACCGGCTGCACCGCAGCTCACCGGGGCTCTTCGACTCCGGCTACTTCGTCCTCTCGGCGCTCGACGGCGCGCCGCCCCGGGTGCGCGACCGCGCGGCCACCGTGGTCGACCTCAATCGCGGCGGCCAGGCGGCGACTCTGCAGGTGATCTCCCGCTACACATTCAACTCGCCCGGCTCGATCGCGCTCGGCAAGAAGCTGGAAGCCGACGCGGCGGCGCTCGGGCGCGAAGCCGGCGTCTCCACGGGCGTCGCCGGCGGCGCCGCACAGCTCAACGACTACAGCCGCGTCACGCGCGAACGGATCCCCTACGTGGTCGCCGCGATTACCATCGTCACCTTCCTCCTCCTCCTCCTCATCCTGCGCGCCCTGCCGCTGGCGGCGATCGCAGTCGGGCTCAACCTGGCGACCGTCGCCGTCGCCTTCGGCGTGCTGACCCTGCTCTTCCACGTGCCCGCCAGCTGGCCGCTCGGCGGCCACACCTATGTCGACGCGGTCGGGGCGACCGCGATCTTCGGCGTCGTCTTCGGCCTCTCGATCGACTACGCGGTCTTCCTGCTGGTGCGGATGCGAGAGCGCTACGACACCGGCTCCTCCCACACCGCGGCGATCGAGTTCGGCCTGCAGCGGACCGCCCGGGTGATCACCGGCGCCGCGGCGATCATGATGGCCGTCTTCATCGCCTTCGCGGGCGCCTCGATCGCGACGGTCAGCCAGCTGGGGATCGGGCTGACCGTGGCCGTCCTGCTCGACGCCACCGTCGTCCGCATCGTCTTCCTGCCGGCGCTGATGCTGCTGCTCGGCGAGCGGGTCTGGTGGCTGCCGCGGCCGCTGGCGCGCGTCCTGCCCCGGCTCAACGTCTGAGCGCCGCAACGCACCGGAAGCGCCCTACCCCTTCGGCACGCAGCGCTGCACCGACGTCGGGGTCAGCGATTCGCCGTCCTCGAAGACGAACTTGCCGCGCGACTTCAGCTTCTTCGTCGCCGGGCAGGTCGAGCTCACGTAGCTGCGCTTCACGCCCTTGTAGGCGAACCTCTTGAAGATCGCGGTGTGGAATTCGGTCAGCGCCCCGAGCCCACCGGCGATCAGCGGGATCTTCACGTTGAGGCGGGGGCCGTAGCCTTCGCGGTCGTAGTTGCTGACGACGCCGGTCAGCACGGTGGTGGTCTGGACCGGCGCCCGGCCGTAGGAGTGGAGCAGGATGACCGGCTTGCGCCCCTGCGGCTGGCCGTTGAAGGCGGTCACCGTGAGGTGCTCGACGAAGACCTGGACGCCGACGGGGATCAGCGCCGTCGCGTTGCCGCTGCCGATCTTCGCCCGCTTGCAGACGCGCAGCGCCGTTTCGGTCGACGTGTTCTGGATCTCGGCCAGGCTGCAGGTGGGGTAGCCGCGGCTGAAGATCGAGGTGTGCTTGTCGAAGTCGATGATCGCCTGCACGGCCGGCACCGGCACGCCGGTGGGGTTGGTCGCGCTCGTCGTCTTCGTCGTCACTTCCAGGGTGACCGGGGCCGGCTTCTTCTTCGAGAGTCGGTTCGGCGACACGTTGGCCAGAATCGACTGCGTGTTGCCGTCCGGCGCCGTGAGGACGGCGGTCGCGCTCGCCGCCGCCAGGAGCGCTCCAAGCGTGGCCAGGGCGAGGGTGATAGTCAGGCGTCTGCGCATTGCTCCGCTCCTTCGTCGACGTGGCGAAGCGTCTCCCAGCTTCTCAACACCCTCTATACCCCGGAGTAGCGGGTTGAATTCCAGTTAAGTCGCCCGCGAGCAGGGGCTTTGCGGCTGATGCCTCGGATACGATTCCGCCGCCATTTCTCCGGGATGGAGGCCGGGGAAGGCATCGCGAGCACCCGTGGCTGCTAATCCCTTAGGCGAGGAGAGGAGCCCGGCGAAAGGCCGGGGGATCACGCCCGCCCGCGCGGCCGCCGTGGCGGGCCTCGCCGTCCTCGTCGCGGTCCTGCTGATCGTCCTGCTGAGCGGCAACGGCAGCCACCGCTACTCGCTGCTCTTCCAGAACGCCGCCCAGCTCGTCCCCGACAACCAGGTGCTGATCGGCGGCCACCCGGTCGGCTCGGTGGAAAGCATCGGCCTCACCGGCGACAACCTCGCCGAAGTCAAGGTCAGCGTCGAACAGCAGCTGCACGAAGGGACCACCGCGACGATCCGCGCCACCTCGCTCTCCGGCGTCGCCAACCACTACGTCTCGATCAGCCCGGGCCCCAACAGCAACCCGGCGCTGCCCGACGGCGCCACCCTCGGCCTCGCCTCGACCACCACCGAGGTCGATCTCGACCAGTTCCTCAACACCTTCCCCTCGCCTGTGCGGCGGGCGCTGAGCCAGTTCATCCGCGGCAACGCGGCGATCTACTCGGGGGTCGGCCCGCAGGCCAACCGCACCTACCAGTACCTGGCGCCCGGCCTCGACCGGGCCCGCGCCCTGGCCGCCAGGCTGACCTCCGACGAGCGCCTGCTCGAACGCTTCCTGGTCAGCTCCAGCCGGCTCTCGACGGCGGTCTCCGAACGCGGCGCCGAGCTGTCGAGCGCGGTCGCCAACGCGCGCACCGCGTTCGGCGCGATCGCCAGCCAGAACACCGCCCTCGACCAGACCCTGCGCCTGCTGCCGCCGGTGATGCGGCAGGGGAACACCACCTTCGTCAACCTGCGCGCTGCGCTCGGCGACCTCGAACCGCTGGTCGAAACGGCGAAGCCGGCGACCCGGGAACTGGCGCCCTTCCTGAGCGAACTGCGGCCCGTCATCTCGAGCGCCGTGCCGGTCTTCAAGAACCTCCGCCTCAGCGTCAACCGCCCCGGCCCCGCCAACGACACCGCCGAACTGCTAGCCGCGCTGCCCGCCGTCGAGCAGCGCGCCTCGAAGGCCTTCCCGCACGCCCAGGAAGCGATCGCCGCCTTCCAGCCGAACCTCGACTTCATCCGCCCCTACACGCCCGACATCTTCAACGGCTTCGGCAAGATCGGCCTGATCGGCGGCTACTACGACGCCAACGGCCACTACGCGCGCGTCTCGCTCGCCGACCTCAACCTCTTCCGCTACGACAGCGGCAGCGGCAAGCTCGAACCGATCCCGCCGAGCAGGCAGTACGAAGCGTTCGGCGAATCGGCCGGGGTCAAGCGCCGCTGCCCGGGAGCCGCCACGCAGGCCGCCCCCGACGGCTCCAACCCGTTCACCGAACCGCCCTTCAAAGGCACCGTGAAGGCCTCCGAATGCAACCCGGCCGACGTGCCGCCAGGCCCATGAGGAGGTGGATGGTCATCGCCCTCGGCCTCGCGACGATCGTCGCGGCGATCGCGCTGGTCTCACGCGGCGGCGGCGAAGGCTCCTACCTGGTCCGCGCCGTCTTCGACAACGCCTCATTCATGGTCAAGGGGGAGCAGGTGCGGGTGGCGGGCGCCAACGTCGGCCGGATCGCCGCGGTCGAAGTGACGATGCCGAAGGAGATCGACAGCTACTCGCACGGCCGGCCCGAGGCGGTCCCCGGCAAGGCGGCGCTGGTGATGGAAATCACCGACCCCGGCTTCCGCGACTTCCGCGCCGACGCCAGCTGCCTGATCCGGCCGCAGTCGCTGATCGGCGAGAAGTTCGTCGACTGCCGGCCGACCCTGCCGCGAGCACCCGGCTCGCCGCCGGCGCCGCCGCTGAAGAAGATCCCCTCGGGCCGACCCGGCGCCGGCCAGTACCTGCTGCCGCTGGAGAACAACAGCACCAGCGTCGACCCCGACCTGATCAACAACATCCAGAGCCTGCCCTACTCGCAGCGCTTCCGCCTCATCCTCAACGAACTTGGCGCCGGGCTGGCGGGGCGCGGCAAGGACATCGAAGAAGTCGTCATGCGGGCCAACCCGGTGCTGCGCGACGCCGACCACCTCTTCGGCATCCTCAGCTCGCAGCGCCGCCGCCTCGCCCAGCTCGCCTCCGACTCGGAACGGATCCTGGCGCCGCTCTCGCGCCAGCGCGCCCACTTCGCCGGCTTCCTCTCCAACGCGGGGGCGGCGGGCGAAGCGAGCTCCGAACGCGGCGCCGCGCTGGAAGCCTCGCTGAGCAAGTTCCCCCGCTTCCTGCACGAGTTCCGGCTCACGATGAGGGAACTGAAGGGCTTCTCCGACGCGGCGGCGCCGGTCTTCTCCGACCTCGGCCAGGCCGCCCCCTCGCTGACCAGGGCGACCCGGGCGCTGACCCCCTTCTCCGCCGCCTCGACCGTCTCGCTGAAGTCGCTCGGGGCGACCGGCGAAGTCGCCGGGCCGAAGCTGCTCGCCGCCGACCCGATCGTCCGCAAGGCGCGCGACCTCGCCGTCAGCGGCGCCGCGCCGAACGCGAAGCTGGCCGAATTCCTGAACAGCACCCGGGAAACGAAGGGCTTCAACCACCTCCTCGACCTGATCTACAACACCGCCGCCTCGGTCAACGAATTCGACCAGTACGGCCACTTCGTGCGCAGCCTCGTCGTGCTCAGCAACTGCACCGACTACGTCGCCCAGATCAACGACAGCTCCTGCGTCGCGGACTTCGGCGAAAGCGCTTTCAGCAGCGCCTCCGCCTTCGACCCCGCCGCGATGTACCGGCGGATTCAGGAAGAGATGAAAGAACAGGGCGGCGAAGGGGAAGAAGCGAGCGGCGGCACCGAAGCCGGCCCGGGAGCCGCCGCAACGGCCGCGCCCCGCCGCGCCACCCCCGGCCTCGGCAAAGGCAGGGGCCTGGGCACGAAAGCGCTCGCCTCGCCGCCGCAGAGGGCCCTCCTCAACTACATCCTCGGCCCATGAGAAGGCGACGTGGCGGCATACAGGGAGTGGCGAGCAGCCCGGTCATCGTCGGCACGGTCACGGTGCTGGTCGTGATCGTTGCCGTCTTCCTCGCCTACAACGCCAACAACGGGCTGCCCTTCGTCTCCACCTACGACCTGACGGCGCGGGTCCCCAACGCCGACGCGCTGGTCAAAGGCAACGAAGTGCGGGTCGGCGGCGCCCGGGTCGGCGTGGTCACCTCGGTGCGCCCGGTTCTGCTGGGCGGCGGCCGGGTCGCCGCCGACCTCAGCCTCAGGCTCGACAAGAGCGCCGAGCCGCTGCCGGTCGACTCGACGCTGATCATCCGGCCCAAATCGCCGCTCGGCCTCAAGTACCTGGAACTGATCCCCGGCCGCTCGTCCCGCGGCTTCAAGGCCGGCGCGGTCATCCCGCCCTCCGCCGCCCACCCCGAACCGGTCGACATCGACCAGTTCTTCGACATGTTCAACGAAAGGACGCGCAACGCGATCAAACGCAACCTGGCCGGCTTCGGCAACGCGCTGGGCGGCCGCGGCCCGCAGATCAACGGCGCGCTGGGGGCGCTGCGGCAGCTCGTCGAAAGCGGCCAGCCGGCGCTGCGCAACCTGGTCGCTCCGGGCACGAACTTCGGCGGCTTCTGGCGCTCGCTGGAGGACCTCGCGGCGACGGTGGCGCCGGTCGCCGAACAGCAGGCGAGCCTCTTCGTGGCGCTCGACACCACCTTCGCCGCCTTCGCCCGCGTCTCCCGCCCCTTCATCCAGGAAACGATCTCCAAGGGACCGCGCACGCTCGACGCCGCCAACGCCGACCTGCCGGCGCTGCGGCCCTTCCTGCGCGACTCGGCTCGCTTCTTCACGGCGCTGAAGCCCGGCGCCCGCGCCCTGGCGCGCACCTCGCCGACGATCGACGCGGCGCTCCGCGCCGGCATCCCGGCGCTCAACGCCTCGCCGACCCTCTACGCGCAGCTGCCACCGACCGCGGAAGCGCTGCTCGCCTTCCAGTCCTCGCCCGGCGTCTTCAACGGCCTCGACCTGCTGATCGACACCAACAACCTGCTCGACCCGGCGATCCGCTTCATCGCCCCCGCCCAGACCACCTGCAACTACCTCTCGATCGCCTTCCGCAACCTGGCCAGCGCCTTCAGCGAAACGAACGGCAACGGCAACTGGGCAGGCGCGATCTCCTTCGAGGCGCCGAAAGGGCCGAACGCCGAGTCGGGCCCCGCCTCCGCCCCCGCCAACGGCCCCGGAGAAACGAACCACCTCCACTACAACCCCTACCCCAACACCGCCGCGCCCGGCCAGCCGAAGGAGTGCGAAGCGGGCAACGAGCCCTACAAGGCGGGCGTGACGACTATCGGCAACGTGCCCGGCAACCAGGGCACGATCACCTCCGGCCAGCCGAAGGGGAAGCACTGATGGGACGCCTGCCGGAGCGCGACACGAGGGCGGCGGCGGCCCACAGCCGCTTCGGCTGGCGGCCGAGCAATGCGGCGATCGCGATTCTCTTCCTGCTCGTCTTCACGATCGGCCCCTACCTGGCCTTCACCGGACACATCCCCTTCACCGGCTACGGCTACGAGCTGAAGGCGACCTTCTCCAACGCCGCCAACATCTCCACCAACTCGCCGGTGCGGATCGCCGGCGTCGACGTCGGCAAGGTGATCGGCACCGAACGCGACGGCAACGCGACCACGGTCACCTTCACGGTCGAAGGCAAGGGACGGCCGGTCCACAGCGACGCCTCCGCCCAGATCCGCGACCGCATCTTCCTCGAGGGCAACTACTTCATCGACCTCGATCCGGGCAGCCCCAGCGCGCCGGAGATGAAGAGCGGCGGGACGATCCCGGTCAGCCGCACCGGGACCGCCGTCCAGCTCGACGAAATCTTCACCGCGCTGCAGTCGCCGGTGCGCGCCGACCTCAGCCGCTTCCTGGAGGGCTACGGCGAAGCGCTCACGCACGAACCGACGGCGGCCGAAGACGCGGAACAGCTGCCCGAAGTGCGGGGGGAGACGGGGGCCGAAGGCCTCAACGGGGCGCTGACCTACGGCGGCCCGGCCGGCCGCTACGGCGCCCAGGTCGCCAACGCGCTGCTCGGCACCCAGCCGGGCGACCTCTCCCGCCTCGTCGCCGGCGCCGGTCGTGCCTTCGGCGCCCTGGCGCGGCACGAGGCCGCCCTAAAGGGGCTGATCGTCAACTTCGACGTCTTCACCGGCGCCCTCGCCGCCCAGTCGGCGAACCTGTCGGTCAGCGTGCACCGCCTCGCCCCGGCGCTGCGCACTGCGCGCGTCTCGCTCGTCAACCTCAACCGGGCGCTGCCGCCGCTGCGCGCCTACGCGATCGAGCTACGCCCCGCCGTCGCCGAGCTGCCCGCTCTGATCTCGGCCTCCAAACCGTGGCTGGCCCAGGCGCGGCCGCTGCTCTCCGGTCCGGAGCTGGGGGGCGACGCCAGGCTGCTCGCCGAAGCCACCCCAGGTCTGGCAGGCGCAGCGCAGGCCGGCAAGGCCGTCACCCTGCCGCAGATCAACCGGCTCGGCCTCTGCACGACGAAGGTCCTCGTCCCGACGGCCAACCAGCCGATTGAAGACCGCTTCGGCACGGGTGGGCCCAACTACCGCGACTTCCTCTACTGGCTGGTCGACTTCTCCGGCCAGGCGCAGAACTTCGACGGCAACGGCTACTACCTGCGCCTGCAGCCGGGCGGCGGCAACGTGCTCGTCAAGCAGGAGAACCCCTCCGGCAACCTGCTCACCGACAAGCGCGACTGGGCCCACACGGTCGCCGCCCCGATCGGCGTGCAGCCGCAGCTCGGCGGTCGCCCGCCGAAGAAGCCGGAAGCGCGCTGCGACGCCAACCCCGTGCCAGACCTGAACGGCCCGCTCGGCCAGGTCGGCGCGCCCAGCCTGACGGCGGTGACCCCGCATGAATGAGCAGAGCCCGCAGGCGCAGGGCCGGCAGGCGCCGGGGTCGGGGAACGGGAAGGTGAGCCGCTGGGCGCACTTCCGCGCCAGCGCGGCCCGGCAGTCGCGCGGCCGCGGCAAGGACACGATCGCGATCGCCGTGCTCACCGTGGCGGCGATCGTCCTGACGCTCTGGATCTTCACCCAGCAGAAGGCCACGCTGCCCTCCTGGGTGCCCTTCGTCGGCGAAAGCTTCGTCCACCTGAGCGGCGACTTCACGAGCGCCCAGGCGGTCACCCCGGGCCAGGGGCAGGCGGTCGACATCGCCGGCGTCCAGGTCGGCAAGGTCAGCTCGGTCGACCTCGAAGACGGGCACGCGGTCGTCGGCATGGACATCCAGCCCAAGTACCTGCAGCTGATCCACCCCGACGCGACCCTGCTGCTGCGGCCCAAAACGAACCTCAACGACATGGTCGTCGAGATCTCGCCGGGCAGCGCGCCCGGGCACGTCAAGAGCGGCTACGCCTTCCCGCTCTCGCGCACCGAACCGAACGTGCCCTTCGAAGCCTTCCTCTCGACGCTCGACGCCGACACGCGCCAGTACCTGCAGCTGCTGGTCGCCGGCGGGGCGGAAGGGATCGGCGGCCACGGCCGCCAGCTCTCCGGCGCCTTCCGCCGCCTGCAGCCCTTCTCCCATTCCCTGGCGAAGCTGAACCGCGCCGTCGCCGCGCGCCGCGCCGCGATCGCCCGCGCCATCCACGACTTCAGCCTGCTGACCGCGGAACTGGGCCGCCACGACACCCAGGTCGAACGTTTCGTCACCGCCTCCGACGCGGCGCTCGGCAACTTCGCCCACCAGCAGCGCTCGATCCAGCAGTCGCTGGTCGAGCTGCCCGCCACGCTGACCACGTTGCAGGCGGCGCTGGCCAGCTCCAACCGCTTCTCGCTGGCGGCGCGGCCGGCCCTGCTCGGCCTGATCCCGCAGGCGCAGGCGCTCGGGCCGGCCTTCAAGGCGAGCGAGCGCTTCTTCGCCCAGACGACCGCGCCGATCCGCGACCAGATCCGTCCCTTCACCCGTGAAGTCCGCCCGGTGCTCGTCCACACCAACGAAGGCGCCGCCGACCTCGAGAAGACCGTGCGCGGCTTCGGCGAATCGCTCGGCGCCCTCAACGGCTTCTTCAACGAGCTCGCCTTCAAGCCGAAGGGCTCGCGGCAGAGCTACCTCTTCTACCTGCCCTGGCTCAACCACGACCTCAACGCCACCTTCAACCTCGCCGACGCCGGCGGACCGGTGGGCCGCAGCCTGATCATGGTCTCCTGCACCGGCTCCTCGCTCGGCTACGGCGTGGCCGGCCTCAAGCCCTACATCAAGACGCTGCTCCAGGGCGCCAACGTCCCCACCGAAAACGAAATCCCCGAACCGATCCCGAGCGGGCACTGCGAAAACAGGGAAGCGGAAGAAAAATGAGTAAGCGGGCCCCCAGCACGACCCAGCTCCTGGTGATCGCCGGCTTCGCGCTGTCCTGCTTCGGCATCCTACTCTTCCTCTGGGTCACCTTCGGCGGCCCGACCCCGTTCAAGGCGAAGCCCTACGAGATCAAGGTCCCCTTCAAGGAGGCGGCCCAGCTCGCCCAGCAGTCCGACGTGCGGATCTCGGGCGTCAGCGTCGGCAAGGTGCAGAGCATCGCCCTGGCGCCGAGCGGCAGGGACTCGGTGGCGACGATCGACATCGACGACAGGTACGGCCCCCTGCCGAGCGGCACGCGCGCCATCCTGCGCACCAAGACGCTGCTCGGCGAGACCTACGTCGAACTGACGCCGGGCGCGACGAACGGGCCGCGGCTGCCCGACGGCGCCATTCTGCCCGCCGCCCAGGTCGCCGAATCGGTCCAGCTCGACGAGATCTTCCGCACCTTCGACCCGACTACCCGCGCCGCCTTCCAGGAATGGATGCAGAACGCGGCGATCGCGATCCAGGGCCGCGGCGGCGACCTCTCCGCCGCCTTCGCCGAGCTCGAACCGACCTTCTCGGAATTCGACCGGCTCTTCCGCGTCCTCGACACGCAGCGCCTCGCGGTGCGGCAGCTGTTCTCGAACGGCGCCGTCGCCCTGAGCGCCCTGCGCGGCCGCCAGGGCGAGCTGGCCGGGCTGATCCGCGAATCGAACACGGTCTTCCGCACGACGGCGGTCCGCAACCGCGACATCGAAGCGCTCTTCCGCGTCTTCCCGACCTTCGAGGACGAGTCGCGGCTGACGCTGGCGCGGCTCAAGGGCTTCGCGCTGAAGACCGACCCGCTGATGCGCCAGCTGGTGCCCGCCGCCGAACAGCTCTCGCCCACCCTCATCGCCTTCTCCAGGCTGGCGCCGCAGGCGAAGGGCTTCTTCGAAGGCCTCTCGACGGTGATCGCCCGCGCGCCGAGCGGCTTCCCGGCTCTGCGCAAGCTCTTCCGCGACGAGTTCCCGCCGCTTTTGCGCGCGCTCGATCCTTTCCTGCGCAACTTCAACCCGATCCTCGTCGGCCTCGGCCTCTACAAGCACGAGCTGACCTCGACGATGGCCAACGTCGCGGCGCTTACCAACGCCGTCCACCTCGACTCGACGGGCGAAAAGGAAGTCCACTACCTGCGGGTGATGGGCCCCTTCGAGCCGGAATCGCTGGCCACCTTCCCGCACCGCCTGACGACCAACCGCAACAGCGCCTACAGCCAGCCGCTCTCGGCTCAGCGGCTGGCCGAAGGCCTGCTCAACTTCGACACCCGCCAGTGCTCGACGGGGATCGCCGCGACGCTCGACCCGAACACCGCCAACGACCCCAACTTCAACGTCCGCACCCGCGGCGACGTCAAAAAAGCGGAAGACTTCTTCAAACGGCTCAAGGAATACGCCTACGCGGGACAGGAAAGCTCCGCCACGATCCCGGCGCCGCCCTGCGGCCAGCAGGCGCCATTCGAACCGATCTACGGGCACGAACCGCCGACCGTCTACCAGCACACCTACGAACAGCGATGAAAAGGGCGGCCCGGAGGCCGCCCTTTCCCTGCCCGTCCCGATTGGGACGCTGGAACCGCTTGTCGCTCAGCCCTTCGACTTGCAGGTTTTGATGATTTCCCCCGTGAGGGTCGTGCTGCCGGTCACCGAGCCGGTCTGTTCTTCGTTGAAGACGGCCTTCTCGATCTTCGCGTTGAAATGGCCGTCCGCGCAGCGGGCCGTCACGTAGCTCTGCTGGTGGCCCTTGTAGGTGAAGAGGCGGTGCACCTTGAGGCTGAACTTGAGCGTCGAGCCGGCGCCGCCGGCGATCTCCGGCACCTTCGAGACGGAGCGGATGCCGTAGCGGCCGGCGTGGACCTTGGTCAGCTTCACCGTGGTGACCACCGCGGTCGTGATCGGCCTCGTCAGGTAGGCGTGGATGTAGAGCGTCGTCGTCTTGCCGCTGACGCCGCCGTTGAAGAGGACCAGCGGGCTGGTCGTCTTGATCGGCCCCTGTTCCGGGAAGGCGATTTCGAATTCGCCCGAGCCGGAGCCGACGATCGCCTTCGGGCAGGCCTTCTCGGCGGCTGCGGTCGACCTTGCCGTCAGCTGCCCGCCCTTGCAGACCGGCAGGCCCTTGGCGTTGACGGCCCCGTTCTTGTCGAAGTCGATGACCGCTTCGCGGAAGGAGGGCGGGTGGCCGCCGCCCTTGGTCGAGATCGAGCCGCTCACGTGCACGGTGACCGGCGCCATCGTCTTCTTGGGCAGCGCCTTCGGCGTCACCCCGCCGTCGGCGTTGAGCACGATGTTGCCGGCCTGGAAGATTTGCCCGGTCGCTATCGCCGTCGCCCCCACCGCGAACGCCGCCCCGAGGGCGAGGGTCCACATCAAACGTTTACGCATATCTCAATCTCTCCTTACGGCCTGCCCGCAACGAGCCCCGGCCATTTGTGAGCCTTGGTTTATCCCTCCGAGGGCCAAATTACCAGCCTCTGCCATTCGATAAACCCGGCGATTCACAGAAAAGAGCGGCTTAACAAGCGGGCCGTTAGCCCTCGATCATCGAGAGGCGCACCCGTTCGCGCTCCGTCGCCGCCCGCTCAGGGCCCAGGAAGGGAAGCGCGATCCAGAACATCAGGTCGGGGAGCCGGTCGGGGAGCCGGGCAGCCGCTCCGTGCAGGATCTCGCTGTAGAGCAGCTCGTTGATGCCGCCGGTCAGCGAGAGCGAGGTGATGCCCGGCAGTTCCACAGATGTTTCCGATCGGCCCGCGTCGAGGAAGCCGCTGAACTGGCGCAGCGCCGCGTCGCGCCTCGCCAGCGCCTTCGGCCCGGCCGCCAGCACCTCGACGATCGCGAAGCGCGCCTCGTCGGGATGGTCGGCGAGATGTTTGAGCAGCTCCCCCAATCCGGCCGACACCCGTTCCGCCCACGAGCCGCCCGGTTTCGACTCGAAGCCCCGCGCCGTGTCGCCGAGGATGTTGCCGAGCAGCACGTCGTAGGTCGCGAGGAAGCAGTCTTCCTTGCTGTCGAACAGTTCATAGAACGTCTTTCTCGAAACGCCGGCGACGCCGATCACGTCGACGACGCGGGTTTCCGGGTAGCCGCGCTCGGCGACGACCTCGATCATCGCCTGCAGGATGCGCCGCCGCTGGGACTCGGTCACCGCCTCCCTTGGCAGACCGTGACGCCCCCTCGGCAAACGCTCGCCGGCTTTGGCTGTACGTCTACCGGGAGCCACCCCAAAACTGTAGAGCAAACAGTGGGAAGCGGCGAATTCTGTACCGCTGTGTATCTAGGCGGCTTCGAGCCGCGGCTCGGCGCCTCGCCAGACCACCTGGTCGCGACCCGGACCGACTCCGACGAGGCGCACCGGGACGCCGACGAAGTCGGCGATGAAGTCGAGATAGGCGCGGGCCTGCGGCGGCAGGTCCGCCTCGCTGCGGCAGTCGCCGATCTCGGCGTCGAAGCCGGGCAGGTCCTCGTACTCGGCCTCGGCCGAATGGAGGATCGACTGGTGGTAGGGGAAGCGGTCGAAGACCGCGCCCTCGCGCGAGCGGTAGCGGACGGCGACCCGCAGCGGGTCGATCCCGCTCAGCACGTCGAGCTTGGTGATCGCCAGGGCGCTCATCCCGTTGAGCCGCACCGCGTAGCGCAGCGCGACCAGGTCCATCCAGCCGCAGCGCCGCTCGCGCCCCGTCGTCGTGCCGAACTCATGGCCGCGCTCGACCATCCGCCGGCCGACGCCGTCGCTCAGCTCGGTCGGGAAGGGGCCGGCGCCGACCCGCGTCGCGTAGGCCTTGGCCACCCCCCAGACCTCGTCGATGTCGGTCGGGCCGACCCCGGCGCCGACGCAGGCCGCGCCGGCGATCGGGTTGGAGGAGGTGACGAAGGGATAGGTGCCGTGGTCGAGGTCGAGCAGGGTCGCCTGGGCGCCCTCGAAGAGGACCGTGCGGCCGCCGTCGAGCGCCTCCCAGCAGAGCCGCGAGGTGTCGGCGATGTGGGGCTCGAGCCGGTGCCCGTAGGCGACGTGCTCCTCGGTCATCGTGTGCAGGTCGAGCCGCGGGTCGGGCGCCTCGCCGCCCAGCTTGCGGTGGCGCACCGAGAGCTCGCGCAGCGCCTGCTGCTTGGGCTCCAGCGCGGCGCGGATCTTGGTGCGCAGGATCTTCTCGTCGAGCAGGTCCTGGACGCGGATGCCGAGCCGCAGCGCCTTGTCGGCGTAGCAGGGGCCGATGCCGCGCCGGGTCGTGCCGATCGAGAGCTTGCCCAGCTTCATCTCGCCGGCCGTGTCGAGCAGCACGTGGTAGGGCATGATCAGGTGGGCGTTGGCGGAGATCCGCAGCTTGCCGACGTCGACGCCGCGCCGCTTCAGGTCGTCGATCTCGGCGAGCAGGACGCGCGGGTCGAGCACGACGCCGTTGCCGATCGCGCAGGTCTTCCCGGGGTGGAGGATGCCGGAGGGGACGAGGTGCAGCTTGAACTCCTCGCCGTCGCGGACGATCGTGTGGCCGGCGTTGTTGCCGCCCTGGAAGCGCACGACGACGTCGGCGCGCTCCGCGAGCAGGTCGACGACCTTGCCCTTCCCCTCGTCGCCCCACTGGGCGCCGACTATGACTATTCCTGGCATGGCCGCCGGGGATTGTGACTGGTTGGCGCGCCGCGGGTCAGGCGACCTTGCCGTAGCGGCGGTCGTCGCCGAACAGCGGGATCTCGTCGCAGATCTGACTCAGGCGGGAGACGGTGCGGCTGCCGATCTGCTCCTCCAGCTCTTCGTGGGGGAGATTGGTCGTGATCAGAACCGAGCGCTGCGCCTCGTAGCGCTCGTTGATCAGCGCGTAGAGCTGCTCCAGCACCCAGTCCGAGCGCTTCTCGGCGCCGAGGTCGTCGATGTGGAGCAGGTCGACCGAGGTGAGCCGCTCGAAGAAGGAGAGGTAGGAGTCGCCACCCGGCTCGGATTCGTAGGTGCGGCGGATGCGGGCGAGCAGCTTCGGCAGCGAGTAGATCGCCACGGTGCGGCCGGTCTCCAGCGCCGCCTTCGAGACCAGCATCGCGAGCGTCGTCTTGCCCGTGCCCGTGTCGCCGAACAGCCACAGGCCGCGCCCGTCCGCAAGCCGCTGCTCGAGCTCGTCGACGAAGGCGCGCACCTCGGCGACCGCCGCCCTGGTCGTCAGGTCGCGCGCCATGTCGCTGACCGGCGGCCGGTCGAAGGAGACGCCGCGGTAGCGTGGCGGGATCACCGAGGCGACGCCGCGGCTGCGGCCCCGCTTCAGCCGCGGTGCGCGGCACTCGCAGGGGCGCGCCACGTCCTCGGGGCCGAGGATCCAGCCGGAGCCGTCGCAGACGCCGAGCGGGCAGACCTGATCGCGGAAGGGCTCGCTGCGCGCGATCGCCATCAGAACGCCGGCCCCGCCTCGGCCGCGTCGTCGAAGGGCGGCGCCTCGCCGGCCGGCTGCTCGATCGGTTGCTCCTGGCCGGAGTAGTCCGCGAACTTGGGGAAGCGGTCGAGGAAGACGAGCTTGCGGGTGCCGATCGGCCCGTTCCGGTGCTTGGCGACGATCACGTCGGCGAGGCCGTCGGGCTCGTCTTCGGGATCGCGGTAGTAGTCCTCGCGGAAGAGGAAGGCGACCACGTCGGCGTCCTGCTCGAGCTGGCCCGACTCGCGCAGGTCGGAGAGCTGCGGCTTCGGCGGGTGGCGCTGCTCGGGGGCGCGCGAGAGCTGCGAGATCGCCAGCACCGGCACCTCCAGCTCGCGGGCGAGGATCTTCAGGCCGCGGCTCATCTGGCCGACCTGCTCGACCCGACCGGCGCGCATGTCGTCGGCCCGCATCAGCTGGAGGTAGTCGACGATGACCAGACCGAGGCCGCCGCGATCCTGCATCTGGGCGTGCAGGCGGCGCGCCTTCGCCCGCAGATCGAGGATGCCGAGGTCGGAGGAGTCGTCGAACCAGAGCGGCGCCTCCTCCAGTTCGTTGCAGGCCCGCACCACCTTGGGCCAGTCCTTCTGTGCGACCTGGCCCTTGCGCAGCTTGTCGCCGGAGATCCGCGCCCGGCAGGCGATGAAGCGCTGCGCCAGCTCGACCTCCGACATCTCCAGCGAGAAGAAGGCGACCGGCAGCTTGCGTTTGACAGCGACGTTCTCGGCGATGTTGGCGACCAAGGCGCTCTTGCCCATCGCCGGCCGTGCCGCGACGATGATCAGGTTGCCGGGCTGGAAGCCGCCGGTGATCGTGTCGATGTCGCGGAAGCCGGAGGGCGTCCCGGTCAGCTCGGTCTCGCCGGTCGAGAGCTTCTCGAGCCGGTCGACCTCGTCGTGGAGGATCTCGTCGAGCTGGCGGAAGTCGCTCGCCTGCTCCTTGTGGGCGACTTCGAAGAGCAGCCGCTCCGCTCGCTCGGAGAGCTCGCGCGGCTCGCCCTCGCGCTCGTGCACCCAACCCTGGATCTGCTGGCCGGCTCCGAGCAGCCGCCGCAGCAGCGAGTTCTGCTGGACGATCTCGGCGTAGTGTTTGGCGTTGCCGGCGGCCGGCACCTTGGCGGCCAGCTCGGAGACGTAGTGCTTGCCCCCCGCCTCCTCGATCTGGTTGCGCTGCACGAGCGCCTCGCCGACGCTCAGCTCGTCGACCGGCTTCGAGGCCGCGTAGAGGCCGTAGACGCAGCTGAAGATGACGGCGTGCTTCTCCAGGTAGAAGTCCTCCGCCTTCAGCTTCACCTCGTCGATGACGCGGGTCAGCGCCGGCTCGGCGACCAGCATCGCGCCCAGCACCGACTCCTCTGCCTCGATGTTCTGGGGCGGGACGTGGGCTGTGGGCGGCTGCGGCATCGACTCCTAGTTAAGGATCGGGAGCGGCGGAACCGTCCCCGGCTCCCGTCCCCGCAGCCAGCAAAGCAGAGCCGCGCCGTCGCGGCGCGGGTCGTTTCTGCAAATGGCGGCGAAAAGAGGCCCCTCAGCCGATCGCGCCGGCACCCGCCGCCAGGCTCTCCCCGGCGAGCGGGATGTGGCCCGCTTCCTCCTCCTGCAGCTCGCCGCGGCGCAGCATCCGCTGGGTGAGGATCGCGATACTGAGGATGGCGGTGGCGCCGAGGCTGAGCTGGACGCTGAGCAGGCCCTCGCGGGTCCAGTAGACGTCGCGCAGGTCGAGCAGCAGCGCCGCCTCGTCGAAGGTGAGCCCCATGCCGACGCCCATCGGCACCGCGAGCCGGTCCTCGAGCCGGTCGTCGTCGGTCAGGAGCGCCGCCGTGCCGGCGGCGAAGGCGATCGCGATGCCGGGCACGAAGTGATGGATGCGGCGGCCGCCGAGGCTGACGTTGCGGAACGGCCACACCCACTGGTTGCGAACCCCGTAGGTCGTGAACCGCATGAAGGCGAACGAGCCGAGGAAGCCGGCGAGCAGGTTGAAGAGGACGGTCTCGCTGCGCGGCGTCGCGGCGTAGCCGCTGACCGCGACCCCGACCGTGTCGCGGGCCGCCGCGGGCGCCGCTTCCGTGAGAGCGTGGTCGCCCTCCTCGTGCGCGCGACGCCGCAGCATCCGCGCGAACTGGCCGGCGAGCACCACTCCGGCGCCGCCGAGCGCGACCGCGGCGAGCCCCAGCGTCGCCCGCTCCGAGCGCGTGGCTTAGCTCTCCTCTGCGACGATCGTCTTCACGGTGGCGACGGCGCCGTCGGCCAGCTCGATCTCCACCATGTGGGTGCCGAGCTGGCGGATCGGCTGCTCGAGCCGCACCTTGCGGCGGTCGATCCGCAGGTCGCGCGCCTCCCGGATCGCGTCGACGATCTCCTTGGCGCCGACCGAGCCGAACAGCTTGCCGTCCTCGCCGGCCCGCTGATGGATCGTCAGCACGGTCTTCGAGAGCAGCTCGGCGGCCCGCGCTTCGCGCTCGGCGCGGCGGCGCTCGGCTTTCTCGGCAGCCTCGAGACGGCGCTGCGCCTCCTCCAGCGCGCCGGCGGTGGCCGGCGCGGCCAGCTTGCGCGGGATCAGGTAGTTGCGCAGGTAGCCGGGGGAGACGTCGATCGGCTCGCCGCGCCGGCCGAGATCCTCGACGTCCGCGAGGAGAATGGCCTGCGTCATCGGCTCAGCGCTCCCCGACGTAGGGCAGCAGGGCGATCTCGCGGGCGCGTTTCACCGCCACCGAGAGCTGGCGCTGGTGCTTTCGCGAGAGCCCGGTGACCCGACGGCCGCGCGTCTTTCCCTTGTCGGAGAGGAAGCGGCGCAGCAGATTGAGGTCCTTGTAATCGACCGTCTCGACGTTGATCCGCGTGTATTTGCGCGGTCGCGAGCGGTCCAGGGCGCGCCGGCCCCGTCGCGGTGAAGCAGTTGTCGCCTCTCTTGGCCTTGCCATCCGGGCCGGGATGCTACAGATTGCCCGCCCTCAACCGCCGACGGGCCGATCTCACACCCATGCGGCGGGAAATCGGCCCGTCGAGCCGGGGAAGCTCAGAAGGGGATGTCGTCGTCGCCGGCGCCCACGCCGGCGCCCTGGAAGTCCGAGGTGTCCGCGGGGACGTCGCTGCTGGGACTGAAGCCCCCCTCGCCCCCGTTGCCGTTCGGGCCGCCCGAGCCGTCGCGCGAGCCGAGGAACTGGACCGTGTTGGCGATGATTTCGACGGTCTGCCGTTTGTTGCCGTCTTTGTCGTCCCACTCGCGCCAGTCGAGCCGTCCCTCGACCGCCACCGGCCGCCCCTTCGAGAGGTAGTTGGCGCAGTTCTCGCCCTGCGCGCCCCAGACCGTGACGTCGAAGTAGTTGGGCTTGTCGACCCAGTTCCCGCTCTGGTCTTTGCGGCGGCTGTTGACCGCGACGCGCAGCTTGCAGACGGAGGTGCCCCCCGGCGTGCTGCGCAGCTCGGGGTCCCTGGTCAGGTTGCCGGTGATGACCACCACGTTGACGTTCGAAGCTGCCACAGCCCTCACTCCTCCGAGTTCGCTTGTCCGGACTTCAGTGTAAGAGGGACCGCGGTGGAAATTCGCCCCCCGCGGATGGGGAATCCGCGCAAAGAGCGGGCTACTCGGCTGCTTGCGCCGGCTCGCCCTCGGCGCTCTCGGGCGCCGGCTCCGGAGCGGCTTCGGGAGCCGCCTCGGCCGCGGGAGCCTGGCGCTCCCGCGGGGGGCCGGCCGCGGCGGCGGCCGGCGGCACGATCACCGGCGCGTCGGGGTCGACCTTGAAGATGCGGAAGCGCAGCACGCCGTCGGCGATCTTCAGATTGTGGTCGAGCTCGCGGAGCAGCTCCTTGGGCGCCTCGAAGCGGAACCAGCGATAGTCGGCCTCGGTGCGCTGGCCGATCTCGTAGGCCATCTTGCGCAGGCCCCAGTTGTTCTCGTGCTTCATCGTGCCGGCGGCCTCGATCTGCGACCGCGCCTGCTGCGCGAGGGCATCGCGAGCGGGGGCGTCCTGCCCCGGGTCCAACATCAGGACCAGCTCGTATTCACGCATTGCCGCCAAAACGGCGAGGGACTATAGCGACGGGGCGGGGGACGGAGGCCCGGCCTCCGTTTCTCAGCGCGGGGCGAACTCCATGGATCCGTCGTCTACGGGAGGTTCTGCTTCGGCAGGTGGTGGAGCTTCGGGGGCAGGCGCCACATATTTAGGGGGAGCTTCTTCTCCTTGAGACGCCTCGACGATCTCAGCCGCTTTTTTCTTCCTCCCACTGTTCTTTTTCCGTTCTATACGCGGATAAGGAACAGCGGAGCGGGGTTTGGGGCGCGGATGCCTTACGGGGATCGGGGCTGTGGCTATCTGCCGCGGCAGTCCCACGTCGGCGGGCAATGGCGGCGGGGCGGGGGGCTTTAGCAAGGACGGCAGCAGCTGCAGGGCGAGAAGGCCGGCGATCGCGATTGCGGCGCCTTTGCCAACCGACTGCCACCGAATTCGCACGTTTGACATGCGGCTCTAAGCCGCCGGGGTGACGAGCTTCTTCCCCCTAGGCCACTGCCTCCCGCAACTCGGCGATGTCGGCTAGCTGGTCGTCTACCCAGTCGCCCGGGTTGCGCGCGAAGATGATCTCCTTCAGGTGGCGGGCCCGCACACGCCGCTCCTCGGGGTCCATGGTCAGCGCGCGGTAGATCGCGTCGGCCTGCTCCTGGATGTCGAAGGGATTGACGGAGAGCGCGCAGTCGGCCAGCTCCTCGTGCGAGCCGGTGTTCTCGGAGAGCATCAGCACCCCGTCGCGCGTGTTCACCGCCGGCGCCTCCTTGGCGACCAGGTTCATGCCGTCGAAGAGCGAGTTGACCATCAGCAGGTCGAAGTGCTTGTAGCGGGCGACCGCCTCCGGGAAGTTCTCGTAGATCTTCAGGTCGATCGGCATCCAGTCGGTGGTGCCGTGGCGGTGGTTGACGACGGCGACCAGCGCCTCGATCCGCTCCAGGTACTCGGCGTACTCGGGCACGTCCTGGCGCGAGGGCTGCAGGTGGGCGACGAAGGTCACCTCTTCGCGGAACTCCGGGTGCTGCTGGAGGAAGACGTCGAAGGCGGTGAAGCCGCGCAGCACGTTCTTGGAGAGGTCGGCGCGGTCGACGCGGATGATCAGGTGCCTGCGCCGCCGTGCCAGCACCTCGCGCTCGGCCGCCGCGACCTCGGGAGACTCGGCGGCGCGCCGCAGCCGCTCGGCGTCGATCGAGAGCGGGTAGGCGCGGGCCAGCGTGCGGCCGCGCTCATGGTGGACCACGCCGCGCTCGTAGTCGACCTCGGCCTCCAGCAGCTCGTCGCAGCAGCGCAGGAAGTTGATGCCGTAGTAGTGAGTGTGGAAGCCGATGATGTCGTTGCAGAGCATGCCGCGGAAGATCGCCTCGCGGATGCGGCCCGGCAGGATCCGCCAGCTGTCCGGCTGCGACCAGGGGATGTGGACGAAGTGGTGGAGGAAGGCGTCCGGCCGCTCGGCGCGGATCATCGCCGGCGCCGTGTAGAGGTGGTAGTCGTGGAGCATCACCAGCGGCTGCTGGCGCCCCTCGATCTGGCGCAGCACCGCCTCGGCGATGTCGCGGTTGACCGCCTGGTAGCCGTAGTCCCAGGCGTCGAGCTCCTGCCGGCGGATGTCGGGTGCGTTGGAGAGGTCCCAGAGGTAGTGCTGGATGAACCAGAGGATCGGGTTGGCGATCACGTTGTAGAAGCGGTCGTAGGCCTCGGCGTCGCTGCCCACCAGCAGCACCTGGTAGTCGATGCCGTCGATCGAGATCTCGACCGGGCCGCCGCCGCGCTCTTCGGAGACGGCGACGTCCTCGTCGGTCATCGCCGAGGCGATCCAGAGCGCGTC
>DASTHF010000182.1:0-3377 GCA_035605615.1 Solirubrobacterales bacterium
CGATCGAGCTGATGTTGATGATGTGACCCGACTTGCGCGCACGCATCGTCGGCAGCAGCGCGAGGATCAGGCGCAACGCGCCGAGGTAGTTGAGCTGGATCGTCCGCTCGTAGTCGTGGAAGCGGTCGTAGGAGAGCTCGACCGAGCGGCGGATCGAGCGCCCCGCGTTGTTGACGAGGATGTCGACGTGGCCGTGGTAGGCGAGCACCTCCTCCGCCATCCGTGCCACCTCCTCGACGTCGGACATGTCGCAGCGGTGGATGTGGGCGACCCCGCCCGCCGCCTCGATCTCGGTCTTCGTCTTCTCCAGCCTGTCGAGCGAGCGCGCCACCAGCAGCACCGTTGCCCCCGCGTCGGCCAGCTTGACAGCGGTCGCCCGCCCGATCCCCGACGAACCGCCGGTGATCAGCACCACCTTGCCGCGCACCGCCGCGGAGAGGGTGCGGTCGCGGAACAGCGCCGGGTCGAGGTTGCGCTCCCAGTAGTCCCAGAGCCGGTCGGCGTAGGACTCGAGCGGCGGCACTTCGATGCCGGAACCCGCGAGCGCGGCCTGCGCCCGGCTCGAGTCGAAGCTGGTGGGGAAGTCGACGTAGGCGAGGGCGGCGGGGGGGATGCCGAGCCGCCGCAGCGCCATCTCGCCGGCCCGCTTCGCGGGAGGGAACAGCTTCAGCCCGGTCCGCACCAGGCTCGTCGCCGGCTCGGTGACGCTGGGCTCCAGCCGCACCGCCGCCTGCGGCGCGTCGGCGGCGCGGGCGAAGAGGTTGACCGCCTCGCCCAGCGTCTTCGGGTTGGGATCGGTGAGGTGGAAGGCCTGTCCGTCGAGGTCGGGCTCGTGGGCGATGTGGTCGATGGCCGCGGCGACGAAGTCGACCGGGACGATGTTGATCTCGCCCCCCTCGATGCCGACCGTCGGCAGCCAGCCCGGCATCAGCCGCCGCGCCCGCTGCAGGAGCTTGAATAAGTAGTAGGGACCGTCGATCTTGTCGATCTCGCCCGTCCGCGAGTCGCCGACGACGATCCCCGGTCGGTAGACGCGCCAGGGACGGTCGCATTCCTCGCGCACCACCCGCTCCGCCTGGTGCTTGGTGCGGAAGTAGGGATGGACGCCGAGTCCCTCGGCCTGCTCGAACATGTCCTCGCGCCACAGGCCCCGGTAGAGGCCGGCGACGGCGATCGAGCTGACGTGGTGGAAACGGCCCGCCTCGATCGTCTGCGCCAGCTCGACGGCGTGCCGCGTGCCCTCGACGTTGGCGATCTGCTGTGCCTCGGCGCCGGCGGCCATGTCGTAGATCGCGGCGAGGTGGAAGAAGTGGTCGACGCCGCCGCGCAGCGTCAGCAGGTCCTCCTCGGAGATGCCCAGGCCCGGCTGGGTGAGGTCGCCGGAGACCGGCACGACCCGCGCCCCGTCCGCCCCCCAGGAGGTGCGCAGCTGCTCCAGCCGCCCCCGGGAGCCGGCCCGCACGAGCGCGTAGACGGTGCCCTCGCGGCGCAGCAGGCACTCGACGAGGTTGCGGCCGATGAACCCGGTGGCGCCGGTGATGAAGTAGTTCATCTCCTCCCAGACTACCCACCGAGGGCCGAGCCGCCCATTTTCTAGACTCACCCTGCAATGGCCGAGACGGCGACCGTGCAGATCCAGATGCCCGAGATGGGCGAGTCGGTCACCGAGGGGATCGTGCTCGAGTGGCACGTGGCGGTCGGCGACTTCGTCAAGGAGGGGGATACGGTCGTCGAGGTGTCGACCGACAAGGTCGACGCGGAGGTGCCGGCGCCGGCCGACGGCACCATCACCAAGCTGCTGGTCGAGGTCGACGACGAGGTGCCGGTGGGGGCGCCGCTGGCGGAGATGGCTCCTGGCGAGGGGCCCGCGGGTCCTGTCGCCGCAGGGAACCCACCGCCCCCTGCGGTAGCTGAAGCTTCCTCGGGGGCGGTTCCCCCTACGCCGCCACCCGCGGGAGATGCGGAGGAGGTTGAGGCGGACTTCGAGGCGCTTCTGGAGGGCACCAAGCGCGAGCGGGACGAGTACCTCGAACTCGCGAAAAGGACCAAGGCCGATTTTGAGAATTACCGGAAGCGGATGGCTGCCGAGACGCAGGCTGCGCTCGGGAGGGGGAAGGGGGAGCTGGCTAGGGACGTGGTGCCCGTGCTGGACGATTTGGAGCGGGCGATCGAGGCGGCGGGGTTGGACCCGGAGGGCGATTCGGAGGACGGGCTGGCGCATGGGGTGCTGCTGGTCTTTCGTGGTTTGAGGGAGACGCTCCAGAGGCAGGGGGTCGAGGTGGTCGATCCGAAGGGGGAGAGATTCGATCCCCATGCGCATGAGGCGCTTTCGACCGTGAAGGCGGACGGGACGGAGGCCGGGACCGTCGTCGAGGTGCTGCAGAAGGGCTACCGGCTCGGCGAGCAGTTGATCCGGCCGGCCCGCGTCGTGGTCGCGGAGTAGGACCCGTTGGCCGAGGACCTCTACAAAGTCCTGGGGGTCTCCAAGAAGGCGTCCGCCGAGGAGATCAAGAAGGCGTACCGGAGGCTGGCGCGCAAATACCATCCCGACCGCAATCCCGACGACCCGAAGGCGGAGGAGAGGTTCAAGGAGGTCCAGGGCGCCTACGACACGCTCTCGGACCCCGAGAAGCGCAAGGAGTACGACCAAGGGGGCGCCTTCGGCGGCTTCGGCGGCCGCGCCCACGGCCCGTTCACGGCGGGGCCGGCCGGGGGCGGCAGCTTCGTCGATCTCGGCGACCTCAGCGACATCTTCTCGATCTTCACCGGCGGCGGCCGCTGGCAGCCCCAGCAACAGCGCGGCCGCGATCTCGAGACCGAGGTACGGCTGAGCTTCGACCAGGCGATCGACGGCACGCAGATGAAAGTCCCGGGGGCGGAAGGCAAGCGCTACTCGGTGAGGATCCCGGCCGGGGTCAAGGAGGGGACGCGGATCCGGCTGGCCGGCAAAGGGGAGCCGGGGCAGCGCGGCGGCCCGCCCGGCGACCTTTACGTGACCACCCGCGTCGCCTCCTCCTCTGTCTTCAAGCGGCTCGACGACGGCAACCTCGAGGTGACGGTGCCGATCACCATTGCCGAGGCGCTGCGGGGCGCGACGATCGAGGTGCCGACGCTGAACGGCACCAAGAAGATCAAGGTCCCGCAGGGCACCCGGCACGGCACGGTCCAGCGACTGCGCGGCGAGGGGGCGCCGAAACCGCGCGGCAAGGGCCGCGGCGACATCCGCTACCGGCTCGAGATCGAGATGCCGAAGAAGCTGAGCAAGGAGCAGCGCGAGGCGGTCGAGCGGCTGGCGGCGACCCTCAACGGCGCCGACCCCCATGCCGACCTCCTCCGGAGGGCGGCACGATGAACGCTGCCGGATTTCACCCCGCTAT
>DASTHF010000192.1:0-2109 GCA_035605615.1 Solirubrobacterales bacterium
CTGGCTCCACACCGGCGACCTCGGGCGAATCGACGAGGAGGGCTTTCTCTACGTCGAGGACCGGATCGACGACATGATCGTCAGTGGCGGCGAGAACGTGATCCCGGCCGAGGTCGAGGAGGTGCTGCTGCGCCACCCTGAGGTCGCCGACGCGGCAGTGGTCGGCCGCGACGACCCGGAGTGGCAGCAGGCGGTGACCGCCGTCGTGGTGCTCGCGGACGGCTCGTCGGCGACGCCGGACGAGCTGCGCCGCCACTGCGCCGAGTCGCTGGCCGGCTTCAAGGTGCCGAAGCGCGTCGAGCTGGCCTCGGCGCTGCCGCGCACCCCGTCGGGAAAGCTCATGAGGCGGGCGCTCCGTTAGCCTGCCGCCCATGAAGACCGACGACATTTATTACGAGAAAGACGCCGACCTCTCCAAGCTGCAGGGCAGGACCGTGGCCATCCTCGGCTACGGCTCCCAGGGCCACGCCCATGCGCTCAACCTGAAGGACTCGGGGGTCGAGGTCGTCGTCGGCCTGCGCCCCGACTCGTCCAGCCGCGCCAAGGCGGCGGAGGCCGGGCTGGAGGTGCTGGACATCGCCGACGCGGCGAGCCGCGGCGACGTCGTCATGGTGTTGCTGCCCGACGAGAAGCAGGCCGAGGTCTGGGAGGCCGAGATCGCCGACGGGATCGCCGCCGGCAACCTGCTCCTCTTCGCGCACGGCTTCGCGATCCACTTCGAGCAGATCTTGCCGCCGCCCGGCGTCGACGTCGGCATGGTCGCCCCCAAGGGGCCCGGCCACCTGGTCCGCCGCCAGTACGAGGAAGGGCGCGGCGTCCCCTGCCTGATGGCCGTCCACCAGGACGCGACCGGCGAGGCCCACGACCTCGTCCTCGCCTACGCCGCCGGGATCGGCGGCACCCGCGCCGCGGTGATCGAGACGACCTTCAAAGACGAGTGCGAGACCGACCTCTTCGGCGAGCAGTCGGTCCTCTGCGGCGGCGCCTCCGAGCTGGTCCGGGCCGGCTTCGAGACGCTGGTCGAAGCGGGCTACGACCCGCGCCTCGCCTATTTCGAGTGCCTGCACGAGCTGAAGCTGATCGCCGACCTGATGTACGAGAAGGGGATCCAGGGGATGCGCTACTCGATCTCCAACACCGCCGAGTACGGCGACATGACGCGCGGCAAGCGCGTGATCGGCGAGGAGTCGCGGGCGGCGATGAAGCAGATCCTGGCCGAGATCCAGTCGGGCGAGTTCGCCAGGGAGTGGATCGCCGAGAACCGGGCCGGCGGCGAGAGCTTCGACCGCATGCGCAAAGAGGCCTCGGGGCATCAGATCGAGGAGGTCGGAGGCGACCTTCGCAAGATGATGCCCTGGATCGACACCGAGTTCTGAGGGTCTGAGACCAAGCAGGTCGGTGGACGCAGGGAGCGTGGCGTGCTTCTGCACGCGAGCGACCGAGGACTCCGAGATGCGCCGGTCTCAGGCCCTCAGGTGCCGAGGCGGCTTGTTTCGCCCTCTGGGAGGCGGCCGTCGCGGCCTACATAGCCGTCCTTGCCGCCGACGATCACGTAGACGGCCTCCTCGGAGTCGCTGAGGTTGCGCAGCCGGCGCACCGTCGGCGCGTCGACCCAGGCCAGGCCGCCCGCCTCCAGCTCGTGGCTCGTGCCGTCGCCGAACTCGATCGCGATGCGGCCGCGGTGCACGAAGTAGAGCTCCTCCTGCTCCTCGTGGTAATGGCGGCCGGTCTCGTAGCCCGGCGGCAGCACGATCGCGTTGACGCCGAAGGCGGTGACGCCCAGCGCCTTGCGGACCTTGCGAAAGCCGGGGCCCTGGCCAAGGTCGTCGAGGTTGGCGACCGCGTAGCCCTCGCCGGTCGTCGCCGCAGTCTCTGCTCCCCCCGCCATCGGCAGGCAGTCTACTCGAGCCGCCGTGGGGTCCGGCCCGGTCGGAAGTGAAAAGCTTTCGCCATGCGCATCTCCTCGGTGGAGGTCATCCCCTACGCGCTGCCCTTCCGCAAGCCCTACGTGACGGCGCGCGGGCGGCTCGACCGCCGCGAGATGGTCCTCTTGCGGCTGCGCTCGGACACGGGCCTGGTCGGGCTCGGCGAAGCGGTGCCGCTCTCGCT
>DASTHF010000203.1:0-12111 GCA_035605615.1 Solirubrobacterales bacterium
ACCGCGAGCTGGCACACGACCCCCTACTTCCTCGGCCCCGACCTGGTCTTCACCTTCGCCTGGCTGCCCTTTGCGCTCGCCGGCTCGGCCGGTCAGCCCGCCCTCGACAACGTGCTCGAGCGGCACTCGGCGGCGCTGGCGCGGCGGGTGCGCCTGCAGCCGCTCGAAGAGCCCGGCGGGGTCGACGCCGAGCCGGCCTCCACGCGCCGCGCCCTGCTCGCCGAGTTCGGGGCGATGGCGGTCGCCGTCGCCGGCGTCGCGGCGCTGGCGAAAGGCCCCTACTCGGCACCGAAGAGCCTGGCCGCGAGCGTGCCGTCCGGCGGGGGCTCGACCCCCCCGGGCGGCGGCGGTCAGGGGGCGGCTGGCGGCGGCGGGACCGCGACGAAGGGCGCCAAGGGCGTGCCCCATGGCGCCGTCAAGCTGGGCCCCGGCAAGCGCCTGCCGCGCGGCTCGGCGGCCACCTACGGCGATCCGGCGGACGGCTCCCCGGACATCCTGATCCGCGAGTCGAACGGCGACCTCAAGGCCTACAGCGCCGTCTGCACGCACGCCGGCTGCACGGTCGGCTACGAAAACGGCACGATCGTCTGTCCCTGCCACGGTGCCCAGTACAGCGCCGAAACAGGAGAAGTGATCGGCGGCCCGGCGCCGGAAGGCCTGGCGCCGAAGAAGGTCGTCGAAGCGGACGGCCAGATCTACGCCGTGCCGGCCTGAGCCCTCCCGGGCTCGAAGCCGCCCAGCTCGAAGGCGACCCGCGCCCCGCCCAGCGGCGAGCGCTCGACCCAGATCCGCCCACCATGCAGCTCGACGATCGAGCGGGCGATCGCCAGGCCGAGGCCGCTGCCGCCGGAGTCGCGATCCCGGGCTGCCTCGCTGCGGTGGAAGCGGTCGAAGACCCGCTCCCGCTCCGTCGCCGGGATACCCGGCCCGTCGTCGTCGATGCGGATCGTCAGCCGCGAGTCGCGCGCCGCCGCCGAGACCTCGACCCGTCCCGCCGGACCGGCGTGACGGCGGGCGTTGGCGAGCAGGTTGCGGATCACCTGGGTGAGCCGGTCGGGGTCGGCGCGCAGCGCGCCGTCCGGCAGCTCGCCCACGGCGACGTCGCCCAGCGAGGGCTCCCGGGCGAGCCGCCGCAGGTAGGGGGCGAGGGCGATGCGGCGGCGCTGCAGCGGCGCCCCCTCGTCGAGCCGGGCGAGCGTCAAGAGGTCGTCGACGAGGCGTTCGATCCGCTTCATCTCGGTCAGCACGACGCCCTCGACACGGCGCACTTCGGCGGGGGACGGCCGGCTCTGCGCGGCCAGCACCTCGAGCTGGCCGCGGATCGCGGTGAGCGGCGTGCGCAGCTCGTGCGAGGCGTCGGAGACGAACTGGCGCTGGCGCGAGAAGGCGGCGTCGAGGCGGTCGAGCATGTGGTCGAAGGCCTCGGCGAGGGTGCGCACCTCGACCGCCACCCCCTGCTGCGGGCCGATCCGCGGGTCGAGGTCGCCGGCGTCGACGGCGGCCGCGGTCGACGCCATACGGCGCAGCGGCGCCGCCGTGCGAGCGGCGAGCAGGTAGCCGGCCAGCAGCGCCGCGACCAGCGCCGCTGCGCCGGCGATCGCGAAGGTCCGCTCGACTTCCGCCTGCGCCTTCTCGACCGGCGAGAGCGGCGATGTCTCGCCGCGGTCGGAGCGCCGCCCGCCGCCGGGGCGCCCGGCCGGCGCCCTACCGTGTGCCTCACGCGTCTCTTCCCGCTTGATCAGCGCCGACTCGCCGCTCATCTCGCCGCGCACGGCGACGAACACGATCGCGAAGGCGGCGAGGACGATCGCCGCGATGGAGAGCGCCAGCCGGCCGCGCAGGCCGAGGCGCCCCCAGGCCCCTCTCATCCCGGCTCTGCCAGCCGGTAGCCGACCGAGCGCACGGTCTCGATCGGCGCCGGGGAGTCCGGCAGAGCGAGGCGCCGGCGCAGGTAGCCGATGTAGACGTGGACGACGTTGGTTCCCGGGTCGTGGTCGTATCCCCAGACCGAGGAGAGGATCTCGGCGTGGGTGCAGACGCGGCCGGCATGGCGCATCAGGTAGGCGAGCAGCTCCGCCTCGCGCTCGGGCAGCCGCACCGAGAGATCGCCCCGCTCGGCGCGGCGCGTCAGCAGGTCGAGCCGCACGCCCGCCGCCTCCAGCGTCGTCGCCGAGTCGCCGTCGGCCTGGCGCAGGTGCGTCCGCACCCGCGCCGCCAGCTCCTCGAAGGAGAAGGGCTTCGCCATGTAGTCGGTGGCGCCGCTGTCGAGCCCCTCGACGCGGTCGCCGACCTCCCCCTTCGCGCTCAGCACGATCACCGGCAGCGGCGGCTTGGCGCGGCGGATCGCCGCCAGGACCTCCATGCCGTCGCGGCCGGGCAGCATGCGGTCGAGGATGACCAGGTCGACGCCCCCCTCCAGCGCCAGCCGCTCGCCCTCGACGCCGTCGGCTGCGGTGCGCACGGTGTAGCCCTCGGCCTCGAGCCCGCGCGCGACGAAGTCGGCGATCGCCTCTTCGTCCTCGACGACCAGGATCTCCATCGCCCTGATCCTAGATGCCCGCTCCGGTAGGTGAAACACGTTCTCCATGCATGCGTGGGAAAACGTGTTTCACCTCGATTGGGTGGCGGTCGCTCAGCCGAGCGAGGCGAAGCCGCCGACGATCGCCCCGAAGACGATGTGGGCGGCGAGGGTGACGAGCGGCGTGCCGAGCCCGTAATTGCGCATCATGAAGCCGGGCGACTCGAGCAGCGCGACCTCGGGCGCCGCGGTGAGCGGCGTCGCCATGCGGGGATGGACGAGGGGCAGCAGGATGTTGACCAGCGCCGTGCCGGCGAAGAGGGCGTGGATGAGGCCGAAGACGGCCCCGATCAGCCAGCCGCTCTCGTGGATCGCGGCGAAGATCAGGTAGTAGCCGAGCGCGAAGCCGAGCCCGGCGACGAAGTGCAGCGCGTAGCCAAGCGCCTTGGCGCGGGTGCGGTTACCGGTGAAGGCGGTGCCGAGCAGGAAAGGCAGGTCCATGCGGGTGAAGCCCGCTTCGCTGGCGCCGCGCAGCAGGGTGGTCAGCACCACGGTGCCGACGGCGCCTCCCGCGATCGCCCCCCAAACGCTCATCGACGTTCTACCGCTTTCGACTTCCGCCCCCCTGTAGCGGGGTAAAACCCGACAGCGCTCACCGGCTCATCTCCCTTCCGATCGCCCGCGCGGCGCTGATCAGCGAGAGGTGCGAGAGCCCCTGCGGCACGTTGCCCAGCGGCTCGCCGGTCTCGCGGTCGACCTCCTCGGCATAGAGGCCGACGTCGTTGGCGAGCCCGACCAGGTCGTCCATCAGGGAGACGGCTTCGTCGACCCGGCCGGTCCGCGCCAGCGCCTCGGCGAGCCAGAACGAGCAGCAGAGGAAGGCGCCCTCCTGGCCGCGCAGCCCGTCCTCACCTGGGTAGCGGGTTACGAAGGGGCCGTGGGTGAGCTCGCGCCGCACCGCTTCGACCGTACCGACCCAGCGGGCGGAGCGCGGGTCGCCGAAGCCGAAGAGGGCGCCGAGCAGGATGCTCGCGTCGAGCTCGTCGTCGCCGGCGAAGCGGACGTAGCTGCGCTTCTCCTCCGACCAGCAACGGCTGTCGACGAAATCGCGGATCGCCTTCTGCTCGCGCTTCCAGCGCGCGGTGTGCTTGTGGGGGATGCAGCCGCGCCGCGCCAGCGCCAGCGCCCGGTCGAGCGCGATCGCGCACATCATCTTCGACTGCGTGAAGTCGCGCGGATCGCTGCGCACCTCCCAGATCCCCGAGTCGGGCTTGCGCCAGATCTCGCAGACGTGGTCGGCGATCTCGGCCAGCCTGGCGCCGAGGTCGCGGTCGATGCGGTTGCCGTCCCTGGCGTAGAGCCAGGCCGTCTGCATCAGCTCGCCGAAGGTGTCGAGCTGGAGCTGATCGACCGCCGCGTTGCCGGTGCGGACCGGGCGCGAGCCGCGGTAGCCGGCCAGCTCCGGGTGCTCGACCTCTTCGGCGTGGTGGCCGCCGTCGAGCCGGTAGAGGACCTGGAGGTCCGGGTGGGTGATCTGCGAGGCGTGCATCACCCACCAGAAGTAGGCGTGCGCCTCCTCGGAGCAGTCGAGCTCGAGCAGGGCGTCGAGCGTGAAGGCGGCGTCGCGCACCCATGAGAAGCGGTAGTCCCAGTTGCGCTCGCCGCCGATCTCCTCGGGGAGGGAGGTGGTCGCCGCCGCCGCCACCGCGCCGGAGGGCGCGAAGACGAGCAGCTTCAGGGCGAGGATGCTGCGCATCACCTCGTCGCGCCAGGGGCCGTCGTAGCTGCGCCGATCGGTCCAATTCCGCCAGGTGTCGACCGTCCGCTCCAGCCGTTCCTCGAGCTCGTCGCGGGCCGGGAAGACGAGCGGCTCCTGGTGGGCGGCGCAGAGCGCGAGCATTGCGCGGCTACCCTCGACCGCCTCGAAGCGGGCGCCGATCGAGTCGGCGAGCACCTCGGGCTCGCCCGCCTCGAAGCAGCGGATCGCGATCGCGGTGCCGTTCACGGAGGCGATCGGGATGCCGTCGCGAAGGCCCAGCCGCGACGGCCCGGCACCGTAGTGGAAGCGTGGCTCGACCCGCCAGCGCAGCGCCATCCGTCCCGAGAGGCCCTCGACGCGGCGGGTCAGCTCGCGCAGCGGGCCGAGCGGGGCGTCGGGGAGGGTCAGCGCATCGGTGACGCGGACGGCGCCGCCGGCGGTGCGGAAGGTCGTCTCGAGCACGTTGGTGCCGGGCAGGTAGCGCCGCTCGACCTCGAAGGGCTCCTCCGGCGTCAGTTCGAAGCGGCCGCCGCGCTCCGCGTCCAGCACCGCCGCGAAGACGCTCGGCGAGTCGAGGTCCGGGAGCGGTAGCCAGTCGACGGCGCCGTCGCGGGCGACGAGCGCGACCGTGCGACCGTCGCCGATCGCGGCGTAGTCCCCGATCGGCGCGTACCCGTCGATTCGCGTAGGCGCCTCCGCCCGCCTCATCGCAGAGAGGATACGAGCGCTCTCCCCGTTGCCTTGTTAGGGTGGCCTAACGCACTGGACCCGAGCTGGAGGTGTCGAGGATGAGGCGAGTCGGGAAGCTGCTGTTGACCGGGGCGCTGGCGCTGGTCGCCATGGGCCTGATCGGCGCCCCTGGCGCCGCAGCCTCGATAGCTCCTCCTATGGCCCCATGCGCGCGTGCCACGGACATCGAGGCGATCGTCGACGACTCCGGCTCGATGGCGTTCACCGACGAAAACCGCCTCCGCGTACAGGCGCTCGACCTGCTGATCAACACGCTGAGTCCGGCGACTGACCTCGGCGCCGTCGAGTTCGGCTCCGAACTGTTCGAACAGCCGGCCGCCGACACGGTGTTCGGCCCCGAGCCGGTGGGGTCGAACGCGGCGGCGATGAAGGCGGCGCTCGACCAGAAGATCCAGGCCGACAACGGCGCCACCGACTACAACGCCGCCTTCGCCCAGTCCGACGCCGACAACCCCAACGCCGACGCCCGCATCTTCCTCACCGACGGCGGCCACAACGTCGGCACCTACAACGAAGGCCACCTGGCGCACAAAGTGCCGACCTACGTGATCGGCTTCAGCTCGGGGCTGGCTTCGACCGAAGACCAGGCGCGCCTGCAGAAGATCGCCGCCGACACCGGCGGCCGTTACTTCCCGCTCGAAGACTCGAGCCAGCTGCAGGCGGTGATGAACAGGATCGCCGCCGCGCTCACCTGCCAGACGCCGCCGCGCCAGTTCACCGACCTGCTCGGGCAGGGGCAGAGCAAGTCGCACAGCGTCGCGGTTCGCGCTACCGCCAAAGCGGTCCAGATAACGCTCACCTGGGCGAGCCCGCTCGACAGGTTCAAGCTCGTCGGGCTGAGGATCGTCGGCGGTGGCGAAACGCTTGCCACCGCCTCGGCGCGCCACCGCCGGCCGAGCAGGCTGAAGGTGAGGACGACGACCAGCTCGACCTTCGTCGTGCTCAAGGTCTCGCACCTGCGCAAGGGCAAGCTGCGCTTCGCGGTGAAGGCGGCCCAGGTCGGCTCCGGCGCCCCGAAGGCGCTGGTTACCACCCAGGTCAGCCAGAGCTCGCATAGATAACGGCCGAACATGGCCGGGCCGTTACGCTAATCCGATGGGTTTGGCCAATGGAGCGGGCGGAGGCTCAAATCCGTCCCAGGACGTGGTGCGGAACCCCAACGGCAGCCGCAGGGCGGTCTTGGCGGCCCGCCGACGACCGATGTCCGAGCGCCTGGAGGTGGCGCTCAGCTGGAACGCGGTTGCGGTTGAGCTCCGGGCCGGCCTCGCCGCTGTCACCAGTTCCGGCGAACGGCCCTCATGACCAGCCCGTGAGCGGAGCGACCCGGTTCGACGCGCGGGAGCTGTTCGCCGCCCTGGCGCGCCATGGGGTGGACTACGTGACGATTGGGGGGATCGCGATCCAGGCGCACGGCGGCCAGCGGCTGACCCAGGACCTTGATATCGCCATCGCCACCTCAGCCGAGAACCTCGAGCGACTGGCAGGGGCGCTGTCCGAGGTAGACGCGCGCATCCTCGGTCCCGATGGGCAGCGCTCCAGCTCGACGCCCGGCGCTTCGCTGCTCGGCTCGAGCGACCAGTGGCACCTGATCACCGACCACGGTCCGCTTGACGTCGTCACTATTCCTGCCCATCTCGGCTCGTTCGAGGAAGTTCGCTCACGGGCCCACGAGACGCCCCTCGGGGATTTGACCGTGCCGATCGCGCACCGCCAAGACCTGTTGAAGATGAAGCGCGCATCCGGGCGCCCCCAGGATCTCGCCGACGCGCAGCTCCTCGAATCGCTTGACGACGAGTCCAGCTGAGCTTCAGCGGGAGCGGGCGGGCTAGTCGCGGCGGTTCTCCACGGGGCCATCCGACGACGCCCGGCTCCCAGAGGGTGCGCCCCGGTCGCCGACCCGGGAGGGGCAGGATCCCCCGAGTCGCCTGCAAGGTAAGGAGTGGGCCGGACGTCCAGCCAAGCGGAAGTGGGACACGAAACGCGACCGGTGATGACGCTCGTGGCCTGCCTCGCGCGTAGCCTTCGCGCTTAGAAGCTCGTTGCGCCACCTTCGAGATCGGATCCGCTTGGCTTCCGCGTCTCCTCTCTCTGCCGGTCGCAGGGCGAACCTAGCGCCTCTCGGGGCAAAGCGGAAGGGGCTGCACACCGCTCTTCCCGCAATCTGCGGAAAAGCGTTCCTCCCGGTTTGGAATGCTTCGCGCGTGGAGCACCGAACGCTTGCCGTGCTGGAAGCCGGCCTCGAGGAGATCCGGCGCTCGCCGCGCGACCTTGGCGCGATCGAGCTGATCGTTCGGCGCCCCGCCGTGGAAGAGCGCGAGGTGCTGGAGGAAGCCACGCTCGACGTCGTCGAGGGGCTGGTCGGCGACTGCTGGCGCAGCCGCGGCAGTAAGCGAACCGAGGACGGCTCGGCTCATCCCGACATGCAGCTCACCCTGATGAACGCGCGCGTCGCCGCGCTGGTAGCCGGACATCCGGACCGCCGCGGACTCGCCGGCGACCAGCTCTTCGTCGACCTCGACCTCAGCTACGGCAACCTGCCGCCCGGCACGCAGCTGGAGATCGGCGCGGCCCTGATCGAGATAACCGACCAGCCCCACACCGGCTGCGGCAAGTTCGCGCGGCGGTTCGGCGCCGACGCCCAGCGCTTCATCAACTCGGCCGTCGGCCGCGAACTGAACCTGCGCGGGGTCAACGCCAGGGTGATCGCCGGCGGCACCGTCCGCGTGGGCGACGTGCTCGCCAAGCGCCCGGCTTCCTGAGCGAGGTGGGCGGCCCGCTTGCGGACGTATTTAGACGACGCGGGTTAGGCCGTCTATCTGTGCTCGGGATTCGGGAAGTCGAAGCGGCAGCCGGCATCCCACATGGTGCGCTGGTTGCCGTGCGCCGGGATGCCGCCGGCGTCCTTCAGCATCCGCGCCAGGTGCAGCATGTTCCAGGTGGCGAAGGTGGTGTTGCGGTTGGTGAAGTCGTTCTCCGGGCCGCCCGAGCCCTCGTCGAGGTATGAGGGCCCCGGGCCCGCCTCGCCGATCCAGCCGGCGTCGGCCTGCGGCGGGATCGTGTAGCCGAGGTGCTGGAGCGAGTAGAGGACGTTCATCGAGCAGTGCTTGATGCCGTCCTCGTTGCCGGTCACCAGGCAGCCGCCGACCTTGCCGTAGTAGGCGTACTGGCCGGCCTCGTTGAGCAGCGAAGAGTTGCCGTAGAGGCGCTCGATCACGTGCGTGGCGACGGAGGACTTCTCGCCAAGCCAGATCGGCGTCCCGAGGACGAGGATGTCCGCCGCCATCACCCGCTCGAAGATCGCCGGCCACTCGTCGCTCTCCCAGCCGTGCTCGGTCATGTCGGGCCAGACGCCGGTGGCGATCTCGTGGTCGATCGCGCGGACGCCCTCGACCCCGACGCCGTTGCGGCGCATGATCTCCATCGAGATGTCCATCAGCCCCTGCGTGTTCGATACCTCGGGGCTGCGCTTCAGCGTGCAGTTGACGAACAGCGCGCGCAGGTCGGAGTAGTCGGTCCGGCTCCGCTCGCACAGCTCAGCCTGCTTCTCGGTCAGCTCGGTCATCGGTCTCCCCTCTCCTCTTCGGCGATGCCTGCAATCCCCGCAATGGGGTATTCAAGCTACCCGGCGAAGCCGGAGGACCGCAATCGGCGCTGGTGCGAGACATAGGTCGTTTCGAGGGTGGCTGGCCGCCGTCGGATCGATCCTGCTGGTCGGCGGCCTGTCGTGGATCGACGAGGCGGCTCCGGCGAGTGCCCCGACGCGCTCCCACAGGGCGAAGACCGCCGGCTCCAGCGCCCGGCCTGCGCGCTCCAACGGGGGTACCTCGGTCGGCGCCGGCCGCGTCCCTATCGGCTGCACCTCGCGGCCCGGCGCCGTCGTCACCCAAGGGCCAGGCTCGCACGATGAGGTCGCGCTCACCTTCGACGACGGTCCCAGCCTCACCCAGACGCCGCCGATCCTCGCCACGCTCGAGCGTCTCAACGCCCGCGCGACCTTCTTCGAGGAGGGCCGTCACGTCCACGGCCGCGAAGCCCTGATGCGTCGAATCCTCGCCGCCGGCGACGAGATCGGCAACCACTCCTTCGACCACCCGCGGGATCCGGGCTACGGCGAGCTCGCCGCCACCGACCGCCGCATCCGCGCCGCCACCGGCTTCGAGCCGTGCCTGTTCCGCCCGCCCTACGGGCTGCTCGATGCGAGCACGGAAGCGGCCGCTCGGCACGCCCACCTGGAGACGGTGCTCTGGAGCCTCGACACCCACGACGACCACCACCCCGGCGCAGCGGCGATCCGCGTCAGCGCGGTCGGCTTCGCCGGGCCCGGCTCGATCATCCTCATGCACGACGGTGGCCACCACCCGCAGACGGTTCGCGCGCTGGCGGGCGTCATCCGCGGCCTGCGCGCCCGCGGCTTCCGCTTCGCCACCGTGACGGCGCTGCTCGGCGGCAGGATGCGCTACCGGCGATAGCCGCCGTGGGCGTCGCCGAATGCAGGAACGGAGCCGCCCGGATGCAATCCTCCTCCTGATGACAGCGCGGAATCGCAGGCGGCTCCGGCACCGGCGCCCGCTCAAGAGGAAGGTCCTGCTCCTGCTCGGCGCCGTCGCGGCGCTGCTCGCCGTGGCCGGCGGGATCGCGGCCGGCTGGGCGATCCACATATACGAGTCGGCGCCGCCGCTCTCCAGCCTGAAGCCGGTGGAGAAGGGACGCTCCTCGGCGATCTACGCCTCCGATGGCAGCCTGCTCGGCTTCATCCGCTCCAGCAACATCCGCCAGCCGATCCCCTCGCGGGCGATGCCGCTCGACCTCAAGCAGGCGACCGTGGCGATCGAGGACAAGAACTTCTACCACCACGGCGGCGTCGATCTCGCGGGGATCGCCCGGGCGGCCTGGAAGGACCTGCTGGCCGGGGGCAAGCCGGTCCAGGGCGCCTCGACGATCACCCAGCAGCTCGTCCGCAACCTCTACATCGAGCACCCCGAAGAGACGATCAAGCGCAAGCTGATCGAAGCCCACCTGGCCGAAGAGGAGGAGGAAGCCCACTCGAAGGAATGGATCCTCGCCGCCTACCTGAACACGGCGCCCTATGGAACGGTGAACGGCGAGACGGCGGTCGGCGTGCAGGCGGCGGCTGAGACCTACTACGGCAAGCCGGCCCGCGAACTGACCCTGCCCGAGGCGGCGACGATCGCCGGCCTGCCGCAGGCTCCCTCCGAATACAACCCGTTCATCGACCCGCGGGCGGCGCGCGACCGCCGCGACGAGGTGCTGAACGCGATGCAGCAACAGGGCTACATCACGCCCGCCGAATACAGCGAAGCGGTCCACAGCGGCCTCGGCCTGCACCCCGGCCGCAGGTACCAGATGATCCGCGACCCGCTGCTCTTCGACCTCGTCGAGCAGCAGCTGATCCACGAATACGGCGTCAACACGGTCCGCAACGGCGGGCTCAAGGCCTACACGACGATCGATCCGACGTTGCAGCAGTACGCGCAGGAAGCGGTCGAATCGTGCTCGGTCTGCTACTCCGGCGGCGGCCCCGCGGCGGCGCTCGCCTCGATCGACCCGAAGACCGGCGAGATCGTCGCGCTCGCCTCCACCCAGGAAGAAGGCAACCAGTTCAACTACGCCTGGCAGGCGCACCGCCAGCCCGGCTCGTCGTTCAAGACGTACGTGCTGACGACGGCGATCAAGCAGGGGATCGACCCCTACAGCACCTACTACAACGGCACCTCGCCGATGACGCTCACCATTCCCGGCGGCAGCACCTGGACCGTCAACAACGCCGAGCCGGGCGGCGGCACGATGTCGCTCGCCTCGGCGACCTGGAACTCGGTCAACGTCGTCTTCGCGCAGCTCGACCTCGACGTCGGCCCCGAAAAGGTCACCCAGACCGCGCACGAAATGGGGATCGAAGCGCCGCTCGAATCGGTGCCGGCGGAGGCGATCGGCGGTCTGCGGGTCGGCGTCACGCCGCTGGAAATGGCCGACGGCTACGGCACGCTCGCCGACGGCGGCGTCCACCACACCGCCACCGCAGTCGGCAAAGTCGAATTCCCAAACGGCAAGGTGGACCAGGTCAACCCGGAGGCGGGGAAGCGCGTGCTCAGCGAAGGGCAGGCCTACGACGTGACCAAACTGCTGGAGGGAGTGATCACCCAGGGCACGGGCGCCGGCTACACCTACATGGGCTGCTCCTCGGAGGCGGGCAAGACGGGCACCTCGGAGGGCCTGTCCGACGCCTGGTTCGTCGGCTACACGCCGCTCTACTCGACCGCCGTCTGGGTGGGTCACCCGGAATCGCGGGAATCGACCGGCTTCGGCGGGCCGACCGCGGGGCCGATCTGGCGTGCCTTCATGGAACGGGCGCAGGCCGGCAGCTGCCCCGACTTCCCGGTGCCGTCCGAACTGCCGAGCCTCTCGGGCCTCTCCGGCGGCCACACGTCGGCGTCGTCGAAGCCCTCCTTTGGCGGGACGGAATCGACCAAACCCGAATCGACGGAAAGCGAATCGGAAGCCGGTGGAGGCAAGGGGCGGAAGCCCAGCCCGCATCCGGCGCCGTCTCCCACACCCGCGCCGCCGCCGCCCGCTCCCCATCCGTCTCCTTCGCCGCCCCCGGCCGGCGTGGAAGGCGGCGGCGTGGCTCCCCACTAGCGGAGCACGCCGCCGCTTCGTCCTCTGCGGAGCTCCACCTGCTCGACGCCCTCGTTCGCCATCAGGAACGCGATCTTCTTGCCGGCGATTCGCTCAGCCATGCGAAAGCCTCCTTTCTCTTCTGTTTTCTCCCGGGCGCCTCGCCGCCGCCGCGCCGGCGGCGGTTGGTCTTCTCACCCGAGCGGGAACCGGCCTAGCCGGTGAAAGCCGCTGGGACCCGGTCCTTCGGCGATCGATTACCCGTTCCGCCGCCGCCCATTCAAAGCGGGTGCGGGAGGCTGCTGATTACCGCAGCTGTTTGGGCGGCCAGGGGAAACGGCGCATCGTCGGCGGGGTCCAGCCGGCATAGGCCTGTCGCGGGTCCTCGGTGTCCTCCTCGACGCTGGCGCCGTGCTTGGCGGCAACCGGGTCGGCCGGATAGAGCAGATCC
>DASTHF010000215.1:0-22329 GCA_035605615.1 Solirubrobacterales bacterium
AGCTGCCGGTGCTGGACTTCCGCTTCTCCGACCCCTCGCGCTCGACGATGGCGCTGAAGCGGGCGCTCGACGTGGTCGTCTCGGCGACGCTGCTCGTCCTGCTCTCACCGCTGCTGCTGGCGATCGCGCTCTTCATCCTGGTCGACTCCGGCCGCCCGGCGCTCTTCCGCCAGCGGCGCGCCGGGCAGGACGGAGAGCCGTTCACGATGGTCAAGTTCCGCACCATGGTGCGGGGCGCGGAAGAGCAGCTCGACCGGCTCGTCGACCTGCGCCAGCTCGACGAGCCGGCCTTCAAGATCGCCGCCGATCCTCGCGTCACGCGCGCCGGTCGCCTGCTTCGGCGATTCAGCCTCGACGAGCTGCCCCAGTTCTTCAACGTGCTGAAGGGGGAGATGTCGCTGGTCGGGCCACGGCCCGAGGAGGAGGCGGTGGTGGCGCTGTACGACGAGCGGCAGCGCATCCGCCTCGCGGTGAAGCCGGGAATGACCGGACCGATGCAGGTCTACGGCCGCGCCGACCTCACCTTCGAGGAGCGGCTGGCGATGGAGCGCGACTACCTCGACAACCTCTCGCTGACCGGCGACCTGGCGATCCTGCTGCGGACGCCCGCCGCGATCGTGCGCGGCGACGGCGCCTACTGAGCGCGATGCCCGCTCAGGCCCCGCTGGTGGCTATCTGCATGGCCACCTTCGACCCAGACCCGCAACTGCTCGAACGGCAGATCGCCTCGATCCGCGAGCAGACTCACGAGGCGTGGGTCTGCCTGATCAGTGACGACGGTTCCTCTGGAGAGCGCTTCGAGCGACTGCGCGCGCTGATCGTGGACGAGCCGCGCTTCACGCTCTCCCGAGGCGACGCGCGGCTCGGCTTCTACCTCAATTTCGAACGGGCGCTGAGGATGGTGCCGGCGGACGCCGCTTTCGTAGCCCTGGCCGACCAGGACGATCGCTGGTATCCGGAAAAGCTCGCCGAGCTCCTCGTCGCCTGCCGGAGCGCACAGCTGGCATACAGCGACATGCGCATCGTCGACGAGGCGGGCCGCGTCGTCTCCGACACTTTCTGGAACAGACGGCGCAACAACCACACAAACCTCGCATCGCTGCTGCTCGCCAACACTGTGACCGGCGCGGCATCCCTGTTCCGGCGGCAGTTGCTCGATCTGGTGCTTCCCTTCCCTCCTCGGGTCGGGGACGCCTTCCACGACCACTGGATTGCCTCCGTCGCCCTCGCCACCGGCAGGATCGCGTATGTTGACAGGCCGCTCTATGACTACGTGCAGCACGGCGGCGCGGCACGAGGCCACGATGCCGCGATGCAGGAGTGGGACCCTCGGCGCCTGCTGAGCTGGCGGCAGCCACGGCAGAACCTCCAACGGATCGCGGCGCACGGGCGGCGCTCCTACGGGACCCACGTGCGCCGCATCGCGCTCAACGCCCAGACGATCGAAGCGAGAGCCGGGGGGACGCTGGAAGCGAGCAAGGCGCGCGCCGTGTGGCGGGTGGCGCGCCTGGGGCGGCCGCCGGAGCCCGCCGCCTGGCTGGCGCTTCGCTCCCTACGGCGACTCGTGGGTCGCAACGAGACGATGGGCATCGAGCTCTCGCTGTGTACGGCGATCATGTGGCGGCGGCTCGAGGCAGCAAGGGTGTTCCTTCGCGGCCGAGCCATCCGCCGGTAGTAGCCTCGCCCTGCATGCGCACCGTCCTGCACGTCCTCCCCCACTCCGGAGGAGGAGCGGAGACGTACATCGACCTGCTCGAAGGTCTCGAGGGATACCGTCACCGTCGCGTCCCGCTCAGCGTCACCCGCTCTCGGCTGGCCGGCGTGCCCTCGGTGGCCGCACGGCGGCGGCGCATCCGTCGCCTTGCCCAAGGCGCGGACCTCGTTCACGTCCACGGGGACATGGCCGCGATGCTCATCGCGCCCGCCATGGATGGACGGCCGCTCCTGATCACCACCCACGGCCTGCACCGCCTGAGGCGCTCGATGGGAGCGAGCGCGTGGCTCGTCCACCGCCGGCTACGAGCGGCGGTCGAGGCGTCAGCACGAACGATCTGCATCGCCGGGGACGAGCGCGACGACCTCGCCGCGGTGCTTCCCCCACGCCTTCGTCGTCGCCTCGTCGTGGTGCCGAACGGCGTGCCCCTCCCCGCACCCACCGATCCCGAGCGGCGAGCTCGGGCCCGGCGCTCGCTGGGACTCGGCGAGAGCGAGGTCGCGGTGCTGTTCGCCGGGCAGCTCGAGGAGCGCAAGGATCCACTCGGCGGCATCTCCGCGGTCGAGGCCGCCCGGGCTCGTGGCGCCGACGTCGTGCTGTTAATCGCGGGCGAGGGTCCGCTGGAACGGGAGGTCTTCGCCCGCGAGGGGGCGGCGGTGCGGCCGCTGGGTCATCGGGACGACATGGAGGAGCTGTACGCGGCCGCCGACCTCTTTCTGCTCCCGTCGCATCGGGAGGGCATGTCGTTCGCGCTGCTGGAGGCGATGGCGCACGGCCTGGCCCCCATCGTGGCGGACGGGACAGGAAACACCGAGACGGTCGAGGGTGCCGGTGCCGTCTTTCCCGCCGGCGATCTGCTGTCAATGTCCGATCTCCTCACCGGGCTCGCCGCGGACGCCGCCGCCCGCGCCCGTCTCGGCGGCGCTGCCCGGGAGCGGGTTCGCGCCAAGCTCAGCGTGGAGAAGTTCCTGGCCCGGACGCGGGATCAGTATGAGGCCGTCCTCGCGGAAGGCGCGCCGCATCAGGGCGCTTGACCGCGCCATCCACGCAACGCCCGCTTCGTCGGCAGCGGCAGCGCGTAGGAGAGCGCGGGGCGTAGCAGTCCGCCGGCGCCCCTCGGGGTTCGCCTTCGGCGCAGCGCGCGGACCCGGATCGCGATGCCCTCCGCAAGCTGCGCTCGCTCGGCACGAGCGGCGACGTTGCCCTCCCCCATGACCCGGGTGCAGAGCTGCTCATCGAGCGCAACGATGCGGTGCCGCTCCACGATCCGCAGCCAGAGGTCGTACTCGGCGGCGTAGCGGTAGCGCGAGTCGTAGCCGCCCAGCGCCAGGGCTACATCCCGGCGGAAGGCGGCCGAGCCGTTCGGGATCGGGTTGAAGCGCAGCAGCACGGGGCCGACATCGCCGGCGGTGAACGTGGTTCGAGGCCGCAGCTCCCGCCCGCGGGCATCGACCTCGCGCATGCGGGCGCCCACCACCGCGACGCCCGGATCGGCCGCGAGCGCGGCGAGCTGCCGCGCCAGGCGCTCCGGGGCCGAGTAGTCGTCTGCGTCCTGGATCGCCACAACCGGCGCGGTACCGGCGCGCAGCCCTTCGTTCAGCGAGTGCGCGATGCCGACGTTCCGCTCCAGCCGCATCACCCTCCCCCGTGGATCCAAGCCGATCGCCGCCCGCGCCACCTCGGCCGAACGATCGCCGGACCCGTCGTCGATCACGATCAGCTCCAGATTCGACTCGGTCTGCTCCAGGATCGAGGTAATCGCCCGCGGCAGGGTGCGCTCGTTGTCGTAGGCGCCGATGAGCACCGTGACGGCGGGCGGATTGGAGGCCATCGCAATGCACGAGCTTGGCAGATCGCGAGGTTGGCGCGCTGCTCTACGCTGCGGCGCATGAGCCGCGACCGCGCCCCCTGGACCGGCCGGCCGGTGGCGGTAGTGCACGATTGGTTCCAGGGCTACCACGGCTCCGAGCGCGTGGTCGAGGTGCTGGCAAACGACGTCCTCGCTGAGGCCGGGCGGGTGGACATCCACACCTTCCAGGCCGCGCGCGAGCTGCTGCCACCAACTTTGGCGGACCGGATCGTCGGGGAGTCCAGGCTGTCCAGGCTTCCCGGCCTACGCCAGCAGGACCACGATCCCGGCCGCTGGCGCAACCTCCTCCCCTACATGCCGCATTACTTCCGTTCGCTTGACCTCGGCACCTATTCGCTGGTCGTGATCTCCTCGCATGCCTGCGCGATGAACGCGGCCACCCCGGCGGACACCCCGTGCCTGTGCTATTGCCACACGCCGATGCGCTATGCCTGGATGGGCGAGACGGAGCGCGAGCGGCTTCCCGGGGCGCGCGGCGCCGCCCTCCGGATGCTCTCAGGCCGGCTGCGGCGGCGCGATCGCGCGGCGGCGCAGCTTCCCGACCGACTCGTCGCCAACTCGACCGCGGTGCGGGACCGTATACGCCGCTTCTACGACCGCGACGCCGACGTCGTCCACCCGCCCGTGGAGGTGAACGAGCTGCGTCCACGGCCCGATGGCACTCGCAAGCGCTTCCTCTGGGTCGGCCGCCTCGTTCCCTACAAGCGGCCGCTGCTGGTCGCGGAGGCGTTCCGCAACCTCCCACACCAGCTGACGATGGTCGGGATCGGGCCGCAGGAGGCCGAGCTGCACGAGCGGCTCCCGGGGAACGTCGAGCTGCGGGGCTGGATCTCGCGAGAGGAGCTGGTGAGGCTGTACCGGGAGGCGATCGGGTTCCTGCACGTCGGCGAGGAGGACTTCGGCATCTCGATGGTGGAGGCGCTCGCCGCCGGAGCGCCGGTAATCGCCCTGAACGCCGGTGGTGCGCGCGACATCGTCCGCGACGGGATCGACGGCTTCCTCGTCGCCGATCCAACCGTCGACTCCCTGCGCAGCACGGTCGAACGGGTCGCATCCGCCGAGTGGGACCGCGCCGGGCTGATCGCGCGGGCGGAGGAGTTCTCGCGCGAGCGCTTCACCACTCGCATGCGCGAGCTGCTCGCCAAGACAATGCTCGGGCGCGGCTAAGGGACAGCGGTTAGAAGGGCAGCGTCGGGATGACCGCGGCGAGACGGGGGGCGACTTTGTCGCGCTCGCTCAGGAGAGGGTCGGAGACCGGCCACTCAATGCCCACGTCGGGGTCGTCCCAGGCGATGCCCGACTCGGTCGCCGGGTCGTAGAGGCTGGAGAGCAGGTAGGCGACATCGGCGACGTCGCTAAGCACGGCGAAGCCGTGGCCGAAGCCAACCGGCACGTAGAGCTGGCGGTGCGCCTCGTCGTCGAGGACGTGTCCCTCCCACTGGCCGAAGGTCGGCGAGTTGCGGCGCAGGTCGACCGCGACGTCGAAGATGCGGCCGCGCGGGCAGCGGACCAGCTTCGCCTGTCCCGGCTCGGTCTGGAAGTGGATGCCGCGCAGCGTCCGCTCCACCGAGCGCGAGTGGTTGTGCTGCACGAAATCGATGTCGATCCCGAGGTCAGCCCAAACATCGCTCCGGAAGGTCTCGACCATGAAGCCGCGAGCGTCGCCGTACACCTCGGGCTCGAGCAGGACGACGCCGTCGAGCTTCGTCTCTAGCAGTCTCGGCATCAGCCGAGCGCCCTGCCGTACTGGCGCTCGTAGTACTCCCGATACTCGCCGGAGCGGATCGGGCTCCACCATTCCTCGTTGTCGCGGTACCACTCGACGGTGCGCTCCAGCCCCTCGGCGAAGCGCACCTGCGCCTCCCAGCCCAGCTCCGAGCGAATCTTCTCGCTGCTCAGCGAGTAGCGGCGGTCGTGGCCGGGGCGGTCCTTGACGTACTCGATCAGAGACTCGTCGGCGCCGGTCAGCTCGATCACCCGCCGCACCACCTCGATGTTCTCGCACTCGTCGGGGCCGCCGACGTTGTAGGCCTCGCCAGGGCGTCCCTTCATCAACACGGTGTGGATGCCGCGGCAGAAGTCCTCGACGTAGAGCCAGTTGCGGACTTGGCGGCCGTCGCCGTAGACGGGCAACGGATCGCCGTGCAGCGCGTTCAGGACCGTCAGCGGGATCAGCTTCTCCGGGTACTGGCGCGGCCCGTAGTTGTTGGAGCCGCGGCAGATCACCGCCTCCAGCCCGTAGGTGTGGACGTGGGCGGAGACGAGCAGGTCGCCGGCCGCCTTGGTCGCCGAGTAGGGCGAGGAGGGGTCGAGCGGCGAGGTCTCGGTGAAGGAGCCCGACTCGATCGAGCCGTAGACCTCGTCGGTGGAGACCTGGAGGTAGCGGCCCACCCCGAGCTCGCGTGCCGCGTCGAGCAGCGTGCCGGTGCCGATCACGTGGGTGCGGGCGAAGGCGTCTTGGTCGTCGATCGAGCGGTCGACGTGCGACTCGGCGGCGAAGTTGACGACCGCGTCGCAGCCTGCCATCGCCTCGCGGACGATCGCCGGGTCCTCGATCGCGCCGACCACCAGCTCGACGTCCTCCGGCAGGTTCTCGCGCCGCCCCGCGTAGGTCAGCTTGTCGAGCACCGTCACCTCGTGCTCGTCCCTGACGAGCCGGACGTAGGTGGAGCCAATGAAGCCGGCGGCGCCGGTGACGAGGAGCTTCACGCCGCCTCCCTCGCGACCGGGCGCTGGGCGAGGTAGCCGGCGAGGCCGTCCTGCCAGGAGGGCAGCCGGATCGCGTGCTCGCGCTGGCTGGTCAGCGCCGAGTAGGCGGGGCGGGGTGCCGGCCGTCCCAGCATCTCGGTGGTCGCCGAGAGCACCCTGCACTCGACCTTGGCCTGTTCGAAGATCTCGCGCGCGAACTCGTACCAGGAGCAGTGGCCCTCCGCCGCCATGTGGTGGATTCCGTACTCGACCCCCTCGATCAGTCGCACGATGCCGTGGGCGAGGTGCCAGGTGTAGGTGGGCGAGCCGACCTGGTCGCGGACGACGAGGACCTCGCCGTGGTCGGCGGCGAGGCGCAGCATCGTCTCGACGAAGTTGGAGCCGCCGACGCCGAAGAGCCAGGAGGAGCGGACGATGAAGTGGCGGGGGTTGGCGGCGGCGGTCGCCTCCTCGCCGGCGAGCTTGGTGCGGCCGTAGGCGGAGAGCGGCGCCGGTTGGTCGGTCTCGACGTAGGGCGCGCCCTTGGCGCCGTCGAAGACGTAGTCGCTGGAGACGTAGACGACGGGGGCGTCGATCGAGGCGGCGGCCGCGGCGACGTTGCCGGCGCCGGTCCCGTTCACCGCCATCGCCGCGGGCTCGGCCTCCTCGGCGCCGTCGACGTCGGTCCAGGCGGCGCAGTTGATGACGACCCCGGGTCGCTCCTGCTCGAGCTTGCGGACCACCGCGCCGGCGTCGGTCACGTCGAGCTCGGTGTGGCCGAAACCGACGACCTCGTGGCCGGCGTTGCCGGCGGCGAGCATCACGTCGCGACCCAGCATCCCGGCGGCGCCTGCGATCAGCAGCTTCATCAGGTCAGCTCGATCTCGGAGTTGTCGCCGACCAGGAAGCGGAGGGTCTTCGGCATGCCGTCGTGGCGCGTCAGCTTCACGTTCTTGCCGAGCAAGCTCGCCTCCATGCGGGTGCCGAGATCCTCGACGACCGAGCCGGAGAGGACGATCGAGTGCTCGACCTCGGAGCGGCGGACGTGGACGTCCTCGCCGATCGAGGTGTAGGGGCCGACATAGGCGTCCTCGATACGGGCGCCGGCGCCGATCACGGCCGGCCCGCGGACGATCGAGCCGGTAACCCTGGCGCCGGCCTCGACGACGACGCGGCCCTCGACCCGGGAGCGCTCGTCGATCTCGCCGTCGAGCCGCGTCTCCAGCTCCTCGAGGACGAGCCGGTTGGCCTCGAGCATGTCGGCGAGCTGGCCGGTGTCCTTCCACCAGCCCTTGACGATCTCGGACTGGACGCGGTGGCCGTCGTCGATCAGTGCCTGGATCGCCTCGGTGATCTCCAGCTCGCCGCGCCAGGAGGGCTTCAGGGCGCGGGCGGCGTCGAAGATCGACGGGCCGAAGAGGTAGACGCCGACCAGGGCGAGGTTGGAGGGCGGGTCCTTCGGCTTCTCGACGAGGCGCACGACGCGCTCGCCGTTCAGCTCGGCGACCCCGTAGTGCTCGGGCTCCTCGACCGGGGTGAGGAGGATGAGCGCGTCGGGCTCGGCCTCGCGGAAGCTGGCGACGAGGCCCCGCAGCCCGTCGGCGAGCAGGTTGTCGCCCAGGTACATGACGAAAGGCGAGCCGCCGATGAAGTCCTCGGCGGTGAGCACCGCGTGGGCGAGGCCGGCCGGCTCGTCCTGGACGATGTAGGTGATCTCGGCGCCGAAGGCCGAGCCGTCACCGACCGCGGCGCGGATCTCGTCGCCGGTCTCCGGGGCGATGATGATCCCGATCTCCTTGACCCCGGCGTCGACCAGCGCCTCGATCCCGTAGAAGAGCACGGGCTTGTTGGCGACCGGCACCAGCTGCTTCGCCGAGGTATGGGTGATCGGCCGCAGCCGCGTCCCGGCGCCGCCGGAGAGAATCAGTCCCTTGAGGGCCTCCATGCGAGGCTGCAACCCTACTGCGCGAGCGGACCATGCGACCGGCAGTAGATCGGGACTCCGACCCCAATCTGGCTGACGGGTCCCAAGCTGCAATCAAGGCGGCTCTCCCTTCGCAACCCACCCCTACGTGCGACCTCGCTAGCTTTCCAGCGGTGAGCGGAGCGCTGGCGATCCAGGTCGAGGACCTGCACAAGTCGTTCCGCATTCCCACCCATCGCGTCGACTCGCTCAAGGAGCGCATGGTGCGGCCGTTCGCCAGCCGTGACTACCGCTTACTGAAGGCGCTCGATGGAATCTCCTTCGAGGTCCGCCGCGGAGAGTTCTTCGGCATCGTCGGGCGCAACGGCTCCGGGAAGAGCACATTGCTCAAGATCCTCGCCAGTATCTACCGCGCCGACTCGGGAACCATCCGGATGGCGGGGAGGCTGGCGCCGTTCATCGAGCTAGGCGTGGGCTTCAACCCGGAGCTCACGGCTCGCGAAAACGTGGTCCTGAACGGCGTGATGATGGGACTGTCGCCGCGGGAGACCCGCAGGCGGCTCGATGGCGTCGTCGACTTCGCCGAACTCCAGGAGTTCGTCGACCTGAAACTGAAGAATTACTCCTCGGGGATGATGGTGCGGCTCGCCTTCTCGCTGATGATGGAGGTCGACCCCGACATCCTCCTGATCGACGAGGTGCTGGCGGTTGGCGACGCCGCCTTTCAGCAGAAGTGCGCGGACGCCTTCCGCGAGATGAAAGCCGCCGGGAAGACGATCATCCTGGTGACCCACGAGATGGCGACGGTGGAGGAGTACTGCCATCGAGCGATGCTGATCGGTGATGGGAAGATCGCCCACCTGGGCGAGCCTGAAGAGGTGGGGCGAAGGTACCTGCGGCTCAATTTCGAGAGCGCCAGCGGGATCGGCATTTCTTCGACCGACGAGCAGGCGGATGACTCGGCGGTGAGGATGCTGGACGCCCGCGTCGTGGACGCGAACGGCGAGCGCGCCAGCTCGTTCGAGCACGGGGAAAAGATCCGGATCCAGATCGAGATCGAAGCTAGGCGGGCTTTCGCCGCGCTCGCCGTCGGTTTCCTGATCGTCAACGGCGACGGAGTCGGCGTATGCCAGTTGCGCGCACCGGTCGGTGGAGATCCGCCACCTCCGATCAAGGCGGGCGAACGACTGAAGATCGAGACGACCGTCGACAATCTGCTTGGAACCGGCCATTACTTCGTGCACTGCGGCATCAACCGCCTGCTGGAAGGAGGCGTGGCCCTGGACGTAGCGGGGGCGACCGACTTCGTCGTCTTCGGCGGACCAGCCGACCGCGGCCTCGTCTCACTGCCACAGGAGACGAAGACGACCGTGTTAGAGAGGGCTGACGCGTGAGCGAAGCGGCGCCCCCAGTCCTGCGCGAGGTTCACGGTCCCTCGGCCCTCGGCGGCGGTCGGCGGCGCTTCTTCGACCTGCTCTGGCTGATGTCGGTGACCGAGTTCAAGCGCGTCTACTTCGGCACCATCCTCGGCTACCTCTGGTCCCTGGTCAGACCGCTGATGCTGTTCGGCGTACTGCTCTTCGTCTTCACCCACGTATTCAGGGTCGGCAGCGACCAGGTCGAGCACTACCCGGTGATGCTGCTGATCGGGATCGTCCTCTTCACCTTCTTCCAGGAATCGACAAACAATGCGGTTACCTCGGTCGTCACCCAGGAGGGCGTCGTCCGCAAGACCCAGTTCCCCAGGCTCGTAATTCCGCTGTCGACGGTCCTCACCGGTGCCTTCAACCTCGGTCTCAACTTCTTGGTCGTGATGGTCTTCGTCTTCGCCTTTGGCGTCGATCCAACCTGGACGTGGCTCCTCTTGCCCATAGCCTTTTTCCTGTTCTTCACACTCACTGCGGCCGTGAGCAGCGCGCTTTCAGCCCTCTACGTGCGCTTCCGCGATGTCGCGATCATCTGGATGGTGGTGGCGCAGGTGCTCTTCTACGGGACACCGATCCTCTATCCGGTCACCGCCTTCGAAGATCCGACCACGGAACATCTGCTGATGATCAATCCGCTGGCGGTGATCTTCGAGCAGGTGCGGGTCTGGGTTCTTGCGGAATCGCAGGCTCCCACTGCCGCTGAGGCCGCCGGCGGTGCACTGCACCTGCTCCCCGCGCTGCTCATCTTCCTCGGGCTCTGCGCCTTCGCGGTGTGGATCTTCAAACGCGAGGCGCCGCGGATCGCCGAGGACCTCTAGATGCTCACCCGCGAGCAGGTCCTTTCCGTCTACCGGCAGGTGCTGGAGCGCGAGCCGAGCGAGGACGAGGTGCGGGCGCAGTTGGCCGGCGCACCCGACCTTGACTCGCTGCTGCGGATTGCGCTCGACTCTGAGGAGTACGCCGAGCGGCTTCGGCAGTGCGGGCTGAACACCGCCCGCACCCCTACCGTGGTCAACGTCTATCACCCCGACCTTGCCGAGTGGGCGCTGCAGCCCGGCACCCGCTCTCCCGATGGGATCGCGATCGTCGGCCGCGAGGGGTGGCTGTTCCTCTGCGGTGGCACCAATGCGGCCCTCGACCAATACGTCGGCGCCACCGAGATGGGATCCGGCTGGCTCGAGAAATGGCAAGAGGTGATGTGCCGCCGCGCGGATGAGTCACGCCGGCTCGGCGTCGCCGCCATCCTGCTTGTGGTACCCGACAAGCTCGCCGTCTACGAGGAGCACTATCCGGAGGATCTGAAGCGTGTGGGGCCGCGCCCGATCGAGCGCCTGCTCGCCGCACCCGCCCTTCCGATCGCCTACCCGCTCGCTGATCTGCAGGCCACCGCGGCATCCGGTGAGGAGGTCTACATGCGGACTGACACGCACCTCACCTTCCGCGGCAACCAGCTGCTGTTCTCCTCGGTGCTCGAAGGATTGGGGGTCGAAGCACAGCCAGACCTGGAGGCCCTCGAGTTTCGCGCCTACCCGACCAGCGGCGATCTCGGCGCAAAGTTCGATCCGAAGATCGTCAGCATCGTCAGCGAGCCAGGTTCTCTCCACCGCGCAAGGATCGTCGAGGACAACCGCGCCGAGATCGCGGCCGTTGACGGACACATCGGTACACGCCGGGTGTTCCGCAACGACGCAGCACCGGATCAACGCATCGCGGTCGTCTTCGGCGACTCTTTCGGCTTCGGCGCCCCCAACTACCAGGGGGTTTCGTGGTTCCTCGCGCAGGTCTTCCGCGAGGTCCACTTCGTCTGGGTTCCGTTCGGATGGGACGCCGACTACGTCAGAAGGGTGGGTGCGGAAGCGGTGCTGGTTCAGGGTGCGGAGCGTTTCGTCGCGCGCATTCCCCAGGTCAGCATTGACGTCTCGCGCCTCGCCGAGGAGACGCTGCGCCGCAAGACGCCGGTCGGCATCGAGCGCATCTCCAACTAGCACCTGACTCGGGGCGATCAACGACGGCAACGCCAATCTACTGTGCTATTCCTGCGCGGCATGGGCCGACCCACGATCTCCGTGCTGTGCCCGACCCTGCACCGTGGACCGCTTGTAGCCGGCTCGTTGGGTCTCCTCCGGGAGGTGGTGGACGAGATCGTCGTTGCGGCCGATGTCCGGGTCGAGGCGACGGACCTCGCCTATTACGCAGACGTGGCCGACGTGCTGTTGCGCTACGAGCATGTGGGTACCGACCGCCACTGGCCGTGGCTGGCAGCCCAGGCGTCGGGGGACTGGCTGTTTCTGCTCGACGGTGACGAGCTGCCCGGTGCGGCGCTCGTCGCGGCTCTGCCCGAATTGGTCGCCGACCGCCGCGTACGCCAGTACTCGCTACCGATCCACTGGCCCTGGCCGTCGCCAGAACTGCGACTCGCCGAGGAGCCCTGGGATTCCGACCGGCGCTTGCGACTGCTGCGCAGCGGCCCCGGCCTGGCATTCGCGCCGGGGATGCACGCCCTGGCCGATGCGGACCCTGCCGGCCGATCCGAAGATCGCCGAGCTGACGGCTTCCCTGCCCCTTGAAACATGGGCCGTCGACGCCCAGTCGCTCGATCGCCTGGTCGAGCTCGTTCGCGCCGAGCGTCCCTCCGCCATCGTCGAATTCGGCAGCGGGACGAGCACGGTGGCGCTCGCCTCGCTGCTCGCCGAACGCCACAGGGACGGTCCGCGGCTAGTCAGCTTCGAGCAGGACCCGGCCCGGGCGGAGCACATTCGCGCAGCGCTTGCCGAGCGTGGCGTCGACCGCATGGCGACCGTGATCCAGCTCGAGGTCGGCGAACGCGCGGACGGTCCGCCCGGCTACGCGATGACGGCGGATGCGGCCAGGCTCCTGAATCGCCTCGCGCCGCGGCTGATACTGGTGGACGGGCCGACCCTCGACTCCGGCGCCTCGCGGCTTGGAACGCTCGACCTCGTCGCGCCCCATCTGCGAGCCGACGCGACGGTGCTGGGCTCGACGACGCGCTGCGCGACGCCGAGCTGTGCGTCGCGGCGGCATGGGAGCGCCGTCCTGACGTCGTGGTCCACGGCATCCGACCGACCCCCAAGGGGCTGCTGGAGGCCACGCTGCAGGCGCCGAGTCGCCGCCAGGGCCTCGCGCCTCTCCTGCGCAGGGGCGTGGCGGCCTTCCGCAGGGGGCGGGATGAGGGTGGCACTGGACCCACATCAGACATCTAGACTCCACGCGCGCCGTCAGCAAAATTGAGGAAGAGGCACAGAGTCTTGAATATCTGCACGATCATCGCGAGGAATTACGTCGCCTTTGCGCGGGTCCTCGCGGAATCGTTCAAGGCCGCCCACCCCGACGGCAAGTGCACGGTCCTCGTGATCGACGACCCGACCGGATACATCGATCCGGCGGAGGAGCCGTTCGAGCTCCTGACCATCGGCGACATCGGCCTGCCCGATCCCGAGCGGATGGCCGCCTGGTACAACGTGATGGAGCTCTCCACGGCGGTCAAGCCGTGGCTGTTGCGGACTCTGCTCGAGCGGCCGGGCTACGACCACGTCGTCTACCTCGATCCCGACATCCGGATATTCGCTCCGCTCGAGGAGATCGAGCGCCGGGTCGCCGAACACGATGTCGTTCTGACCCCCCACTTCGACAAGCCGCTGCCGCGCGACGGTCGCAAGCCGGCCGAAGAGGACATCCTGATCGCCGGCACCTACAACCTCGGCTTCATCGCGCTGCGGGAGGGAAAGGCCGCCAGCGAGCTGCTCGACTGGTGGTCGGAGCGGCTGGAGAGCCATTGCCTCAACGAACCGGAGGTCGGTCGCTTCGTCGACCAGCGTTGGATCGACCTCGTTCCCGGTATCTGGTCGGACGTCGACGTACTCCGTGACCCCTCTTACAACATCGCCTACTGGAACCTGCCAACCCGCAGCCTGGAAGACGATGGCGCCGGCGGCTACCGGGTCGACGGGCGCACGCTGCGCTTCTTCCACTTCAGCGGCTTCGACCCTCAGCGGCCGAAGGAGCTGAGCAAGCACCAGAACCGAATCAGGGTCGTCGACCAGCCCCTCCTGCGCCGGATCTGCGGCGAATACGCCGAGGAACTGCTCGGCCACGGCTACAGGGAGGCGATCGGCTGGCCCTACGGCTGGGACTCGCTGCCCAACGGGATCAAGCTCGACCGCACGGCACGGCGGCTGTACCGCGAGATGGTCGAGGCGGGTGGAGCGGGTGAGTCGGTCTTCGCAGAGGCGGGTGCCGAGCGCTTCGCCGCCTACCTCAAGGTTTCCGGGGGCGGACGCGAGGGTCCGCGCCTCGCCCCCCACCCGCGGCCCGGCGTCAACCTGGTCGGGTACCTCAGCGACCCGCGCGGGGTCGGCGAGGCCGCGCGGCTGCTGCGCGCGGCGCTGCAGACCGCCGACATCCCGCTGGCCGAGGTCGACGCCCCGACAGACCCGAAGGCGCTCGACGAGGCGCTGGGGCGACTCGGCTACGAGGACTACCCCTACGACTTCAACCTGATCTGCATCAACGCCGACATGCTGCGTCTCACCGCGAAGGGGCTCGGCCCCGGCTTCTTCGAAGAGCGCCACTCGGCCGGCCTTTGGTTCTGGGAGGTCTCACACTTTCCCGAGGAGCAGCGGCACGCCTTCGACAACGTCGACGAAGTGTGGGTGGCAAGCGAGCACGTCGCCGAGGCGCTGCGGCCGCTCACCTCCAAGCCGGTGAACACGATCCGAGTCCCGCTGCTGCCGGGCGAACCAGCCCAGGCGAGCCGGGCCAAGCTGGGGATGCCGGACGGCTTCTGCTTCCTCTTCGTCTTCGACTACCGCAGTGTCTTCAAGCGCAAGAACCCGCTGGGGCTGGTCGAGGCCTTCTCGAAGGCGTTTGCGCCCGGCGAGGGACCGTCACTGGTGATCAAGTCGATCGGCGGCGAGGACTACCCGGCCGAGCGGCGCAAGCTTGCCGAGGCGGCGGACGGACGCCCCGACATCCTGCTGATCGACGACACGATCAGCCGGGGGATGAAGGACGCGATGATCGCCGGCTGCGACTGCTATGTCTCGCTGCACCGCTCCGAGGGGCTGGGGCTGACGATGGCGGAGGCGATGTGCTTTGGCAAGCCGGTGATCGCCACCGCCTACTCGGGGAACCTCGACTTCATGACGGCCGAGAACAGCTACCTGGTACCCCACGCGATGGTCGAGATCGGCCCCGATGCCGCTCCGTACCCGGCCGACAAGCAGTGGGCGGAGCCCGACCTCGAGCGGGCGGCGGAGCTGATGCGCGAGGTCTTCGAGAACCCCGAGGCTGCGGCCGCGCGGGGCAGGCGCGCCGCCGAGGACATCCGCCGCACACACTCGCTGGAGGCCGCCGCAGAGACGATCCAGCGGCGGATCTCGCAGATCAAGCGCCGCGGCCTGCTTCAGCGGCTCGAGGGGCCGACGCCGGCGCAGGTCACCGCAGGGCGGTTGAGCGGCCGCGACCAGCTCGTCCACCTGATCAACTTTCCGGTCGCGTCCAATCCGCAGGGCAAGCGAGCGAAGGCGCGGGCCTTCGCTAAACGCGCCTATATGCGGCTCCTGCGCCCCTACGCCGCCCACCAGCAGGCGATCAACGTCAGTGTCGCCGAATCGCTCGACGACCTCCGCGAGGTACTGGCGGAGACGGTGCGGATGACGAACGACCACGAGGAGCGGCTGGCCAGAGCCGACGCCCTTGTCGAGGCTGCGGCGGCGGAGCCGTTCATGACCGATGACCGCCTCGGCGAGCGGGCCAACCCGCTGCTCGGCCGGACCATCGGCTTCCGCGCGTCGTCTGACGAGAAGGACCGCGACGGCTATCGCGGTTTCGAGGACCTGTTCCGCGGGCCGGAGGAGATGATTCGCAACCGCCAGCGGATCTACCTCAACCTCCTCGACGACTGTGAGCCGGTCTTCGATGCCGGCTGCGGCAGGGGCGAGTTCCTCGATCTGCTCGAGGAGCGGGGCATCGCTTACCAGGGCGTCGACCTCGACCCCGACATGGTCGAGCGCTGTCGTCAGAAGGGCCACGAGAACGTCGAGCGGGGAAACCTTGTGGACACCCTGGAGCGAGTGCCCGAAGGCTCGCTTGGAGCCATCTTCAGCGCCCAGGTGGTCGAGCACCTGAAACTGGACGAGCTACAGCGCTTCCTCGATCTCGGCCTCTCACGGCTGCGCCCGGGAGGGCTGCTGATCGCCGAGACCGTCAACCCGCACTCGGCCGCCGCGTTGAAGGCCTTCTGGGTCGACCCAACGCACAAGCGCCCCCTGTTCCCGGAGACGATGCTGGCGCTTTGCGCGCTCGCCGGCTATGCCGCCGGCGACGTCTTCGCACCGGTTGGAACCGGCAACTGGAGCGAGGATCGGACCCGGGTCGGGGAGTACGCGGTCGTCGTCGTCGCGCCCGCCGACCGCTCCTGACGGCGCGCAGCGCTAGGCCGTCGAAACCGGGCTGCCTTCACTAAGCAACGCCAAGTCCGCGTCGACCATCAACTTCACCAGCCGCTCGAAGTCGACGCTCGGCTGCCAGCCCAGCTTCTCGCGGGCCTTCGTAGGGTCCGCGATGAGTAGATCGACCTCGGCCGGCCGCATAAACATGGGGTCCTGGCGGACATATCCGGAGGGGTCAAGCTCGAGATAGGAGAAGGCAATGTTCACCAGGTCACGGACTGAGTGGTCCGCGCCCGTGCCGACCACGTAGTCGTCTGGCTCATCCTGCTGGAGCATGCGCCACATTGCGTCGACGAAATCGGGGGCGTAACCCCAATCGCGGCGCGCATCGAGATTCCCAAGCGATAGCTCCGTGGCCAAGCCGAGCTTGATCGCCGCCGCCGTGTGGGTGATCTTGCGGGTCACGAACTCGAGGCTGCGGCGGGGACTCTCGTGGTTGAAGAGGATCCCCGAGCAGGCAAACAGACCGTAGCTCTCGCGGTAGTTGACCGTGATGAAGTGGGCGTAGACCTTGGCCACGCCATAGGGGCTGCGCGGATAAAATGGGGTAAGCTCGTTTTGCGGCGTTTCCCGCACCTTGCCGAACATCTCGCTCGAGGAGGCCTGGTAGAAGCGGGCGTCGGGGCAGGTTTCGCGCATCGCCTCCAGCATCCGCGTCACCCCCACCCCGGTGAACTCGGCGGTCAGGGTCGGCTGGTTCCAGGAGGCCCCCACGAACGACATCGCAGCCAGGTTGTAGATCTCGTTCGGCTCGCACGCCCTCATCACGTCGCCGAGAGAGCGCTGGTCGAGGAGATCGCCGGTGTGGATCGTGATCCGGTCCCGGATCGGCTCCAACCGATGATGATTCTCGCTCGACAGGCGCCGCACCATCCCGTGGACCTCGTAGCCCTTATCTAGGAGAAGTTCCGCGAGATAGCTGCCGTCCTGTCCCGTGATACCGGTGATCAACGCGCGACTTGGCATATCGGTAAGGTTACTCAAGCCTTGCCGCGGGCGTAGGGGTGGTACCAGTCGACGTAGCGCCCGCAGGCACGATCGATCGGAACGACCCGGTCAGCCCTTCCGGCTCGGGTAGCAACAAGGTAGTTGAAGGACGACCCCGCCGTTTCGGGCGCCAGGGCTGTGTCCTGGACGTGGAAGTCGATCGAGAACGGCCTCCGGCGGCGTATGGCAACGCGGCCGATCGGCAGGCGGGGACCCGGTCGGTCTAGGTTCGCCGGCAGGACCGTCCTAAGACCCGGCCCCGTCACTTCAACTGGCAGGTGACTGGTGTATGGCGCCTCCAGGTCCCAGGTCCCGATCGGCAGGTTGACGCGGACCGAGACGGTCCCCCCCGGACCGGTCGAGGCGATCGGGGTCACGATCGGCGGGCGCCTGATCGCCGCCACACCGCCCCGCGCCAGGATTGCCCGCCCTTCCTTCGAATCGCAATTGAAGACCGCACCCGGCCATTCTCCCTCGTTCAGAATCGACCGTTCCGGAATCCGTCCCATCCGCTTCCAAAGCAGAAAATCTTCGGTGCTGCGCACCAAACGAAGCTGCGGGGGCGGCTCGCTCGAGGCGGCGTCCCTGGGCGTGATCATCCATTCGTATTCGTTCAAGGTGGAGGCTGACACGGTGTCGAAGTCATCTGCCTTCCCGAATTCCCATTCCTTCTGTGGGCGAAGATTCACCTCCGGCGCAGCCCCCAGCGAGATGGCTCGAAACCTGGCTCCGGCCAGCTCCCACAGCGTGAACTCATCTTCGCCAAAGAACAGCGTCTGCTCACCGGCGATGAATGGCCGGAAGCTCATCAACTGGCGCGCGTGGTTCGTTGGCCCAACAGGGCTGAAGCGGAGTGCGCGCAGATCATCGCTGCCGACACGCAGGAAAAGCACGAGGCCAAATAGGGGAGCTAGCGACCACAGCCACCGCGGCCGGCGACCTGGTTCGCGGTCCAGCAGGGGCAGCATTGCGACCAGCAGCAGCAATGGTGAGGCGATTACTAGTCCCTTAGCAGAGACGTAGATCGATTGGGTCTGGTCGGAGTACTTCCAGATAAGCATCGCCGCCAGGCCAGAGAGCGGTAACAACCAGCGGCCGCGGCGAAATGCCCAGAAAGTCCCGAAAAGGATCAGCCCGACGACGAACCAGCTCCAGCCCCCCCCGACGAATGCTGAGGAGGCAGGCAACCGGTAATCCGGACTGCTCCAAATACCAAGTGCCTCCCAACCCGGCAGCCTGTCAACTAAATTGCCGATGTCGCTGACTGCGATCCCAGTGCCTTCCCGCAGGGCGATGAACTCGTAGATCCGGTGCGCCTGCGGCAGTAGGACGACTACCAGAACCGCCAGTCCGATTCCAAACGCCGGTAGTTCACGGCGAACAACTGCGAGTACTTCGCGAATCCGTCGTTTCCAGGCCTGGATCGCCAGCAGACCGATGAGCCAAAGGGTAAAGATACCCACGACCCATGGCAGGCCAGCCGGAGAGTAGACCGAGACGATACCCCCGATCAAGAGGGCGCAGGGGATCCAGCGAGCCCGCCCGAGCCGCGGTCCGCATCCGCTCAGGTCCAGCGCGATGGCCAGCACGAGACCAGCCTGTGCCACCTCCTTGAACGAGCCCTGGCCATAGTAGGCCGCCACCAGGAATGGCATGCCGACGACGGTCGCGGCGATGGCCTTGCCGAGCCAGGAAGCTCGCCGTGCAACCGCCAAGACGATCCAAGCGTTGAGCACTGGGAGTGCCATCGTGAAGCCGGAAAAGGAAAGGTCGGGCTCGATCCTGAGTCCCCTGCTGAGTGCCGCCACCAACGCATGTGGCCCGAGCGGATAGTCCGGGGGCAGTGGGAATGCTTTGGTGACGGCGGGAGATAGAAAGCCTTCGACATAGGCAAGGTGGACCGCCATATCGTTGTCGACGGTGACTCCAAGGATGCCTCCGCGCCCCGCTGCCAAAAAGGGCACAAGGACAAGCAGGGCGACGGGAAACGCAGCTAGGAGGTCGAAAAGGGGCGATCGGTGCTGCGGGGATCGCAGGCACCAGACTGCCGCAGCGATTGAAAGGGCGCCAAGCAGAATCGCAACGGCGGTGCAGCGACCTGGCACATGTACCGTCGGCGTGGCCACCAACATCGCAATCGATAGACCAACCGCCGGCGCGAGCCAGCTCCACTCCCGTGCGCCAGCCAGCCGCAGCGCTGCTTGACCGAGGAACAGCGTGACGAAGCAGGTGACGACAGCACTGACAAGGATGGCGGCCAACGCCTAGGCCCGCCTCCATCGCCGGCGAACGAGCCTCGATTGCATCAGGCGCCACAGCTGATTGCTGGCCAGGATAATCCTCACAGCTGGGCAGCCTAACGTCGAGTACCGGACGGCTGCACCGGTGGCGCATAGTGGGCGACAACTCGCCATCAAGGCCGGTGGCGATCAGTACCCCCCGCCCAGCTTGCGATGATCCCAGGTCGCCGTCCGTAGGGGCCTGAAGCGGATCGCGACGCGTTTCGGGGTCTGGGCTTCGAGGGCGGCCTTGGCATCGCCCTTCACAGAGGAGATGCCCTCGGCGTAGCGCAGCGTCAGCTCCTCGGCGAAGGCGATAACGGTCTCGAAGTCGCGATGGATCTCCGCCTCGGCCTCGATCATCGCGCCGCGCAGCTCGCCATAGTCGTGGCCGGTCTCGACCAGCACCGTCGCCCGCGGGTCGCGTTCGAGGTTGCGCACCTTCTGCGATTTGGCGTAGGTCCAGACCCAGACCTCGCCATCGCGGGGCACGAACCACATCGGCATCGAGTGCGGCCAGCCGCGCGGCCCGATGCTGGAGACAACCGCGATCCGCTCGCTCTCGAGCAGCTCACGAAGCTCCTCCTCGCTCAACTCGATCTGGTTCCTGCGACTCGCCGCCATCGGCCCAGTCTTACGCTTGTCAAGATCCCATGAACAATGGGCGGCTCTACACCTACCGCTTCCGCGGCATCGACCAGGTCGCCCGCCGGCGTGTCTGGGAGGAGATCGCGCCGCACGTCCACGGCTTGATGGGAGCACCACAGACCATGCTCGACCCGGCCGCGGGTCGCGGCGAGTTCATCAACTCGATCGAAGCCGAGGAGCGCTGGGCGGTCGACGAGGTCGCCTATCCCGAGGCGGTGTACGACCCGGTGGTTCGCGTCCTCACCTCGCGGATAATGGACGCCGAGCTGCCCGAGGACCACTTCGACGGAGTGTTCGTGTCCAACTTCCTCGAGCACCTGCCGAGCCAGCAGGCAATCTCGGAATTCCTGGAGCGCATGCGCCAGGCGATGCGGAGGGGCGGACGCATCGCGATCATGGGCCCGAACTACCGCTACTGTGCCAAGGAGTACTGGGACTGTGCCGACCACTACGTCGCGCTGACCCATGTGGCGGTCGCCGAGCACCTCTACGCGGCCGGTTTCGAGCCGGAGAAGATCGTCGCCCGCTACCTGCCGTACTCCTTCCGAGGCGCCCTCCCTCCCTCGAAGACGCTCACCCGCCTCTACCTCAAGGCGCCGCCGGCCTGGCGGCTGCTCGGGAAGCAGTTCCTCGTGATCGGACGCCGCTGAGCCGATGCGGGTCCTGATCACAGGGGGCGCTGGATTCGTCGGCGGCAACCTCGCCGTCACGCTGGCGGAGCGCCACCCCGACTGGGAGATCGTCGCGCTCGACAACCTGACGCGGCGCGGCTCGGCGCTGAATCTGCCCCGGCTGCGAGAGGCGGGCGTCGAATTCGCACACGGCGACGCGCGGGGGCCCGGGGACATCGCCGCCGCCGGGCCCTTCGACGCGATGGTCGAGTGCTCGGCAGAGCCCTCCGTGCTCGCCGGCTTCTCCGACCCCACCTACTCGGTCCAGACAAACCTGCTCGGCGCCTTCAACTGCCTCGAGCGGGCCCGCCGTGAGGGCGCCTTCCTCGTCTTCCTCTCGACCAGTCGCGTGTACCCGGTAGAGCCGCAGCTGGCGTTGAGGCTGGAGGAGACAGGGACCCGCTTCGAGCTCGCGGCCGAGCAACCGGTGGCCGGCGCCGGCCCGGCCGGGATCTCCGAGGACTTCCCGCTGAGCGGAGCGCGAACGCTCTACGGCGCCACCAAGCTCTCAGCCGAGCACCTGATCGAGGAGTACGTGGACGCCTTCGGCCTGCGCGCCGTCGTCAACCGCTGCGGCGTGATCGCCGGCCCCTGGCAGATGGGCAGGGTCGACCAGGGGGTGTTCGCCTGGTGGCTGCTCTGCCACCACTTCGAACGGCCCCTCTCCTACATCGGCTTCGGCGGCTCCGGTAAACAGGTCCGCGACCTGCTCCACATCGCCGACCTGGTCGACCTGATTGACGAGCAGCTCGCCGATCCAGGGCGCTGGAGCGGCATCGTCGCGAACGTCGGGGGCGGTCGCGAGTGCAGCCTCTCACTGCGCGAGGCCACCGAGCTCTGCCGGGAGCTGACGGGGAACGAGGTGCCGATCGCAGTCGAGCCGGAAACGCGGCCAGGCGACGTCCCGGTCTACCTGAGCGATTGCTCGCTCCTCCACTCCCTCACCAACTGGCGACCGCAGTGTGGGCCGCGCGACGTGCTGGCCGACCTGCTCGATTGGGCAAGAGAGAACACAGCTTCGCTTAAGGCTGTCTTGGGATTGGAGGCGTAACACGAGAAGACACCGAGGCGATGGCAAAGGCGATAGTCACAGGTTCCGGAGGCCTTATCGGCTCCGAGGCGGCGACCCGCCTCGTCGAAGCCGGCTACGACGTGGTCGGAATCGAGAACGACACGCGGGCGACGCTCTTCGGCCCGGACGCCTCGACCTCGCATGTCACCGAGCGACTCGTCCGCGAGCTGGGAGCCTTCCGCAGCGTCGAGCTCGACATCCGCGACGCCGCCGGCGTCGACCGCGTCTTCGCCGAGGCTGACGGTGACATCGAGCTGGTCATCCACACCGCCGCTCAACCCTCCCACGATTGGGCAGCACGCGATCCCCAGACGGACTTCGGGATCAATGCCAACGGGACGCTCAACCTGCTGGAGGCGACCCGCAGGAACTGCCCGGATGCCACCTTCGTCTTCACCTCGACCAACAAGGTCTACGGCGACACCCCCAACCGGCTGCCACTCCAGGAGTTGGGGACGAGGCTTGAGCTACCCGAGGGCCATCCCTGGTTCGGCGGAATCGACACGACGATGTCGATCGATGCCACGCTGCACTCGCTCTTCGGCGCCTCCAAGGCCGCCGCCGACCTGCTGGTGCAGG
>DASTHF010000015.1:0-6204 GCA_035605615.1 Solirubrobacterales bacterium
GGATGGGAGGGCGATCCCCTCTCTCCCCTCCCCCGCACGCGGCGGCTGCGGAGAGCTGCGGGCCCGCAACCGAAGGGCGGGGCTGGGCATCGGGCCGAGGTCCTCGATGCCGTTGGGGTGCGGGGAGCGGATGGACCGGGAGCTGGCTGTGACGGGGCTGCTGGCGCGGGCGGGGCCAGCCGAATCTTGAGTTAGAAGTCCCGTTCCATGCTTCTATTCATCCACAAGCCCAGGCACGGGGACCGGAGTCCCGCCAGATCTCGCCGGCGATCCGGTCCTGTTCTTCCTTGGGGGCGTCCTGCGGGGCGCCCTTGCCGCCGTAGAGCTTCCAGGTCGAGGGCAGGATCTGGTACGCGCCGCCGGCGCCGCTGGAGGGGTTGACGGCGCTGTAGTTGCCGCCCGACTCGCACATCACGATGTAGGTGGGGATCGCGTAGGGACCGCCGAGCCAGCGGCCGACGGCCGCTTCGGCTTCGGCGTGGCTTGCCGCTTCCGCCGCTTCGATCTCCCCGACCCAGGAGCCGATCCGCGATTTGAGGCCCGCCAGCGAGGCGCTGCGAGCGGCGGCGAGCGACTGGAAACGGGAGGCGGCTGCTTCGGCGGCGCCGCGCGCCGCGGCGATCTGCGAGCGGGCGGCGGCGAGCCGCGCGTCGTAGGCGTCGGCCCGCGCCTTCAGCGCGGCGACCCGCGCCATGGCGCGGCGAACCGCGTTCCGGACCTGGGCGACGCGGGCGGCAAGCGCCGTGTCGGAACGCTGGATGCTCTGGAGGTATTCCGTGCGGACCGCGAGCTCGTTGATGTCGCCGGAGCCGAGGACGATGGAGGCGGTGCTCGGCGAGCCGCTCTCGTAGATCGCGACGAGCCGCTGCGCGAGGGCGCGGCGGGCGCGGCCGAGGCGCGCCCGGGCGACTTCGAGCTCGCGCTGCGTGGCGGCGACTTCGGCCGCGAGGCGGGCGGCGCGCTGCCGGCCCGTCGCCAGCAGGCCTTCCAGCTCCCGCTCGCGGGCGCCGGCCTCCGCGGCCTGCCGTTCGGCGCCCCCGAGCTGCGCCTGCGTCGCCTGCAGGCGTTCGGCGAGGGCGCCGGCTTCGCCACGCGCCCGTTCGAGCTTCGCCCGCAACGCGCCGATGTCCGTGGCGCCCGCCCGCCCGACCAGCGCCAGCGCGCAGACGAGGGCGAGCGCGAAGCCGAACGCGGCGAGCGCTCGCGGACGGCGCCCGCCCCCTGCCTCTGTCGCGATCGATCGCGGCACGAAGCGCGCGAGACTAGCGAACTTTGTTAGCGACCACTCACAAGTCGCCAATAATCCGCAACGAAAATTGCGCTGCTAGCCCTCGGGGACTTCGCGGGTCGCCAGGTAGGCGGCGGCGCCGATCGCGGCGACAGCAAGGCCGGCGCCGATCCGGATCGGCCGCCGGTAGCGCCTGCGCAGGTAAGTGAGGGCGAACCGCAGGGCCGCCCTTCCAAGCCGGTCGTAGATCATCGCTAACCCTCTTCCCGGCGGCGCCGGATCCTATGCGCCATCCGCGACTGCAGCGACCACAGCTCGATGAAGCCCGGCGAGGCGGCCTGCGAGAAGAGGCCGCCGGACTCGGCGAAGGATGCGAGGGCGGCGTCGTAGACCGCGTTGGGCGAGGAGCGCGTCACGACCCGGGCGCTTCCCTTGTAGAGCTTCAGCCCGATCGTCCCCGTCACCTGGGCGTTCACCGCCTCCATGTAGGCGTCGAGGTCGGAGCGCAGCGGCTCCCACCAGAGCCCCGCGTAGACCAGGTAGGCCCACTTGCGGTCGAGCTCCGGCTTGAGCTGGTTCTGGTGGATCGTCCCGACCAGCTTCTCCAGCTCCTGATGCGCGGTCAGCAGGATCGCCGCCGCCGGCACCTCATAGATGTCGCGCACCTTGAGGCCGACGATGCGGTCCTCGATGTGGTCGACGATGCCGATCCCGTGGCGGGCGCCGATCGCGGCGGCTCGTTCCAGCAGCTCGACGAGACCGAGCCGCTCGCCGTTCAGGGCGACGGGAACGCCGGCCTCGAACTCGACCGTCACGGTCTCCGCCTCGTCCGGCGCCTGCTCGGGGCGCGTGACCAGCTGGAAGACGTCGTCCTCGGGCGCGTGCTCGAGGTCCTCGATCCAGCGCCCCTCCGAGGAGCGGCCCCAGAGGTTGTCGTCGATCGAGTAGGGAGCCGCCTCGGTGCCGCCCTTGACCGGGATGCCGTGCTCGCGGGCGTAGGCGATCTCCTCCTCGCGCCCCATCTGCCAGGTTCGCACCGGCGCGATCGTCTTCAGCTCCGGGGCGAGCGTGGCGACGGTCGCCTCGATCCGCACCTGGTCGTTGCCCTTGCCGGTGCAGCCGTGGGCGATCGTGTCGCAGCCCGAGCGGCGCGCCTGCTCGACCGCCAGCTCGGCGATCAGCGGCCGGCCGAGCGCCGTGAAGAGCGGGTAGCCGCCGCCGTAGAGGGCGTTGGCCTTGATTGCCGGCGCGACGAAGTCACGGGCGAAGCGCTCGCGGGCGTCGACGACGTGGCACTCGACGGCGCCGAGTCGCCGGGCCTTGTCCTCGATCACCGCGTAGTCCTCGCCGGGCTGGCCGAGGTTGACCGTGAGGCAGACGACCTCGGCCCCGTAGGAGTCCTGGATCCACTTCAGCATCACGCTGGTGTCGAGCCCGCCCGAGTAGAGCAGCAGGACACGCCGCACCTCGGCGGGATCGGCCTCGTACGAAGCGGTCGGCCGCTGCTGGATGGGCTGCTCGGGGGTCACGCGGCCGCGAAGTCTCGCACGCCGCCGCGCGCATCGCCCTTCTAGGGGGCTTCGATGCCGCCGCTGCCTTCTTTTTCTTCTTCCGCGTTTTCCGGGGCGGTGGTGGTTTCGGTCGGCGAGGTGGTCTTGCCTTCGGTGCTCGTCGTCGTCGAGCCGGTCGTCGTGCGGGAGTTGGTCGGTTCGGTCGTGGTCGTCGAGCCGGTGGTGGCCGCCGAGGGCGTGCTCGTCGTGCCCCCTCCGCCGCTGTTGCCGGCGATCACGACGATCGCGACGATCAAGCCGACGATCACCGCGATCAGCCCCGCGACCAGCATCCGCATGCTGTTGTTGCCACCCTGGCCGCCGGGCTGGCGCATCATCCGCGTCGGGTCGTCGTGCATGGCCTAATCCTCCGGTCCGAGTATCGCGTCGAGGATCTCGTTGGTGTCCTCGATGTCGAAACCGCTTCGCAGCCGCTGCTCGATCTCCTCCCGGCTGCTGCCGGAGACCGCCATCTGGGTGGCGAGCAGCCGGGCCCCGGCGGAGCCGGAGCGGCGGGGGGCCAGACCGCGCGGGCCGGCGTCGTGCGGCGCCGCATCGTTGCGGTCGATCCGCCTGAGGCGAGGCGGCTCACCGTCGCCGGCGGGGGGATCGAGCTCGTCGGCGAGGGTGCGGAGGCGGGCGGCGACGAGTCGGTCGGCGCGGGCGTCGGCCTCATCGAGGCGGCGCCGCGCCTCCTCCTCGGCGTCGTCGATGACGCTGGAGGCGGCGCGCTCGGCGGCCTCGACGATCGCCGCCAGACGCTCGGCGGCCTCGGCGACCGAAGACGGTCGCCGCCCCTGCCGCGGCAGCTTCTCGGAGCTCATGCTGGCTGAAAGCTTACGAGCGACTCCCCGATCAGCGCAACGGCACGCTCGATCTGGTCCGAGTCGACCGTCAGCGGCGGCAGCAGCCGCAGCGTCCCCGGCTCGGGGACGTTGACGATCAGGCCGCGCTCGAGCAGGTCGACGCCGATCGCCGTGGCGTCGATCGAGGCGTCGAGACCGACCCCGAGCATGAGGCCGCGGCCGCGCACCTCGCGCACCCCCTCGAGGCCGAGCAACGCCTCGCGCAGCGCGGCTCCCTTCTCGCGCACGCCGCGCAGCAGCGCCGCGTCGTCGACCAGGTCGAGCACGGCGAGGGCGGCGGCGCTGGCCACCGGCCCGCCCGCGAAGGTCGAGCCGTGGTCGCCGCGCTCCAGCACGTCGCCGGCCTGCGGCGAGGTCACGCAGGCGCCGATCGGGAGGCCGCCGCCGAGCGCCTTGGCGGTTGTCAGCACGTCGGGCCGGACCGGCGTCTGCTCGTAGGCCCAGAGCGAGCCGGTCCTCCCCACCCCGGTCTGGATCTCGTCGAAGATCAGCAGGGCGCCGACCGCGTCGCAGGCCTCGCGCGCCGCCAGCAGCGCCTCCTCGCCCACGGGATAGACGCCAGCCTCGCCCTGGATCGGCTCGATCAGCACCGCCGCGGTGTTGGGGCCGACGGCCTCGCGCAGCGCCGCCGCGTCGTCGAAGGGGACGGAGCGGAAGCCCGGCAGCATCGGGCCGAGCGCCTCGTTGGCGGCCAGCTTCGGCGTCGCCGCCAGCGCCCCGTAGGTGCGGCCGTGGAAGTCGCGCTCGAAGCTGACGATCTCGGGCGCCTCGACACCGCGCCGGTGGGCGTGCTTGCGCGCCACCTTGATCGCGCACTCGTTCGCCTCGGCGCCGGAGTTGGAGAAGAAGGCGCGACCGCCGAGGCTGGAGCGCGAGAGCCGCTCGGCGAGGCGCAGCATCGGCTCCGTGTAGAAGAGGTTGGAGACGTGCATTAGGCGTCCGGCCTGCTCGCGCACCGCCTCGACAACCGCCGGGTGGCAGTGGCCGACCGAGCAGACCGAGATGCCGGCGAGGAAGTCGAGGTACTCCCTGCCCTCGGCGTCCCAGAGCAGCGCCCCCTCGCCGCGCACGAACTCGACCGGGGCCCGCCGGTAGGTCCGCATCAGGTAGCGCCGCTCGATCTCCTGCAGCTCGGCGAGGCTCGGGTGGCCGGTGGGCGCCGTGCTCATGAAGTGACCATCGTGCCGATCCCGGCGTTCGTGAACAGCTCCAACAGCAGGCTGTGGGGCTTGCGGCCGTCGATGATGTGGGCGGACTGGGCGCCGCCGCGGATCGCGTCGACGCAGGCCTGGAGCTTGGGGCGCATGCCGCCGCTCACCGACTCCAGCCGCGCTTCGACCTCCTCGACCGTGGCGCGCGAGATCAGCGACTCCTCGTCGTCGGGGTCCTCGAGCCAGCCGGTGACGTCGGTGAGGAAGACCGCCTTGTAGGCGCCGAGCGCCGCCGCCACCTTGCCGGCCGCCTCGTCGGCGTTGACGTTGTAGGCGTGGCCGTCGCGGTCGGAGGCCGAGGAGGCGACGACCGGGATGTAGTCGGCGGCGATGTGGTTGAGGACGTCGACGTGGACCCGCTCGATCGAGCCGACGAAGCCCACCTGCTCGGCGTTGGGGACAGGAGCGACCTCGAACAGGGAGCCGTCCTGGCCGGAGAGGCCGACCGCCGGCTGGCCGTGCCGGTTGAGCCGCTGCACGATGTCGGAGTTGAGCTTGCCGAGCAGGACCATCCGCGCGATCTCGACCGTCTCGGCGTCGGAGACGCGCAACCCCTCGTGGAAGCGGACCTCGAGCCCGAGCCGCTCCATGTACTCGGTGATCTCGGGGCCCCCGCCATGCACGACGACGGGATCGAGGCCGACGTACTTGAGCAGCACGACGTCGGTGGCGAAGCCCTCACGCAGCTCCTCCTCGCGCATCGCCGAGCCGCCGTACTTGATGACGACGGTGCGCCCGTGGAACTCCCTGATGTAGGGAAGGGCCTCGAGCAGGGTGTCGACACTTGTGTGGTGCGGAGGGGTCATTTGTCAGACTCCCATGACGCGAAAACCAAGCAGGTCGGGGGATGCAGGGAGGACGACGAGGGGAGCGCACAGTTGAGTGCGTGACCCGAGGAGTCCGACCGAAGACCCCGAGATGCGCCGGTTTGCAGCGTCATGTGGTGTACTCGGCGTTGATCCGAACATACTCGTAGTTGAGGTCAGAGAACCAGACGTGGGCGGCGTGCGAGCCGCGGCCCAGGCGCAGCTTGACCTCCGCCTCCTCCAAGTCGGAGGCGAACTCGCCGGCGTCGATGTGGTCGAGCCCCAGCTCCGGCAGCTCCGTGCCGACCAGCGCCATGCCGGCGGCCTGGGCGACCCGGCCCCAGTTGGGGTCGTGACCGAACAGCGCCGTCTTGACCAGCGGCGAATTGGCGATCGCCCGGGCCGCCAGCTCCGCCTCCTCCCGGCTGGCCGCCTCGACCACCCGCGCGCAGCCGACCCGCGTCGCGCCCTCGCCGTCGGCGACCACCTCGAGCGCCAGCTGCAGCAGGACCGCGTCCAGCAGGCCCGCGGGCAGCGGCAGCC
>DASTHF010000028.1:0-7563 GCA_035605615.1 Solirubrobacterales bacterium
ACGGCGCGCTCGATGCGCTGCCGCAGCGTCTGCGGCGAGACACCCTTCTGCGCGGCAACCGAGATCTGGTCGAAGCGGCCCCGCTTGCGGGTGATCGCCTGCGCCTCCGGCAGCGTCAGCTGGGCGATGCTGGCGCCGCCGAAGGAGGTCTGGCCGAGCTCGGTGAAGCCGACCAGGCGGTAGGAGCGGGCGCTGCGCTGGCCGACGATGCGGATCCGTTCGCCCAGCCGCAGGCTCGAGTTGTCGGCGGCGGCCTTGTCGATCGAGGCTTCGGCCGGGCCGCGCGGCGGATGCCCTTCGAGGTAGGTGAGCGACTCCAGCCCGCCGGGCAGATGGGAGGAGATGAACTTCGGCGCGAATTTCGTGCCAATCGCGTCGCCGCGCGAGTCGAAGAAGCCGCCGGGAGTGAAGATCGCGCCGGAGGCGAGGGCGACGCCGGGCACGCTCCTCACCCTGGCCAGCAGCGACGCCGGGATCGTCGGCACTTCGCCGCTCTCCTGCTTGACCGGGTTGCGCGCGGTGACGACGACGCTCGTCCCCTTCAGCGACTCGCTGAAGATTTCGTCGAAGGCGGCGAAGATCGTGTCGGTGAGGACGTAGGAGCCGGCGACGAAGGCGATGCCGATCACCACGGCGAAGGTCGTCGCGAGGGCGCGCGCCTTGCGCGCCCAGACGCTCTTCGCGACGAGCCTAGTCAACCTGCCTCATCAGCCCGATCACGTCGTCGACCGAGCCGGGCACGGCGTCGTGGACGATCGCGCCGTCGCGGAGGGTGACGAGGCGGTCGGCGTGGGCGGCCGCGGCCGGGTCGTGGGTGACCATGATCACCGTCTGCTCGAACTCGTCGACCGCCTGGCGCAGCAGCCGCAGCACCTCGCCGCCCGACTTCGAATCGAGGTTGCCGGTCGGCTCGTCGGCGAAGACGACGGCCGGCTTGGAGACGAGGGCGCGGGCGACGGCGACGCGCTGCTGCTCGCCGCCCGAGAGCTCTGAGGGGCGGTGGGCGCGGCGGCCCTCCAGCCCGACCGTGCGCAGCAGCAGCTCCAGCCACTCGCGGTCGGGCTTGCGGCCGGCGATGGAGAGGGGCAGCACGAGGTTCTCCTCGGCGCTGAGGACCGGCAGCAGGTTGAAGAACTGGAAGACGAAGCCGAGCTTGTCGCGGCGCAGCTTGGTCAGCTCGCCGTCCTCCAGCCCGGTGATCTCGACGCCGTCGAGGACGACGCTGCCGGCGGTCGGCTTGTCGAGGCCGGCGAGGATGTGCAGGAGGGTCGACTTGCCCGAGCCCGACGGCCCCATGATCGCCGTGAAGCGCCCCCGCTCGAAGCCGGTGCTGACGCCGACCAGCGCGTCGACCGCCGCCTCGCCCTCGCCGAAGCGCCGCGAGACGTCGCTGGCGATCACAACGGAGTGGTCCGAAGCGTTCATCCCGGTCACCGTATCGAGCCGATCGCTTAGCCTGGACCGCCGAATGGCTCTGGCTGACGAATTCGATGGGTTTCTGGTCGACCTCGACGGGGTCGTCTGGCTGGGGCCGGAGTGGGTGCCCGGTGCGGCCGAGGCGCTGCAGGAGCTGATCGAGGCGGGCAAGGGGATCGTCTTCGTCACCAACAACCCGGGGCGCGCTCCCGCCGGCTACGCGGAGCGGCTGCGCGAGGCCGGCGTCGCGGTGGGGGAGGAGCAGGTGGTGACGGCCGGCGAGGCGACGGCGCGACTGGCGGCCGAAGCGGCGGGCCCAGGCGGCAGCGTCTTCGTGATAGGCCCCGCAACGCTCAAGAAAATGGTCATCCAAGCCTCCGAAGCCTCCGCTGTTCCTTTTGGGCGCTATGGGGCCAAAAGGAACAGCGGAGCGGTGGTGGTGGAAGGGGAGGCCGGGCGGGAGGCCGATGTCGTGCTCGTCGCCGGCCACCGCGGCTTCGACTACGAGGAGCTGCTGACCGCGGCGCTGGCGCTGCAGCGGGGGGCGGCGCTGTTCGCGACCAGCCGCGACCCGACGATGCCGATGCCGGAAGGCGGCTGGCCGGGAACCGGCGCGGTGCTCGCCGCGGTGGAAACCGCCTCGGGGGCGAGGGCGACGATCGGCGGCAAGCCCGAATCCCCCCTCTTCGAGCTGGCCCTCGACCGGCTCAACACGCTCCGCTGTTCTTTATCCCGAAATAGCAGGGAAAAGGAACAGGGGAGCGAGGAAGTCGGGCGGGTGGCGATGGTGGGGGACCGGGTCTCCTCGGACGTCGTGGGGGGGCGTCGCGCCGGGCTCGAGACGATCCTCGTGCTGAGCGGGGCGACGTCCCGCACCGCGGCCGAGAGCGCCGAGCCGCGGCCGGACCACGTCGTCGACGACCTCGCGGGCCTCCTGCGGTGAGCGGCGCCGCCGCAGCGCCGCGGCCGGGTGCGCACCGGCCCGGGGCCGCCTTCGCCGGCGTCTTCGCCGTCACCTTCTGCGGCCTACTCGCGGTCGGCGCCGTGCTGCCGGTGCTGCCCCGCTACGTGCACGGCCCGCTCGGCGCCGGCAACGTCGCGGTCGGCATCGTGATCGGCGCCTACGCCGTCACCGGCCTCCTCCTCCGTCCCTTCGCCGGCCGCCTCGCCGACCGCCGCGGCCGCAAGCCGGCCGTGCTGGCCGGCTCGCTGCTCGTCGCGGTCGCCGGCTTCCTCTACCTGCTGCCGCTCGGCGTGCCGGGGCTGATCGCGGCGCGACTGGCGCTCGGCGCCGGCGAGGGGACGGTGTTCACGGCCGGCTCGGCATGGATCGTCGATCTCGCCCCGGCGCAGCGCCGCGGCCGCGTCATCGGCCTCTACGGGCTTGCGGTCTGGACCGGCCTCAGCGTCGGGCCGCTGATCGGCGAGCTGCTCCACCACGCCGGCGGCTACCGGGCCGTCTGGCTGTTCGCCGGCTGCGCACCCTTGCTCGGCGCGCTGCTGGCGCTGCGGCTGCCCGACCCCTTCCGGCCCACCGCCCACCCCGAGCACCACCCGCTGATCGCCCGCGAGGCGATCCGGCCGGGCCTGGCGCTCGCCCTCGCCTCGACCGGCTACGCGACGGTCGCCGCCTTCGTCGTCCTCCACCTCGACGCCCGCGGCGTCGGCCACGGCGCGACGGTCTTCGGCGCCTTCGCGACGATGGTCGTGCTGACCCGCTTGGCCGGCGGCGACCTGCCCGACCGGATCGGCCCGGCCCGCGTCGCCGCCGCCGCCGCGACTGTCGAGGCGGCCGGCCTGGTAACGATCGCGCTGGCCCACAGCCTGGCGGTAGCGCTCGCCGGCGCGCTGGCGATGGGCGCCGCCTTCTCGCTGCTCTACCCCTCGCTGTCGCTGATCGTCGTCGGCGACGTCGCCGAGACCCGCCGCGGCACCGCCCTCGGCACCTTCACCGCCTTCTTCGATGCCGGCGTAGGCCTCGGCGCCCCGCTGGCCGGCCTCGCCGCCGCCCTGACCGGCTACGAGGGCGCCTTCCTCCTCGCCGCATTCGTAGCCCTCGTCTCCAGCGCAACGATCGCCCTGACGATCTCCAGCCGCGGCCGCGCCCTCCTCGCCACCCAGCGTGCCAGCTGAGCGTGGTGGCGTGGCAGAGCTTTCAGTCCCAATGGGACTGAAAGCTCTGCCACGCAGGGGAGCTCGACCACGCAGGGGGTGTCTACTCTTGATCCATGTCAAAGATCGAGAGATCGGACCAGGAGTGGCGCGAGCGGCTGACGCCCGAGCAGTACGAGGTGACGCGCAACGCCGGCACCGAGGCGCCCTTCACCGGTCCCTACTGGGACGAGCACGGCGAGGGCACGTACCGCTGCGTCTGCTGCGGCACCGAGCTCTTCTCCTCCGGCACCAAGTTCGACTCCGGGACCGGCTGGCCCAGCTTCACCGAGCCGGCCAACCTGGAGAACGTCGAGCTGCGCCCCGACAACAGCCACTTCATGCGCCGCACCGAGGTCGTCTGCAGGCACTGCGAAGCCCACCTCGGCCACGTCTTCGACGACGGGCCGCCGGAGCGCGGCGGCAAGCGCTACTGCATCAACGGCTGCGCGCTGACGCTCGACCGCGAGTAGGAGGGCGTGGGCGGCCCCCCGTCCCTACTTGACCCCGCCGCCGGCGCCCAGGTAGCTGAAGCGGACGGCGAGGGCGACCGCCTCGGTGCGGGTATCGACCTCGAGCTTGGCGATCGCGTTGCGAACGTGCGTGTGCACGGTCGCCGGGCTGAGCCCGAGCCGCTCGGCGATCTCTTTCACCCGCAGACCCTCGGCCAGCAGCTCGAGGATCTGGCGCTCGCGCGGCGAGAGGTCGAGCAGCTTCTCAACCTCGGCGGGCTTGCCGCCGGCGAAGTCGCCGCCGAGGAAGGTGCCGCCGCTGGTCACCGCTTTCACTGCCCGCGCGATGTCCTCAGCCGGGGCGGACTTGAGCACGTAGCCGGAGGCGCCGGCGCGCAGCGCCAGCGCCAGCAGGTCGGGCTGGGCGTGCGCGGTGAAGATGATCACTTTGGTCCGCGGCCGAGCCCGCAGCACCTCCTTGGTCGCCTCGATGCCGTCGCGTTTGGGCAGCTCGACGTCGATGATCAGGACGTCGGGCTCCAGCTCCCTGACGACGTCGACGACGTCGCGACCGTTCGACGCCTCGCCGACGATCTGCAGCGCGCTCGAGTTCGCCATGCGCGCTTTGACCGCCTCGCGCACGATCTCGTGGTCGTCGCAGAGGACGACGCGCTTCGTGTCCCGCACACCCGCACTCATCGTGACGGCTCACGCTCCACTCGCGGCGCGAAGAACCAGATTGCGACGCTTGCACGTTCCGCGTTCACAGCGCGGAAATCCTCCCAGGAGCTCCGTACGAATGCAAAGTTTTAGGTAGAGAGAAACTTCCGTCCCGCTCCTGCCGGTTCTCGATCAGCGCGATCATCGTCCTCCCCACGGCCACCGCGGTCCCATTCAGCGTGTGCACCACCTGCGGTGCTTCGCCCTCGGCCGGCCGATACCTACAAGCGAGACGGCGCGCCTGGTAATCCGTCGTGTTCGAGCAGGAGGTCAGCTCCCGGTAGCGACCCTGGCTGGGGATCCACGCCTCGCAGTCGTACTTCTTTGCGGCCGGGGCGCCGAGGTCGCCGGCGGCGATGTTGACGACCCGGTAGGGGATCTCCAGCTCGGCGAGAATGCGTTCCTCGATCGCCAGCAGGCGCTCGTGCTCCGCCGCCGACTCGGAGGGCTCGACGAACGAGAACATCTCCACCTTGTCGAACTGGTGGACGCGGAAGATGCCGCGCGTGTCGCGGCCGGCGGCGCCGGCCTCGCGGCGGAAGCAGGTGGAGAAGCCGCTGTAGCGCAGCGGCAGCTCGCCAGGCTCGAGGATCTGGCCGGCGTGCAGGGCGGCGAGCGAGACCTCCGAGGTGCCGACGAGGAAGAGCTCGTCCCTGGGGATCTCGTAGATCTGGTCGCGATCGCCGGGCAGGAGCCCGGTGCCGAAGAGCGCCTCTTCGCGCACCAGCACGGGGGGGACGATCGGCTCGAACCCCTCGCCGCGGACCAGCTCGAGCGCGAAGCGGACCAGCGCCATCTCGACCATCACCAGGTCACCCTTCAGGTAGGCGAAGCGGGAGCCGGAGAGCCGCGCCCCCGCCTCCATGTCGATCAGGCCGAGCCCGGTGCCGATCTCCAGGTGGTCGCGCGGCTCGAAGTCGAAGCTCGGCCGCTCCCCGACCTCGCGCAGGACGACCGCGTCCTCCTCGGTCATGCCGTCGGGAGCGTCGGGGTCGGGGAGGTTGGGCAGCGTCGCGGCGACCCGCTCCAGCTCGGCCTCGACCCGCTCCAGCTCGGCGCGGGCCGCCTCTGTCCGCTCCTTCAGGCCGCCGACCCGCTCGATCAGCTCGGCCGCCTCCTCGCCCCGCTGCTTGGCCTCGCCGACCTGCTTGGAGAGCGCCTTGCGCTCCGCCTGGGCGCCCTCGATCTCGGGCAGCAGCTCGCGCCGGCGCGCGTCGAGCGCCAGCAGCTCGTCGACCCGCTCGGCGGCGCCGCGGCGCGCCAGCGCCGCCTTGACCCGCTCGGGGTCGGAGCGGATCAGCTTCAGATCAAGCATCGGGAGCGCTCGTCAGGGCGATTCGCCGCCGCCCGCGGCCCCGCCTTCTTCTTCGGGGCGCGGCGTCGTTTCGGCTTCCTGCCCGGCGTACTTGGCGACGAAGCGCGCCACCGCTTCGGCTTCGGGGCCGACGACGATGTTCTGCGGCATGATCGCCCCGGAGAAGCCGCCGTTCTGGATCGCGAAGAGGGCATCCTTGTAGGTCTCGGTTCGCTGGTTGAGGCTCGGCCCCTGCGTGCGGACGCCGCGGTTGCCCGTCCCCTGCGTGCCGGCGGCGCTCAGCGTGTGGCAGCCGGAGCAGTGGGTGGCGAAGAGGACGGCCCCGTTGTAGTTGGAGTCGCTCTTGGAGAGTGCGATCCCCTGCTTGCCGAAGCCGCAGGCGCTGAGCGCGACGGCGGCGAGCAGGGCCAGAGCTGTGGCTAGGGCGGGGCGCACGAGGCGCGCATCATATTGTCCGGACTCGATGGCCGACGCCCAAATCCGCCACATGAGCCTGGAATCGGCGACGCCCCGATGAGCCGCCCCGATCCCGCCGCCTTCCGCGCCGCGATGGGGCTGCTGCCGACGGGCGTCACGGTGGTCGCCGCGAGCGGCCCCGACGGGCCCGCCGGGGCGACTGCCAACGCTGTCTGCTCGCTCTCGATCGAGCCGATGCTGATGCTGGCCTGCCTGGACCGCGGCTCGCGCACGCTGCTCGCCGTGCAGGCGGCGAACCGCTTCGGGATCAGCTTCCTGCACGACGGCCAGGAGGAGATCGCGCGCGCCTTCGCCACCAAGGCGCCGCCGGCGGAGAAGTGGGAGGGGGTCGCCTGGAGCGAGCGCGGCGGCGTTCCGGCGATCGAGGGCGCCCTCGTCCAGGTCGCCTGCCAGCTGCGCGACGTGATCGCCGGCGGCGATCACGTCATCGTCACCGGCGAGGTGACCGATCTGGCGACGAGCCCCGGCGCCCCGCTCCTCTTCCACCGCGGCGCCTACGTTGGCTTGACCTCGATGTCGCCTTTTACCGGCCCATAGCCCGGCCAAAGGCAATAGCGGCGAATCAGAAGGCGCCGCTGGTCATCGCGGCGCGGATCGCGAGCGCGAAGATGACGCCGCAGCCGATCGTCATGATCCCCATCTCGCGGCGGACGATGGCCAGCGCGACGGCCTCCTGCCGCTCGCCCGGCAGCGCTTCGAAGTCGAGCTCGCCGAGCTCGCGGTTGGCGGCGCCGCCCCGCGCCCCCTCGGCGATGAAGGAGACGAAGAGGGGCAGGATCCCGTACAGGTAGTGCAGCTTGTCGGACGGTTCATGGCCGGTGAAGACGAGCAGACCGCCCAGCAGCGCCTGCACGACGACGGCCGCCTGGGCGGCCCGCAGCAGGTACCAGAAGGGGATCGAGGGCTGCCTGCGGAACCAGGCGGTCGCGCCGACCGCGAGCGCGGCGAAGTTGAGGGCGATCAGGGCGGCGCCGACGACGATATGGACCTCGACCATCGGCGGATCCTTTCATCCGCCGCCGCATCGGCAGC
>DASTHF010000030.1:0-2968 GCA_035605615.1 Solirubrobacterales bacterium
GAGGATGTGGGCGATCTCGGCGTTGGAGAGGCCGGCGAAGAACTTCAGGGCGACCAACTCGCGCTCGCGGGCGTCGAGTGCCTCCAGCGCGGTCGCGAGGAGGAGCCGCAGCTCGCTCCGCTCGGCGGGATGGGGGTCGGCGGCGAGGCTGGCCGGATCGAGCGGGTCGGCGGCCAACTCAGCCTGCCTGCCGCGCCGCCTCAGCTCGTCGAGGGCGGCGTTGCGAACGATCCCGAACAGCCAGGCGCGCGGGCTGCCGCGACGGGAGTCGAAGCGCGAGCGCTTGCGGTAGGCGCGCTCGAAGGCAGTGGCCGTGACGTCCTCGGCAGCGGCGCGATCACGCAGGAGGCTGGCGGCGTAGGCGTAGACGTCATCGCGGCATGACCGGTAGAGCTCCTCGAAGGCAAGGCTTGCCGCTTTTCCGGAGGCGGCTTCCCGAGTGGGGTCTTCGACGGTTGCCGCGAGCGCCTCGCTCATGCCTGTACTACGAGCGGCCGGCGGATCTGTCACACGCGGACTATGTCGCCCGTCAGGCCACCCGCGCCAGCGGGGTCGGCGCCGAGCATGAGGCGCAGGCCGCCGCGATCGAATCGCTGACGATTGCGACGAGGCGGCGGAGGTCCTCCTCGGAGATCGAGAGGGGGGGCATGAGGACGACGACGTCGCCGAGCGGGCGGACGATCGCGCCGCGCCTCCGGGCCTCCAGGGTCACCCTGTGGCCGAGGCGCAGCGCCGGGTCGTGCTCGCCGAGGTCGATGCCGACCATGAAGCCGCGGGCGCGCACCTCCGCCACCTCGGGCATATCGACGACCGCGCCCAGCAGCTCGCCAAGCAGGCGGATCTTCGGCTGTAGCCGCTCCAGCGTCCGCTCCTGCGCGAAGGCGTCGAGGCTGGCGAGCGCCGCTGCGCAGGCGAGCGGGTTGCCGGTGTAGGTATGGCCGTGGAAGAAGGTGCGCTGCTCCTCGGGCGCGCCGAGGAAGCGCTCGTAGATCTCCTCGGTGGCCAGCGTCGCGGCGAGCGGCAGGTAGCCACCGGTCAGCCCCTTGGCGAGGCAGAGCAGGTCGGGCGAGACCCCCTCCTGCTCGCAGGCGAACATCGTGCCGGTGCGGCCGAAGCCGGTCGCCACCTCGTCGCAGATCAACAGCACGCCGTAGCGGTCGCACAGCTCGCGCACCGCCCGCAGGTAGCCGCGCGGGTGGACGATCATCCCCGCCGCGCCCTGGACCAGCGGCTCGACGATCACCGCCGCGATCCCCTCCTCGTGCGCCGCCAAAACCCGCTCGAGGTCGGCGGCGTCGCCGGGCTCCGCCGCATGAGACTCGAATAGCAGCGGCCGGTAGGTGGCGTGGAAGAGGTCGATGCCGCCGACCGATATCGAGCCGATCGTGTCGCCGTGGTAGGCCTCGCGCAGGTGGATGAACGAGGTGCGCCGCGCATGCTGGCCGCCGCGCTGCCGCTGGTACTGGAAGGCCATCTTGAGGGCGATCTCGGTCGCCGTCGAGCCGGAGTCCGAGTAGAAGACGCGCGTCAGGCCGGGCGGGGCGATGTCGACGAGGCGCGCCGCCAGCTCCGCGGCTCCGGGATGGGAGAGGCCGAGCATGGTCGAGTGGGCGACCCGGCCGAGCTGGTCGCGCAGCGCCCGGTCGATGCCGCGGTGGCGGTGGCCGTGCACGTTGCACCAGAGCGAGGAGACGCCGTCGAGGTAGCGCCGCCCGTCAGCCGCGATCAGTTCTGAGCCCTCCGCCCGCTCGATCACCAGCGGCTCTTCCCCGCACCAGTCCCGCTGCTGGGTGAAGGGATGCCAGAGGTGGTCGCGGTCGAGCTGCGCGTGGTCCGTCGCGTCCATCGCCGCGAGCGACCCTAGAGAGGTCGACGGCGGCAATCGTCAGACTGGAAGGCCGCTCGATGGGCGAATCGGAGGACCGATGACCCGCTACCGGCACCTGATCACAGACGAGAACCGCAAGTGGTGGACGCTCGGCGCGATGTGCTTCGCGCTGTTCATGATCATGCTCGACAACACGGTCGTGAACGTGGCGCTGCCCTCGATCCAGCGCGACCTGGGCGCCTCGATCTCCGGCCTCGAGTGGACGGTCAACGGCTACACGCTCTCCTTCGCGGTGCTGCTGGCGACGGGCGGGCGGCTCGGCGACATCTTCGGCCGCCGCCGCATGTTCCTCTTCGGCGTCGTGATCTTTGCGCTCTCCTCGGCGACGGCCGGCCTCGCCGCCCACTCGGTCGACCTGGTGCTGAGCCGCGTCGTGCAGGGGGTCGGCGCGGCGCTGATGATGCCGGCGACGCTCTCGATCATCACCGACGCCTTCCCGCCGCACGAGCGCGGCAAGGCGATGGGGACGTGGGCGGGGGTCTCGGCGCTGGCCCTCGCGGTCGGCCCCGTGCTGGGTGGCTTCCTCACCGAGCACGTCACCTGGCGGGCGATCTTCTACCTCAACATCCCGGTGGCGGTCTGCGCGATCGCCGCCTCGCTGTTCGCGGTGCGCGAGTCGCGCGACACGACGGTCGGCCGCCGGGTCGACTTCGCGGGCGTCGCGATCCTCACCGGCGCCCTGACGGCGCTCGTCCTCGCCCTGGTCGAGGGCAACAGCTGGGGCTGGGGATCGCCCGCGATCGTGCTCCTGCTGGCGGGGTCGGCGGTCGGCCTGGTGGCTTTCGTCGCGGTCGAGTTGCGGGTGGCGGCGCCGATGATCGAATTCCACTTCTTCTCGCACCGCAACTTCGTCGGCGCGGTCGTCGTCGCCCTGATCGTCTCCTTCGCGATGATGGGCGTCTTCTTCTTCCTCGCCATCTACATGCAGGACATCCTCGGCTACTCGCCGCTCGAGGCCGGCGTCCGCTTCCTGCCCTCGACGCTGATGATCGTCACCGTGGCTCCGGTGGCGGGGCGGCTCGCCGACCGCTTCGGGCCCCGCTGGCTGATTGCCGCCGGCCTTGCGATCGTCGCCGCCTC
>DASTHF010000046.1:0-8069 GCA_035605615.1 Solirubrobacterales bacterium
CGCGAGCTCCGCGGCCGCCTCGAGCGCCTCGTCGGTGATGTCCACCTTGTGGTGCTGCTCGTAGCGGTCGCGCAGGCCCTTGAGGATTTCCACGGTCTGGTCGACCGTCGGCTCGTCGACGCGGATCTGCTGGAAGCGGCGCTCCAGCGCCGAGTCGCGCTCGAGGTACTTGCGGTACTCCTCGAGCGTGGTGGCGCCGATCGTCTGCAGCTCGCCGCGCGCGAGCGCCGGCTTCAGGATCGAGGCCGCGTCGATCGCGCCCTCGGCCGCGCCCGCGCCGACGAGGTTGTGGAGCTCGTCGATGAAGAGGATGATGTCGCCGCGCTGGGTGATCTCTTTCATCACCTTCTTGAGGCGCTCCTCGAACTCGCCGCGGTACTTCGAGCCGGCGACCAGCGCCGCCAGGTCGAGCGTGTAGATCTGCCGGTTGCGGAGCAGCTCGGGCACCTCGCCTTTATTGATGCGAGCGGCGAGGCCCTCGACCACGGCGGTCTTGCCGACCCCCGGCTCGCCCAGCAGCACCGGGTTGTTCTTGGTGCGGCGGGAAAGGATCTGCATGATCCGCTCGATCTCGGTTTCGCGGCCGATCACCGGGTCGAGCTTGCCTTCCTCGGCGAGCTTGGTGAGGTTGCGGCCGAACTGGTCGAGCAGCTTCGAGGACTTCTTGCCCTCGCCCGAGCCCGAGCCCGAGCCGGCGCCCGCGCCGGCGCCCTGGCGGCGGCCGCCGGGGCCGGAGAGCATGCGGATCACCTCGTTGCGGATCTTGTCCGAGTCGGCGTCGAAGTCGAGCAGGATGCGCGCCGCGACGCCCTCGTTCTCCCGCACCAGGCCGAGCAGGATGTGCTCGGTGCCGATGTAGTTGTGGCCGAGCGAGAGCGCCTCGCGCAGCGCCAGCTCGAGCACCTTCTTGGCGCGCGGCGTGAAGGGGATCTGACCGGAGGTGACCTCCTCGCCGGAACCGACGATCCGCACCACCTGCGAGCGGACGCGCTCGGTGGTGATGTCGAGCGACTCGAGCACGCGGGCCGCGAGCCCCTCCTCCTCGCGCAGCAGCCCGAGCAGGATGTGCTCGGTGCCGATGTAGTTGTGCTTGAGCGTGCGCGCCTCTTCCTGCGCCAGGACGACGACCTGCCGAGCTCGCTCTGTGAATCTCTCGAACAAAAGGCTCCTCGGTTGGTGAAACGCGGTTCGGGGTCGGAAGTACCGGACGCCCTTCGAGTTATCGGGAGGCGCCCATCTGCCCCTTACACGATACCGCCCGGCCCTCCCCGGCTTCGGGGCCCGAAATACCGCTCGCAGCGGCTTTTTCGGCCCAATTCAGAGCCGGCTCGTCGGAAATTCAGGAGCGCATCGCGGGAAAGAGCAGGACCTCGCGCAGGGTGCGGGCCCCGGTCAGCATCATCACCAGCCTGTCGATGCCCAGCCCGACCCCTCCGGTGGGCGGCATCCCGTGCTCCAGCGCAGTCAGGAAGGCCTCGTCGTAGGGCTGCGCCTCCTCGTCGCCGCGCTGCCGCTCGCCGGCCTGCTGCTCGAAGCGGCGCCGCTGCTCGTCGGGGTCGTTGAGCTCGCTGAACGAGTTGGCGATCTCGATGCCGCCGAGGAACGCCTCCCAGCGCTCGACCAGGCCGGGCTCGGAGCGGTGCGCCTTGGCGAACGGCGACAGCTCGACCGGGTAGTCGAAGACGAAGGTCGGCTCGACCAGCTCCGGCTCGACCGACTTGGAGAGCAGGCCGTCGACGAGCTTTCCCCAGCCCTCGGCCGGGTCCGGCTCGGCGCCCATCGCGGCGGCGAGCGCCTCGCGGGTCGGGTGCTCGGCGATGTCGAGGCCGGTGCGCTCGCGGATCGCCTCGCGCAGCGTCAGCCGCCGCCAGGGCGGCGCCAGGTCGATCGTCCTGCCTTCGCGCTCGATCTTCGTCGTCCCCAGCACGCGCTCGGCGACCTCGGCGACGAGCAGCTCGAGGTCGTGCGCGGTCTTCCCGTAGTCGGCGTAGGCCTCGTACCACTCGAGCATCGTGAACTCGGGGTTGTGCTTGTGGGAGACGCCCTCATTTCGGAAGTCCTTGCCGAGCTCGTAGACGCGGTCGATGCCGCCGACCAGGAGGCGCTTCAGGTAGAGCTCGGTGGCGATCCGCAGGTAGAAGTCGCGGTCGAGCGCGTTGTGGTGGGTGACGAAGGGGCGGGCCAGGGCGCCGCCGTAGAGCGGCTGGAGGACCGGCGTCTCGACCTCGACGTAGCCGCGCTCGTTGAGCCAGCGGCGCACCTCGGCGATCGTCTTGGCGCGGACGGCGAAGACGCGCCGGCTCTCCTCGTTGGCGAGCAGGTCGAGCTCGCGCTGCCGGTAGCGCGTCTCGACGTCCTCGAGGCCGTGGAACTCGCTGGGCGGCGGCCGCAGGCTCTTGGCAAGCAGGCGCCAGTGGTCGACCGCCAGCGAGAGCTCGCCGCCGCGCCGCGTCGCCAGCGCCGTGCCCTCGACCCCGATGACGTCGCCGATGTCGAGGTGGACGAGCAGCTCGAAGGCCTGCGGCCCGAGCAGGTCCTCGCGGGCGTGCAGCTGGATCCTGCCGCTGCCGTCGCGGATGTCGAGGAAGGCAGCCTTGCCGTGGCCGCGGCGGGCGACGATCCGCCCCGCCACCCGGTGCCGCGAGTCGGTCTCGATGCCCGCTTCCAGCCCCTCGTGGGCCAGGCGCACGTCGGCGATCTCCTCGCGTTCGCCGAACTCGTGCGGGAAGGGGTCGATGCCCTCCTCGCGCAGGCGCTCCAGCTTCTCGCGCCGGTCGCGGAGGACGTCCGAGAGCTCTTGCTTCTCCGGCTCGCTCATCGCGATGGCGAGCCTATTGGAACCTCAGGCGGTCTCGATCTTCGTGATTTTGAACTTCTTCTTGGGGCCGCGCGGGACCTCGACCGTGACCACGTCGTTGCGCTTGTGGCCAAGCAGCGCTTTGCCGATCGGCGACTCGTTTGAGAGCTTGTGCTCGAGCGGGTCGGCCTCGGTCGAGCCGACGATCTGGAACTTCTGCGAGTCGCCCGTCTTCTGGTCCTTGACGTGGACGATCGAGCCGAAGCTGACCTCGTCGGTGCCGACCTGCGTCTCGTCGATCACCGTGGCGCGGCGCAGCCGCTCTTCGAGCTGGGCGATCCGCGCCTCGACCAGCGCCTGCTCGTTCTTGGCGTCGTCGTACTCGGCGTTCTCGGAGATGTCGCCGAACTCGCGCGCCTCCTTGATCCGTTCCGCCACCTCGCGCCGCTTCGCGGTCGTCAGGTAGTCGATCTCTTCTTTGAGCTTCTCGAGCCCTTCGGGTGTGATTACGGCCTGCCGAGTCACCTTTGCTGACCTCGCTTTGCTTGCTGGAAAGTTGGGAAATCCGGGTCCCAAACCCAAAAACGCCCGGGTGGGGGGCGTTCGCCACTCCGCACCTGGGCCGGAAGTCGCGGGATTATAGCGACGGGTCAAGCCCGGCGATCAAGGTTTTTCCTGGTAACCGGAAAGCCGCTCTACGAAACCTGCGCGGGCGCGGCGAGAGCGGCGATCAGCTGCCTGGCGCGGGGCAGCTCGGCGCTGCGCTGGAGCTCGTCGGCGACCTGGGGCGGCGCCTCCAGCGCCCCCATGTACCAGGGGTAGAACTTGCGCAGGTAGCGCGCTGCGCGCTGCGCGCCGAGGTGCTCCTCGGCGCGGTCGAGCACCCAGAGCAGCTCGCCCACGACCCGCTCGCGACTGGGCGGCTCGGCGCGGCGGCCGGTCAGCTCTTCGAACAGCCACGGGTTGCCGAGCGCGCCGCGGGCGATCATCACCGCGTCGGCGCCTGACTCGCGGTGGGCGCGCCGCGCCGCCTCGGCGCTGTCGAGCCCGCCGGAGACGATCACCGGCACGTCGACCCGCTCGACCAGCTCGCGGGCAAGCGCGTAGTCGGGCCTGCCCTTGTGGCCCTTCGCGGCGGGGCGGGGATGGAAGGCGATCGCCGCCACCGTGCCCTCGGCGGCGAGGCGCAGAGCCAGCTCGAAGCCGGAGCGGTCGCCCTGCCGCAGGCCTGAGCGCATCTTCACGGTGACCGGTAGGCCGCTGCCCGCGGCGGCGGCGCGGACCAGCGCCAGGGCCAGCTCGTGGTCGGCGAGCAGCTCGGCACCGGCACCGGTCCTGCGCACCTTCGGCACCGGGCAGCCCATGTTGATGTCGATCAGATCGGCGCCCGCTTCGGCGGCGATCGCCGCGCCGGAGCGCATCACCTCGGGGTCGTGCCCGAAGAGCTGCACCGAGACCGGGTGCTCGTCGGGGTGGATGCGCATCATCTCGACCAGCGTGCGCCGGTTGCGATGGTGCAGGCCGAAGCTGGAGACCATCTCCGATACGGCGAGGCCGGCCCCGTGCCGCCGCGCCTGCAGGCGCACGAACCAGTTGCCGATCCCCGCCAGCGGCGCGAGCAGGACGCGGTTGGCGATCCGCACGCCGCCGATCTCGAACGGCTCGGTGAGGTCAGGCGCTGTGGCTGTCGCTGTTTCGCTCATGGACAAGACGCAGGCCCTTCAGGGTAAGCATCTCGTCGACCTCGTCGATCGTCTCGGTGAAGGGGACGATCGCGCCGGCGACGCCGCCGGTCGCCAGCAGCCTCACCTCCCCCATCTCCTCCTCGATGCGGCGGACCACCGCGTCGACCAGGCCGGCGAAGCCGAAGACGACGCCCGACTGGATCGCGGCGCGGCTGGAGCGGCCGATCGCCGTCTCGGGCTCGGCGAGGTCGATGCGGGGGATGCGGGCGGCGCGCTCGACCAGCGCCGTCAGCGAGATCTCCAGGCCGGGCGCGATCGCCCCGCCCAGGTATTCGCCGGCCTCGGAGACCGCGTCGAAGTTGATGCCGGTGCCGAAGTCGACGACGACGCAGGCCGAGCGAAAGCGCTCGTAGGCGGCGACGGCGTTGACGAGGCGATCGGCGCCGACCTCGAGCGGGTTCTCGATCCGGATCGGCATCCCGGTCCTGACGCCCGGCCCGATCGTCAGGCAGGAGGCGCTCAGGTAGCGCTCGGTCAGCTGCTCGTACTGGGTGCCGAGCGGTGGCACGACCGAGGAGACGCAGACCGCGTGCAGGTCGCCGAGGCCGAGGCCGCTCAGCGCCAGCAGGCCGCCGATCCGCTCCGCCAGCTCGTCGCCGGTCGCCCCGGCGCGGGTCTGGAAGCGCCAGTGCTCGGCGAGGCGGTCGCCGTCGAAGGCGCCGAGGTGCGTCTGGGTGTTGCCGACGTCTACCGCAAGGAGCATGGACGCGAGCGATTATCGCCGGATCGAACTGGTTGGGTAGCCAAGCGGGTGCGTTGCGCATAGGATCGCGCCCCATGAATGCACGCCTATACGTCCTGCCCGCCTCGCACCCCGCCTTTACCGCGCGGCTGATGCTCGAGCACAAGGGCATCGACTACAAGCGCACCGACCTGATGCCGGTCATCTCCAAGCTCGTGCTGCGGGCGGTCGGCTTCCCCGGCGTCACCGTCCCGGCGCTGAAGATCGACGGCCGCAGGGTCCAGGGTTCGCGCCAGATCTCCTGCGAGCTCGACCGGCTGGTGCCGGACCCGCCGCTCTTCCCGGCCGACCCCGAGAGGCGGGCCGCGGTCGAAGAGGCCGAGCGCTGGGGCGAGGAGGTGCTGCAGCCGCCGATGCGCCAGATCCTCTGGTGGACGTTCAAGCGCAACAAAGGGCCGATGACGAGCTACGCGGAGGGCGCCAACCTCGGCATCCCCGTCTCGCTGGCGATGAAGACCGCGACACCGGTGATCGCCCTCTCGGTCCGCTTCAACGAGGCGAGCGACGACAACGTCCGCCGCCGCCTGACCGAGCTGCCCGCGATGCTCCAGAAGGTCGACGACCTGATCGCCGCCGGCGTCCTCGGCGGCGAGCAGCCCAACGCGGCCGACTTCCAGATCGCCACCACCCTTCGCCTGGCGATGACCCTCGACGACCTGCGCCCGGCGATCGAGTCCCGTCCTGCCGGCCGGCTCGCCAATCGCATCGCCCCCGACTACCCGGGCCACACCCCACCGATCCTGCCGCCCGCCTGGCTCGCGCCGCTGCGCGAAACGGCGGCGGCGAGCTAGAGAGAGCCGGCCCGCTCGGCGCGCTGGCCGGGGCCGAGCTCGGCGAGGGCATCGGCGAGGCGGGTGCCGTCCGGCAGCGTCAGCTCGGGATCGAGCTCGAGCAGGGGGCCGAGGACGAAGCGGCGGCCCCTCACCTCAGGGTGCGGGAGGGTGAGGCGCTCCGTGGAGAGCGTCAGGTCGCCGAGCAGGAGCAGGTCGACGTCGAGCGGCCGCGGGCTGTGGCGGGCGGCGGCGAGCACGCGGCCGTGCTCGACCTCGATCGCCTTGCAGAGGTCGAGCAGCGCCTCCGGCTCCAGGTCGGTGCGGATGCGGACCGCGGCGTTGAGGAAGTCGGGCTGGTCGAGGACCTCGCCGACCGGCTCGGTCTCGTAGAGGGAGGAGACCGCCTCGACCTCCACCCCGCGCTCGCGCAGCATCGCGACGGCCTCGCGCAGGTGCCCCTCGCGGTCGCCGACGTTCGAGCCGAGCCCCAGGTAGCCGACGCGGCCGGGCACGGCTATTCGCCGTCCTCCTCTTCCTCCGCCTCGGTGCGCTCCTGGACGACCTCCACCGCGACCTCCTGGATGGCCAGGGGCAGCGGCGGCTCGGGCTTCGCCGCGCGCACCCGCACCGAGTCGCAGCGGTAGCGCTCCATCAGCCGCTCGCCGATCACCTGGGCGAGGCGCTCCAGCGTGCGGTAGCTGCGCTCGGTGGCGGCGAGGGCGACGATGTCGCAGACCTCGCCGTAGTCGATCGTGTCCTCGATCCGGTCGGTGAGCACGGCGTCGCAGTCGGGGACGTCGAAGGAGACGTCGAACTCGAGCCGCTGCCCGATCTCCTGCTCGGCGTCGCTGACCCCATGGTGGGTGTAGATCGAGAGGCCGCGCAGATCGACCTCGACGGTCGACTCGATGCCGTTGTCATGGCTCTCCATTCACCCCAACCTATCTACTCCGCTGTTCCTTATCCGCATATGACGCGGTAGGGGAACAACGGAGCGAATCGAGGATCAGAGGATTGCCTGAGCGAGGCGCAGCGCCTGCGCCATCTCGGCGACGTCGTGGACGCGCAGCACGTCGGCGCCCTCGGCGGCGGCGAGCAGGGAGGCGGCGATCGTGCCCCCGAGCCGCTCGCCGACCGGCGAGCCGTCGATCTTGCCGATGAAGCTCTTGCGCGAGGCGCCGATCACCAGCGGCCGCCCCAGCTCCCTCAGCTCGCCGAGCCGGCGCAGCAGCTCCAGGTTGTGCTCCAGCGTCTTCCCGAACCCGATCCCCGGGTCCAGCCAGACCCGCTCCTCGTCGACCCCCGCCGCGACCGCGGCCTCCAGCCGCTCCGCCAGAAACGCCTTCACGTCCTCGACCACGTCGTCATAGGTGGGGTGCTCCTGCATCGTCCTGGGATCCCCCTGCATATGCATCAGCACCAGGCCGGCGCCGCGCTCGGCGCACAGCGCCCCGATCTCCGGATCACCCCGCAGGGCAGTCACGTCGTTGACGATCTCCGCCCCCGCACCCAACGCCGCCTCGGCCACCGCGGCCTTGGAAGTGTCAATCGAGATGACCGCCGAGCCACCGGCCAACCCCTCGATCACCGGCACCACCCTTCGCAGCTCCTCCTCAGCGCTCACGGCTTCAGCCCCAGGACGAGTGGATTCCCCGCCCACATCAAGCAGATCGGCTCCGTCCCTAACAAGCTCCTCCCCATGGGCGATCGCCGCCGCCGGATCGAGATACATCCCGCCGTCAGAGAAGGAGTCGGGGGTGACGTTGACGACACCCATGAGCTTCGGGTTCATAACCGAAGTATCACGGCTGTCGCGAAGGGGGCGGGGTGCCTCCCGAACTGGCGGATACTCAAAGTGCCGGTCTAATTAGCACTGCTTTGTTAGCTGTCATCCATCCGGCCTCGGGAACCTGAGCGGCAGGTCGTCGAGATCGACTGGTTGTGAGCATGTCTGGCAACGGCCGGCCCAGCACTTGAAGACGGGCTGAAGGACGAGCACCGCTTGGGGCAGT
>DASTHF010000116.1:0-4979 GCA_035605615.1 Solirubrobacterales bacterium
CCTGCACGGCGGCCACGGGGCGGCGAGTGTGCCCGCTGCGACAGCGAGGGCGGCGACGGGTGGCGGGATCGGCCACAGCACCGGCGACGATCCGGCGGGCGGCACAAGCCGGGGATCGGCCCGCCTGTCCCGGCACGACGGCGGTCCGGCCGCCGCGGCGCATCGCGCCGTGCGGCCTGCCGCGAGCGCCCCGAGCGGCGCGGCCCTCGCGCATGGCGGCGACTCCTCCGGCCACGGCAGCGACCCCGGCCCAAGCGGCGCAGAGCACCACCCCGGCGCCGCGCCCACCACGCCCCCCGGCCATGACGGCAGCGGTGACGGGTCGTCGGGCAGCGGCTCGGGCTCGGGCTCTGGCAGCGACGGATCGGGCGGTGGATCAACCGGATCGGGCGACGGGTCGAGCGGCTCCGGAGGCTCCGAACCGCAGCCGAGCGGGGACGGTGGCGAACCGTCCGGCACGAGTGGCGATGGCGGCTCGGAAAGCGGCGCGACCTCCTCGTCCGACCTGAGCGGCAGCTCCGGCCTGAACAGTCCCTACGACGAAAGTCCAAGCAGCTCGTGATGTTCGGCCGCCGCTCGGGTTCTCAGCCCGACCTACCGATAGTGGAAGGCGACCTACAGGAGGCCAGATGACACACACCCGCTCACATCGCAAGCTCACCGTCGCCCTCGCAGCGGCGCTCGGCCTGATCGCGCTCCTGGCGCTGCCGGGCTTCGCCGCCGCCAAGGCGAAGGACCGCAACCACGATGGCATCCCGGACCGCTGGGAGAAGCGCCACCACCTCTCGCTGAGGGTCAACCAGGCGCACCGCAACCAGGACCACGAAGGGCTCGACAACCTCGAAGAGTTCGAACACGGGACGAACCCGCGCGCCGCCGACACCGACCACGACGGGCTGACCGACTCGCAGGAGGTCGAAATCGGCGACAACCCACGCCGCGACGACAGCAACGGCGACGGCATCCCCGACGGGCAGGAAAACGCCGGCAAGGTCGCCACTTTCGACGGCACGAACCTGACGATCGAACTGTTCGCCGGCGGCACGCTGAGCGGCCAGGTGAACGAATCGACCGAGCTCGAGTGCGAGCATCACGAAGGCGAAGCGAGCGCCTCCGACAACTCGTCCGGCGACGAAGAGCAGGCCGGCGAGGACTTGAGCGAAGGGAGCGAAGGGAGCGAAGAAACGGAGGCCTCGGACGAAGCGGACGGCGGCGGCAGCTGCACGACCGCCAGCCTCGTCCCCGGCGCCCTCGTCAAGGAGGCCGAGCTCGACGCGACCCCCGAAGGGGCGGTCTTCCACTCGGTGCACCTGGCCGGCTGAGCTGAGCTACTTGGCCTCGAGCCAGTCGCGGCCGACGCCGACGTCGACCTCGAGCGGCGGATCGAGCTGGTAGGCGGCGCACATCTCGCGCCGCACCAGCTCGACCGCCGCTTCCATCTCCCCCGCCGGGCCCTCGAAGAGCAGCTCGTCGTGGATCTGGAGGACGAGGCGGGTCGCCATCCCGGCCTCCCGCAGCGCGCGGCGGCAGCGCACCATCGCGACCTTGATGATGTCGGCGGCGGTCCCCTGGATCACCGTGTTGACGGCGAGCCGCTCGCCGAGCCGGCGCGTGTTGGGATTGGCGGAGCGCAGCTCCGGAATCGGGCGGCGGCGGCCCATCAGGGTCGTCACGTAGCCGTCTGCCTGCGCCCGCTCGACCACCTCCTCGCGGAAGGCGCGCACAGCGGGGAAGCGCTCCAGGTAGCGGGCGACGAACTCCTCGCCCTCCTTGCGGGGGATGTTGAGGCGATCGGCCAGGCCGAAGCCGGTCAGCCCGTAGACGATGCCGAAGTTGACCATCTTCGCCTTCGAGCGCTGGCCAACGTCGACCTCGTCGCGCGAGATGTCGAAGACCTCGGCGGCGGTGGCCGCATGAACGTCTTCGCCGGCCCGGAAGATGTCCTTAAGCACCCCCTCATCGGCGACGTGGGCGAGCACGCGCAGCTCGACCTGGCTGTAGTCGGCGGATAGGAGACGGGCGCCGCGCTCGGCCACGAAGCAGGCGCGCACCGGGCGGCCGATCTCGGTGCGGATCGGGATGTTCTGCAGGTTGGGGTTGGTGCTGGAGAGGCGGCCGGTCGTCGTCGTCGCCTGGTTGAAGGTCGTGTGGACGCGGCCGGTCTCCGGGTCGATCAGGTCAGGCAGCGAGTCGAGGTAGGTGCTCTTGAGCTTCGAGAGCTCGCGCCAGGACTCAATCTTGGCGACGATCGGGTGCTCGTCGCGGATCTGGGCGAGGACGCGGGCGTCGGTCGAGAAGCCGGTCTTGCCGCGCCGCTTGCGACTCAGGCCCAGCTTCTCGAAGAGGATGTGGCCGACCTGCTGCGGCGAGCCGATCGTGAACTCCTCGCCGGCCAGCTCGAAGATGTCCTCCTCCAGCTGGGCGATCCTCTCGCCGAAGCCGGCTCCGACCTCGGCGAGACGCTCGGCGTCGAGCTTCATCCCCTCGCGCTCCATCGCGGCGAGGACGTGGATGAGCGGCAGCTCGACCTCGCGCAGCAGCGGCTCCAGCCCCAGCTCCTCCAGCCGCGGCCGCTGCGCCTCGGCCAGGGCGAGGACGAGGCGCGCCTCCTCGGCCGGGTCGAGGCCCGCCTCGCCCTCGGCCTCGCCGAGCGAGAGCTGGCCGTCGGCGGCGGGCCCCGGCGGCGGGGAGGCGAGGCCGATGCCTGCGTCGGCGGCCAGCTCGGTCAGCTCGTAGGCGCGGCGCTGCGGCTCCAGCAGGTAGGCGGCGAGCATCGTGTCGTGGCTCAGCTCCAGCTCCATGCCGGCGCGAGCGGCGGCGGCGAGCAGGCCGTGGCGGCCGCCGCCGAGCGACTTGACGTCGTGGGCGATCAGCGGCTTGCCGGCGAGGGCGGCGGCCAGCTCGTCCTCGCTCGCCTCGCCGACCAGGACGCGCCCGTCTTCGGCCGCCGCCCAGCTCGGCTCGGCGATCGCCAGCGCGATCGGGCCGGCACCCAGCTCGGTTGGCGTCGCCTCGACCGTCTCCAGCTCCAGCTCGGTCGCGACTCTGCGGCCCGGCACAGCCTCGCCCTCCGGCAGCCCTTCTTCGAGCCGCTCGAGCACGGCGCGCAGCTCGAACTCGCGCATGAACTCGCGCAGGGCGCCGCGATCTGGCCGCGAGGCCATCACCTCGTCGAGGTCGACGCCGGTCTCGATCTCGCACTGGAGGGTGGCGAGCCGCTTCGAGATGCGGGCGTCCTCGGCGTGCTCGACCAGGTTCTGCCTGCGCTTCGCCCCGGAGACCCGGTCGGCGTTCGCCAGCACCTCCTCCAGCGAGCCGAACTCCTGCAGCAGCTGGGCGGCGGTCTTGTCGCCGATCCCCGGGACGCCGGGGATGTTGTCGGAGGTGTCGCCTTTGAGGCCGATCAGGTCGGGGACCAGCTCGGGCGGCACCCCGTAGCGCTCGATCACGCCCTCGCGGTCGTAGACCTTGGTCTCGGTGACGCCACGCGAGGTGCTCATCACCCGGATCCCGTCGCCGACCAGCTGGTAGACGTCGCGGTCGCCGGAGATGACCATCACCGGAATGCCCCGCTCGCTCGCCCGACAGGCCAGCGCGCCGATCACGTCGTCGGCCTCGTAGCCCTCGACCCTGACGTTGGTGTAGCCGAAGGCTTCGACCAGCGGCATCAGGTGGGGCCACTGCTCGGAGAGCAGGTCGGGGCGGGGTGGGCGCTGCGCCTTGTAGAGGTCGTAGTCGACCTCGCGGCCGGACATGCCGGCGTCCCAGGCGACCACCACCCCGGCCGGCCGCATCTCGGTGACGATTTTGGTCAGCATCGAGGCGAGGCCGTAGATCGCGTTGGTCGGCCGCCCGTCGCTGGTGCCGATCGACTCGGGCAGGGCGAAGAACGCCCGGTAGGCGAGCGAGTTGCCGTCGATCAGGAAGAGCTCGCCGTCGCCGGTGGCGGCGGTGGGCTCCTGCGTCGCGGCGGCGGGCTTCTCGGCGGCCATGGCGCCAACTGTAAGGCGCGGAGTGGCGCCGGTCCGGAGCGGCGCGGGTGGAGGCCGGGCAACGGCGCTGTGTGACAACCTCACAATCGCCTCACGCGGCCGATGTTAGGTTCACCTTATGTCCGACCATCATCGTCGGGTTTTGGCTGCGGGCCGCGGGCGGCCGGCGAGGGACTGAGCGCCCTTGTCCGCCTCGTTCCTTCTCGTGATGCGCGAGACGGTCGAGGCCAGCCTCCTGATGGGGATCGTCCTCGCCTGCCTGGAGCGGACGGACAACCGCCGCTACTTCGTCGGCGTCTGGGTCGGCGCCGGCGGCGGCGCGCTCGCCAGCGTCGTGCTCGGCCTGGCGCTCTTCCTGACGCTGGGCAGCCTCAAGGGGCGGAGCGAGGGGATCTTCGAGGGAGTCGTGATGTGGTCGGCCGCCGCGGTCCTCACCTACGTGCTCTGGTGGATGCGCCGTCAGGGCGGGGCGATGGCGGGGGCGCTGCGTGCCGAGGCGCAGATGGGCGTCGGGCGCGGCTCCGCGCTGGCGCTCGGCACGCTCGCCTTCCTCTCGATCTTCCGCGAGGGCGCCGAGGCGGTCCTCTATCTCGGCGCGGCGGCATCCAACTCGCCCTGGCACCGGGTGATGCTCGGGGCCTCGCTGGGCTTCGCCGCGGCGGTCGTCGTGGGTAGCGCGATGTACCGGGGCGGCACGCGGCTGCTCAGCCCCCAGCGCTTCTTCGCGGCCACCACCGTCCTGCTGATCGCCTTCGCGGCCGGCATGGTGGGCCGGGCGACGCTGGCCTTCCAGGCGGCGGGGATCTTCCCCGGCACGATCGCCGCCTGGAACACGAGCGCGGTGCTCCCCGAGACGCACGGCGTCGGCCGCACCCTGCAGACGCTGGTTGGCTACACCGCCGCGCCCTCGGTCCTCCAGGTGATCTTCGTGCTCGGCTACGTGACGCTGATCCTCGCCCTGCAGGGGGAGGTCGGAAGGCTGCCTTC
>DASTHF010000129.1:0-9938 GCA_035605615.1 Solirubrobacterales bacterium
TTCGCTGCGTCGCGGGCGAGGCCCTGGACCGAGTTCGGCGCCGGCGGCTCGGTCAGCCCGGCGGGCTCGACCCCCGCCTCGGCGACGGCGCTGAGGTGGCGGACGAAGTCGCGGGTCGAGCCGTGCGGCTCGCGCCGCGCCCAGGCCGAGGCCAGCTCGGCCAGCCGCGAGAGCCCCAGCAGCCGCTCCGCCACCTCCTGGTCGGCCGCGAAGAGGCGCTGGCGGCGCAGTCCGACCCGCTCGATCAGGCGCCGCACGAAGACGTCGGCGCGGCGCTCCTCCATCGCCGCCGAGGCGCTGCCGTAGAGCTTCAGGAAGGACTGGATCCGCTCGCGTGCCTCCGGCGGGATCTGCGGGCTCTCCAGCGCCGCCTCGGCGGCCGAGACCATGTCGAGCTTGCGGCGCCGCGCGATCGTCGTCAGCCGCGCCAGGTCGGCGGGGCGCAGGCCGACCGGCGGCCGGGTCAGGGCGCGCGCGGTCGCCGCCGAGTCGGCGGGATCGGCGAGGGCGCGCAGCCAGGCGACGGTGTCGCGCACCTCGGGCCGCTGGAAGAGCGCGGTGGGGCCGGCGAGGTGGAAGGGGATGCCGCGCTCCTCCATCGCCGCGACGACCGGGCCGCCGCGGGACGCGGGCTCGTCGATCAGGACGCAGATCGCCTCCGGCGGCGTCCCGTGCGCGAGCAGGTGCTCGGCCTCGCGCGCCACCGCCTGGGCCTGGGCACGCTCGTTGTCGCAACGCCAGAACCTGACCGGCGGATCGCGGAACTGGCTGTCGAGGGCGAGCACCTCCCCCTCCGGGAAGAGGCTTCGATACCAGTCGCTCGAATCGCCGTCCTCCAGGGCATAGAGGTGGTTCGGGTGCTCCTTGGCCAGGGCCGCGAGGATTGAGCGTTGAGCTTGGGTGGTGTCCTCGAGCTCGTCGACCATGACGAAGGGGAAACGGGCGGCTATCTGGCGGCGCACGTCGGGGCGGTCGGCGAGCAGGCAGTTGAGGGCGAGGAAGACGTCGCCGCGGTCGAGGCTGCCGGCGGCGGCGAGGATGCGGTCGTGGGCGGTGAAGAGCTCGGCGAACTCGAGCTCGCGGCGGGCCTCCTCGAGGACGGCGGGATCGCCGACGGCGGAGGACTCGAGCCCATTGGCGCGGGCGGCGATCGCCTCGGGCCCAACGCCCTCCGCCTTGTGCGCGTCGATCCGCTCCAGCAGGCGGGCCAGCAGGCGGGCCGGATTGCCGCGGATCTCGTGGCGGCGCAGCGGCAGCCCGTCGAGCCGGTCGAGCAGCATCGCCAGCCGCTCTGCGGGGCCGAGCACGTCGAAGAAGGGATCGAGCCCGGCAGCGTCGCAGCGCTCGCGCAGCAGCCGCTCGCCGACCTCGTCCCAGGTGCCGATCCAGAGCTCCTCGTAGGGCCGCTCGAGCAGCGCCTCGACCCGTTGACGAAGCCGCCGCGCCGTGGCGCGGGCCGAGACCGCGACCAGCACCCGCTCCGGGCCGACCCCCGCGGCGGCGAGCCTGGCGAGACGCCGAGCCTGCGCCTCGCTCTTGCCGCTCCCGGCCTCGCCCAGCACGAGCAGCGGGCCCTCCTCGTGCCCGATCGCCCGCTCCTGTGCCGCCGTCAGCCGCACCGCTCTACGCTACCGCGCGATGGATCTCCTCTCCGCGGACTGGCTGGGGATCTGCCGCCGCATCGTGGCGGCGCAGCGGCGCATCTTCACGGAGGTGCGGGGGGTCGAGGCCCGCACCGTCTACGAGGGGATCGGCGAGGGTGGCGACCGCAGCCTGGCGATCGACCGCCGCTGCGAGGAGGCCGTCTTCGCCGAGCTCGACCGGCTGGCGGCGGAGGGCGCCTCGTTCGTCGCCGTCTCGGAGGAGCGCGGCGAGGTCGGCTTCGGAGCCGGCGGCGCGGCGCGCGTCGTGATCGACCCGATCGACGGCTCGCTCAACGCCCGCCGCACCCTGCCCTCGCACAGCCTCAGCGTCGCGATCGCCTCCGGCCCCTCGATGGCCGACGTCGAGCTCGGCTACGTCTACGACTTCGGAGCCGGCGAGGAGCTCGCGGCGCGGCGCGGCGGCGGCGCCACCCTGGACGGCAGCCCGATCGAGGTCGCCGCCGACCGCGAGAAGCTGGAGCTGCTCGGCGTCGAGGCGGCCGACCCGGAGCGCGTGCTGCCGGCGGTCGAGGCGCTGGCCGGGCGCGTCTACCGGCTGCGCGTCGTCGGCTCGATCGCGATCACCGCCTCCTACGTCGGGGCCGGCCGCTTAGACGGGATGCTCAGCCTGCGGCCCTGCCGCTCGGTCGATGCGGCGGCGGCGCAGCTGATCGTGCGCGAGGCGGGCGGCACGGTCGCCTTCGGCGACCTGCCGCTGGGCGAGGCCGACCTCGGCCTCGACGCCCGCTACCCGTTCGCCGCGGCGGCCGGCGAGCTAAGCATGGCGACGATCCGCGCCGCGACGTAGTCGGCGAAGCAGGGGGCTCGCTCAGCGACCGCGCACGGCGACCGGCCGCGAGCCGCCGGGCTCGTACGGCCAGTTTCCCTGCGCCGCCGCGTAGGCGCGGAACTGGAAGCGGACGCCGCGGCTGTCGTCGTCGCTGAAACGATAGGCGTAGCGGAAGCGGCCGGCGGCGTTGGTGCGGACCGTGCGGAACTCGGTCCAGCCGAGCCCCGGCAGCCTGAACTGCAGCTCCACCGCCTTGCCGGCCGGCGGTATGGCGCAGCCGGCGGCGCCGACGCTGCCGCTGAAGACGATCGGCCGCCCGCCCACGGTCGCGACCTTCGAGGAGACCCGCAGCCGTATGCCGCTGTGCGAGAGCAGCGGTTGCGGCGGCGTCGCCGCGCGGCTCAGGGTCGGCGTGCCGGCGAAGAAGGCCTGGACTTCGCGGCTCGGGCCCGGCGCCAGCGGCGCCGCGAAGCGGCCTTCGCCGTCGGTCCAGGCGGTCGAGACCCGTTCCCGTTCCCTCGCGCCGGGGCCGAAGCGCTCGACGACCCGCACCGGCATGCCCGCCAGCGGCTCCCCCGGGCCGGTCGTGAGCCGCCCGCCGAAGCTCGCGCCGCGCCCGTAGGGCAGCGGACGCTTCCAGCCGCCGGCGCCGACCAGCGTCGTGACCGTCTTCAGCGGGTTGGAGAGGACCATGGCGGCGCCGTCGCCGCGACGCGTCGTGGTCGCCGAATTGCCCGCCACGTCGTAGCCGGTCACCTGGAATTCGTAGTTGCCGTCCGGCCAGGCGTCGGAGTCCCAGCGGGCCCGCAGGCCGCCTTCGTCCGCTTCGGTCGGCAGCGGTTGAAAGCGGCCGCCGGCGCCGGCCGGCCGGACGCCGATCCAGCCCCGCGAGAGATCCGCCCCCGAGAGCGAGTCGGCGACCCGGGCGCGGATCGACTCCGGTTCGCCGGGATCCTGGCGGTTGGCGAAGGCGATGCCGGGGGCGCTGCGGTCGATCCTCACCACGGCCGTCTGCGGCGCCACGTTGGGCCGCCCGTTCGCCGTCCCGCCGTCGTCGACGTTGCCGGCCGCGTCGCGCGCGTAGTAGACGACTTCGTGCGCGCCTTCGGCGATCAGCGTCGCGCTCACCGAGCCGCCGCTCGCGATCGCCGGCGCCCCTTCGTCGACGCGGATCGCCGTGAAGGGGCCGCTCGGCCCGTCTGCCCGCATCCCCGAGAGCGCATCGGTGGCGGTCGCGGTCAGCGTCACCGGCCGGTCGCTCCAGCCGCTCGGCAGGCCGGCCAGCCTGGTCACCGGCAGGGTCTTGTCGACGTGCAGCACGGCGGTTCCGGTCGCGCTCGACTTCATCCCCGAGCCGGAGACGGCGACGGAATGGAGATAGCTCGTCCCCTCGACGAGGTCCGCCAGTGTCAGCGTGTCGTCTTCGACGCCGCCGTCCAGGTCGAGCTCGGACCTAGCGCAGCGGTCGGCGGCTTTGCACGGGTCGCCTGTAGGCGAAGAGTCGACTGAGACCGCGTAGCCCGCGATGCCCGAGAGCGGCTGCGTCGCCGGCCGGCCGATGCGGACCGGATAGGGGATCGCGTTGGCGGCGATCCATTCGGCCGGCTGAGCCGGTTCGACCGGCGCCGGCCGCGCGTCGTCGAAGCGCAGCCTCGCGGTGACCACCGGGCCTTCGAAGCCGGTGGGGTCCTCCAGCCAGACTTCGACGGTGTAGACGTCGGGGACGTCGGGCACGGTGAGCGGGTTGATTTCCTGCTGCGGGCCGGGGATCCGCCTCTCGCCGATCACCACCGCGCCGGCCGCGTTGTGAACCCGGTAGTGGACGGCGGCGACCGGCGCGTCGCGCCACGTGCTCGGGTCTCTCGGCAGCATCCACTCCACGTCGAAATCGCGGCTCGGGTGCCAGGCTTCCTGGCCCCCTTCGACGCTCAGATACGAGGGGTGGTAGTCGGCCGGGGCGACCGCGGCGCCGGCGCGCCACTCCTGCAGCGCCAGCGAGGCGACCAGGGCGGCGGCGGCGAGGGTCAGCCTCAGGCCCCTCACGGCCCGAACTCCCCGGCGGCGGCGCCACCCGACGAGCTCGACGGTTCGCCGCTCGGCGCCGCCGCTTCCACCGGCGCCGGTTCGGGGGCCGGGGGCGGCGCGTATTCGACTTCGCCGCCTTCGCTGCCGCTCGCCGTCGGTTCGGGCTCCGGCTTGCGGTGGCGCTTCGCCGGCTTGGCCTCGTGCCGGGGCTTGGGCACCGGCTTCGATTCGCTCCTCCCGTTCGCCGCTTCCTCGCGCGACGCCGGCTCGGCGACCCGTTCGATCGCCGGCGCCCTCGCCTCGTCGGATCCCGAGTCGAGCGGGCTGGGGACCACGCCGGTCGCCACCCCGGTCGCGGCGCCGCCGACACCCGCGAGGACGACGGCGACCTTGGCCAGCGCCGCGCCCCCGATCCCCGGGGCGCCTCCCGTCGCAACCGCCTGCCCGGCGGCCGAGCCGGCCCCGCTGCCCTGGCCGGGCAGGCGTGAGTGCAGGGAGGACAGGAGCTCGTGGCCCCGCCCCAGCAGCAGGCGCCAGAGCGGCAGCACCGGCGCCAGCGCGGCGACGGCGCCCGGGGTCGCCCGGTAGGCGCGCAGCGTCGCCCGGCAGCCGGCGCAGGCCCGCAGGTGCTCGCGCAGCGTGGCCGCCTGCTCGGCGCTCGCCTCGCCATCGCAGAAGGCGGAGAGCAGCGACCGCATCTCCTCGCAGCGGCTGCCGTCCTCGCTGCGCGAGATCAAGCTGCGGAAGCGCTCCCGCCCCTCCGCCAGGCAGCGGTTGACTTTGGTGTGGCTGTAGCCGGTCAGCTCGCCGATCTCGGCGTATGAGTAGCCCTCCGCGAGCAGCGTCAGGGCGCGCAGCTCGGCCGGCTTCAGCGCCTGCAGTGCCTCGCGGCTGCGGGCGATCGCCTCGCGCCGCTCCGCCCTCGTCTCCGGCCCGTCGCCACGGGCGGGAATCAGGGCGATCAGGTCGAGCGCCGGCTCGCCGTCGCGGCCGCCGGGCGGCGGGCTGCCCAGCAGCCGCTCGCGCTGGCGGCGGACCGCCAGCGCCTCGTGCTTGGTGACGGTCTGGGCCCAGGCGATCAGCTCCCGCCCCCGGTCGGTGGGCGCCTTGGTGAGCAGGATCTCCAGCATGCGCTGGTACGCGTCGTCGGCGTCGTCGGCGCAGAGCGAGTAGCGGCGCGCCGTTCGCCGCAGGGTCCTCTCGTAGCGGGAGACCAGTTCGACCGCGGCGCGCTTGCGGGCCACGTCGGCGGCGGCGTCACGAGCCTTTTCCGCTGTTGCTCCGTCCATCGGTTCAACTCTCTATTCCAAACATGCCCAGGAATGCTCCGTGGCGAGAGCGCTCTCTCCCCCCTTCTGGACAGCTGGTGGGTGGAAAGGGACGGACGTTGGACCGAGAAAGTCATTTCGTCCAGCGCTTCGCGGACGGCTGTAGGATCGTGGCGATGAGCACCTGCGTGGTCACGGGAGGGGCGGGTTTCCTCGGTTCTCACCTCTGCGAAGATCTGCTCGGCGAGGGGCACAGGGTCATCTGCGTCGACAACCTCGAGACCGGCTCGCTTCAGAACATCGAGCACATCCGGGACTCGGCCTTCGAGTTCCGCCACATCGACGTCATCGAGCACGTCGACATCCCCGAGCCGGTCGACTTCGTCTACCACCTCGCCTCGCCGGCCAGCCCGATCGACTACCTGCGACTGCCGCTGCACACGCTCAAGGTCGGCTCGCACGGCACCCACCACATGCTCGGCGTCGCCAAGTTCAAGCGGGCGCGCTTTCTGCTCGCCTCGACCAGCGAGGTCTACGGGGATCCCCAGATCCATCCTCAACGCGAGGACTACTGGGGCCACGTCAACCCGATCGGGCCGCGCGGCGTCTACGACGAGGCAAAGCGCTACGCGGAGGCGATGACGATGGCCTACCACCGCCAGCAGGGTGTGGACACCGCGATCGTCCGCATCTTCAACACCTACGGGCCGCGGATGCGGCCGCACGACGGGCGGGCGATCCCGACCTTCCTGCGGCAGGCGCTGCAGGACCGGTCCCTCACCGTGTTCGGCGACGGCAGCCAGACGCGCAGCTTCTGCTACGTCGACGACCTGATCCGCGGCATCGTCGCGCTGGCCGAGTCCGACGTCCACTCGCCGGTCAACATCGGCAACCCGAACGAGTTCACGCTGCTCGAGCTGGCCAAGACGGTGATCGAGGTCACCGAGTCGCGCTCCGAGATCGTCTACGAGGCGCTGCCCACCGACGACCCGCAGCAGCGCCAACCCGACATCGGCCGCGCCCGAGACCTGCTCGGCTGGGAGCCGCGGGTCGAGCTGCGCGAGGGCCTGCGGCGGACGATCGAGCAGACCGGCATCGAGCGCCTCGTCGGCGCCTCGGACTGACCCATACGAAAGGGGCGGCGCGTGGCCGCCCCTTTCGCGCATGCATCGATGCAGTTACTGCGTCTGCGCGGTGAAGGTGAACGTCCCGAGCGGGTCGCCCGCGGCGAACGTCTGCGCGGGAGTTTTCGTCACCGGTTCGAATTCTTTCGCCGGTTTCGCGAACAACGAGTTGAGGGTTTCGGCGGTCACCGCCTGCAGCGTCGCCGAAGCGTTTTCGACCGTCACCGTGAGCGACGTCGAATTCGATTTCACCGTCGCCCCGGTCATGCCGATATCGGCGATCGAGCTGCGGCCCAGCGCACCAAGGTTCGCTTCTGGGCTGAGCGTCGATTCAACCGTCACTTCCACCGTGGCCACGTGGGTTCCCAAGTCGACCCAGATTGCGTTGAGCGTCATCGTGGTCTTGCCTTTGCCGAATTTGCTCCAGTCCTGAACAAGCTGCAAACCGCCGTTGGTCTGCATGACGCCCTTGCTCGCGTCGGGAGCGGTCGACCCGCCGCTGACCGGGAAGCTGAACGCCGGCGGCGGTCCCAGCGCCGCCAGGTTCGCCGGCGCGACCAGGTTGATTTCGACGTTGTCTTCTTTCAGCTTTTTGACAGTTGCGAGGCTGGTCGTCAGGGTCGCGCTGCCGCCCGTGATCGTCACGGTTTCCGGCTGCTCGGACGCCCTGGCAGACCCCAGCGACTTGTTCGCCTTGAAGACGTTCTCGTCGAGCGCCTTGTTGAGCTGCTTGGCCCCCTTCTTGGTCAGCTTCAGCTTCTTCGCCACCACGTCGAGCCCGAAGCCGTCGCGCACGATCGAGGCTCCGGCGACGACCGCGATCTTCAGGTTCTTCTTGCCGACCTTGGCGGAGAGCGACTTCTTCGTCGTGTCGAGGACGAGGTTCTTGACGACGACCTTCCGCTTGCCCGCCTTGAGCTTGAAGCCGCCCTTGTGGTTGAGCTTGCCGGCGCCGGTCGTCGGGTCCATCGTCGACCCTTCGGCCTTGATCGGAAGGGTGATCTTCTTGCCCTTGACGGTGGCCGGCTTGACCGCGGTCACCTTCACGTGGTTCTTCTTGAGCTTGTTGTAGAGGCCGTTGTCGAGCGTGATCGTCGTCTTCCCGCTGGCGACCGGGTCGCTCGCGGCCGAGGCGAGGGGCGCCAGGGCAAGCAGGGCGATCAGCGCGGTCACCGTCGCGGCAACCGAAAGCTTCGCGCCCCTGCTCATCAGTGGCCGGGTTTCGTCTCTCATATCGATCCTCCGTTGCTGCCGCCCCCTGCTGCCCGAAAGGCGGACTGACGGCAAGTCGAGTTGATGACAAGCACTGTTCCCGTGCCGCATTGACCACAAACCCTTCGAGCGGCCGTTGTTCCGGTGACTCGCGCCGCTCAATATCCTCTCGGCGCATGGCCGAGACGACAGGCAAAGCCCCCGCCGAGGAGATTCCCCGCACGATCGCGCCCCTGGTCGGCCCCGATGACGAGCGCGTCTTCACCGACTCCGGCATCGAGATCCAGCGCCTCTACACGGAGGACGACGTCGCTCCCGGCCTCGAAGAGCGCCTTGGCGGGCCCGGCTCGCCACCCTTCACCCGCGGGATCCACGAGGGGATGTACCGCGACCGGCTCTGGACGATGCGCCAGTACGCCGGCTTTGCATCGCCCGAGGACACCAACGAGCGCTACCGCTACCTGATCGAGCACGGCTCGACCGGCCTCTCGATGGCCTTCGACCTGCCCACCCAGCTCGGCCGCGACTCCGACGACCCGCTCTGCAAGGGGGAGGTGGGACGCACCGGCGTGCCGATCGACACGATCGAGGACATGCGGATCTGCTTTGACCGGATCCCCCTCGACGGCGTCTCCACCTCGATGACGATCAACGCCCCCGCCGCGATCCTGCTGCTGCTCTACGAGCTCGTCGCCGAGGAGCAGGGCGTTCCCTCCGAGAAGCTGCGCGGCACCGTCCAGAACGACGTGCTGAAGGAGTACATGGCGCGCGGCAACTACATCTACCCGCCCGAGCCGACGATGCGGCTGACCACGGACATCTTCGAGTACTGCCGCGAGCGGGTGCCGAAATGGAACACGATCTCGATCTCCGGCTACCACATCCGCGAGAAGGGCTGCTCGGCCGTGCAGGAGGTGGCGTTCACGCTCTCCAACGCGATCGCCTACGTCGAGGCGGCGCTGGCGCGCGGCCTGGCGATCGACGAGTTCGCCCCCCGCCTCGCCTTCTTCTTCAACTGCCACAACAACGTCTTCCAGGAGATCGCCAAGTTCCGCGCCGTGCGGCGGATGTGGGCGAAGATCGTCGCCGAGCGGTTCGGCGCGCAGGACCCCAACTCGATGAAGATCCGCTTCCACACGCAGACCGGGGGCGTGACGCTGCAGGCCCAGCAGCCGGAGGTCAACATCATCCGCGTCGCCCTGCAGGGGTTCGCCGCCGTCTGCGGCGGCACCCAGAGCCTCCACACCAACGGCTTCGACGAGGCGCTGGCGCTGCCGACCGAGCGCTCGGCGCGGATCGCGCTGCGCACCCAGCAGGTGCTGGCGCACGAGTCGGGTGCCGCCGACCCCGTCGACCCGCTCGCCGGCTCCTACGTCGTCGAGACGCTGACCGACGAGATCGAGCAGCGCGCCTGGGAGCTGATGGGGAAGGTCGAGGAGCTGGGCGGCTCGGTCGAGGCGCTGGAGTTCATGCAGCGCGAGATCGAGGAGTCGGCGCTCTCCTACCACGAGCGCTACCGCAGCGGCCAGGACATCGTGGTCGGCGTCAACAAGTACGTCACCGACCAGGTCGACGACGTCGACATCCTGCGTGTCGACCCGGAGGCAGAGGAGCGCCAGCTCGCGCGCTTGAAGGCCTTCAAGGAGTCGCGCGACCAGGCCGCCGTCGACGCCAAGCTGGAGGCGCTTCGCGACGTCGCCCGCGGCGACGGCAACCTGCTCCATCCGATCCGCGCCGCGCTCGCCGCCGACGCCTCGATCGGCGAGGTCTGCGGCGCGATGCGGGACGTGTTCGGCGAATACCGCGGCGGGGCTTTCTTCTAACGGCGAGCGCACCGCTCAAGACCGCTGAAGCGAGAGTTGACCCACCTCTTGTG
>DASTHF010000131.1:0-5059 GCA_035605615.1 Solirubrobacterales bacterium
ATGACAGCGCAGGACGTCGAGCGCGATCGGGCCCAGGGCGTCCAGCTCCTCCCCCACCTCCAGCCGGTTCCACTCGCCGAGCCCGAGGTGGCGGATGACCAGCTCCTGCCACTCCTCCTCGACGGTACGGGGCGCGTCGCCGAAGCGCAGCGTGCAGGCGATCGGGTCCTCGAGGCCGTGGGCACGGGCGACCCGCACGGTCTCGGCCAGGATCGCCGAGGAGTCCCGCCCGCCGGAGAAGGCGACGACGCAGGGCGGCCGCCGCAGGGCCTCGACCAGGACCCGCTCCAGCGTCGCACGCGGACCCTCGCCGGGCCGGCGCTCGACCTCGGGGACGGGCGTGCGGCGCCGCCCGAACACCATGCCGGAGGCGACCTCGAGCGGATCGAGCTGGGGGATCGCGGGAACGGCCGGCGCTTTCGGCGCCGTCAAAGGCCCCGCCGCCCGAGCACGAATGGCACCGTCCGCAGCAGGATCTTGATGTCGAGCCACAGCGACCAGTTCGCCCCGTAGAGATAGTCGATCTTCACCATCTCGCCGAGCGGGATCCGGGCCGAGCCGAAGATCTGCCAGAGGCCGGTGGCGCCGGGCGGCACGAGCAGCCGGTGGCGATGGTGGCCCTCGATCAGGCAGTCCTCGTCGAGAACCAGCGGCCGCGGGCCGACCAGCGCCATCTCGCCGCGCAGCACGTTGAAGAGCTGCGGCAGCTCGTCCAGCGAAGTCCGGCGCAGGAAGCGGCCGACGCGGGTGATGCGGGGGTCGTCCTCGATCTTGAAGAGACCGCCGCCGGCTTCGTTGCGGTCGGCCAGCGCGCGGCGCTGCGCATCGGCGCCGTCGACCATCGAGCGGAACTTGAAGATCTCGAAGACGCGGTCTTCGCGGCCCACGCGACGCTGCCTGAACAGCACCGGGCCGCGCGAGTCGAGCTTGATCGCCAGCGCGATCGCCGCCATCAGCGGCGCCAGCACGATCAGCGCGAGCGCCGCGCCGAGCAGGTCGAAGCTGCGCTTGACCAGCCAGGAGGAGCGGGAGAGGCCGTGACGGCGCACCCCGAGCAGCGTCGCGCCCTCGATGTCGTCGAGCTCGTAGGCGGAGCCGACCGCCTCGAAGAGGCGGGGCAGCACGCTGACCCGCACGCCGAGGCGCTTCACGACCCGGATCGCGTCGAGCAGCCGGTGGTCGCTGTCGCCGCGCCCGGGAGCGATCAGCGCCCGGTCGACCCGGTGCTCGGCGAAGAGGCGCTCGAGCGAGTCGAAGCCGCCCAGCACCGGCAGTTCGTTGACGCTCGTGTCGTCGGGGTTGAGCGGCACGCGGCCCAGCACCCGCGTGTTGGCGCCCTCGCAGCGCTCCAGCTTCGTGCAGAGCCAGTGGGCGGCGTCGGCGTTGCCGAGCACGACGCAGCGCTCCTCGTCGACGCGCACGCCGGCGAGGCGCCGCGCCAGGTCGCGCATCAAGAGCAGCGAGAGGAAGAGCGCCGCCCAGAGCAGCACGGCCTGCCCACGGCCGAGGGTCCCTTCGACGATCCGCCCGCCGGCAAGGAAGGTCAGCAGCGTGTAGAGCGTGGCGACGCGGAAGAGGGCGGGCGCCTCGTCGAGCGTCGTCTTGCGGATCAGGTACTGGTCGCGGTCGTAGAGGCCCGCCACCTTGCAGACCGGCACGATCATCGCGATCGCGACCAGCGCCCAGGCGCCGAGCGAGTCGCTGCCCAGCAGCGGGATGGCGATCGCGAAGGCGGCGGTCGCCGCCAGCAGGTCGGCCGTCGCCAGCAGGCGCCGGTAGACCGCGTCGCGCGAGATCGAGGAGGCGGTGATCCCACCGTCGTCGACGACGATCTCCTCGGCTGCCCGTGGCCACCGGACCGACGGCTCGAGGCGAAGCTTGGTGGCGGCCCGCGACGACTCGACCGCGCCGGAGGGGTCAGTGTCGCTCCGAAGTACCCCTCGAAGCGTGGCCGATTGTGTCTCTAGCGCGTCGTGAGTCGACATGGTCCGCCTCCCAGGGAACGCGCCTGAGGCGGCCGGGCTGCCGCGGATGGGCCGAAATTCCAACCGTGGCCCGGATCCCGACCCGGAACGGCGAGCCGGCGACCTCGGCCGCTACCGTCGCCCGGGCCCTCCGCAAGCGCAGCGACACCACCAAGCAGGGGATCACAGCCACCCAGACGACCAGCGCTGTCGCTAGAGCCATGGTCATTGACGGTCCAGTCGCACTCACTCTCCTTCCGCTATCGGACGGATACCCGTCAACCCCGAGCCATCCTCGCCGGATGGTCCGAATCTCCTACTCCATGGGGGTCGAGGCTAGCTAGTGGTGGCGATGCCGGTGACGCCCGTGATGCGTCCCCCGGCAGCGGTGGTACGTGCGCTTGCCGTGGAGGTGCTCGCCGAGAGCCGTGGTGAGGCTCACGGTGACAGTGAACGAGCCGGCAGGCAGGCCCCTGAGGTCGAGGGTCGCGACGATGACGCCGCCCTTCTTCCGCTTCAGCCTTGCGGTCCTCACAACCCTGCCGCTGCGCAACTTCACCACGACCTTCAGCAGCGGGTCGTTCTTCGGGTCGTGCAGGCGGATCCGCATCCGCGCGCGGGCGAAGCAGATCCTGTTCGGGGGCAGCTTCACGTACTGGTCGAAGCTGGCCGGGGTGACTACCGGCAGCGGCGAGATCAGCGCCGAGTCGACGCAGCCGTAGGTCGCGCCGGCCGTCGAGCCGTCGGGGGCGATGGTCGGCTGCGATTTGCTGCCCGGTTCGCTGAAGCAGACGCGCAGGAAGCGGTCGCCGCCCGGACCTGGCAGTACCCGCCAGGCGGTCAGCCCCCGCGTTGCGTCCGGCTTGCATTCACCGCTCGAGGCGATCTTTTCGTACCACTCGTGGAAGCCCCAGTAGGAGCCGTCCGGCTGCGGCGCGATGTCGGTCCACATCAGCTCGCCGACCGGGTGGTCGCACTCGGAGAATTTCGTCGGGGCCACCACGGTGCCGGTGAAGGCGCCGTTCGACTGCGACTGGATGCCGACCTTGCCGCCGCCGAAGGACCAGATCCCTTCGATCGGGGCTTCGGCGCGCGCCGAGGCGGCGCCGAGGGCCAGCGTCGCCATGGCCGCGACGCCGGCGAGCAGCGAGAGACGGCGGGCAGCAGGGCGGCGGTTGCGAGGACGTCCGGGGACCTGGTCTAGAGCAGTCATTGCCGTGAGAACGCCCGGTGGGCGGACTTTCTTCCACGCACGGGAAAACGGCCGGCCTCCCCTCAGCCGATGGGCCAGGCTCAGGCCGGGACGCGGAAGCCGCCGGAGGAGTCCAGATCCGCGAGATAGACGAAGACGGCGTGGTTGAGCAGCTGCTCCATCGGCACCGACTGCGCTCGCGACTCCTTCACCAGCGCCGCCTCGATCTCCGGCTCGACCGGCAGCTCGAGCTCGGTCGCGCCGCCATCGGAGTCCTGCTCACGGGCAAACCCGGGAAACGGAACCGGCGTCGTCGCCGAGCCGAGGCGGCGCACGTAATGGCGCAGCGCCTGCTCAAGGCCGGTCGGAAGGTCGACCCCGAGCCGGTCTTCTATGCAGGAACAGGCGAATGCCCCCAACGCCACCTTCACATTCCCTCCAATCACGTCACCTAGAAACTTGCCTGCACATATGACCTTTGCTCGCCCGACGCCGTTTCGTTCTTATTTCATCCCAAAAACCCGGTAATAGGACGTTCAAAAAATGAGCGACTTGAGCGCAAGGGGGAGATTTGGACAGATATTTGGGCTTGACGGCCGCTTCCCGGTCCCCTACTAATACCCGCCTCGCCGACCGGAAGGGTCCGGGGGGTGCGAGATTCCATAGGCAGGGAGGAACTGGAACTTGGCATCGTCAAGCGATTCCACCGATCCATCGATCATGGCAGCGGAAGGGGCCAAGCGACCGGAGAGCCGTCTTGTGCAGGAAGCGGTCGCCCGCGCCAAGCAGGGTGACATGGAAGCGATGCACTTCCTATACGCCCGTTACGCGCAGGACGTGCTCGGCTACGTCAACAGCTTCGTCCACGACCGGCACGAGGCCGAGGACATCACCCAGAACGTCTTCGCCAAGCTGATCACGGCTATCCAGAAGTACGAGCAGCGGGAGGTTCCCTTCACGGCCTGGATCCTGCGCGTCGCCCGCAACGCGGCGCTCGACCACATGCGGGCGCGGCGGGCGATCCCGATGGAGGACGTGCGGGCCGCCGACCGTGGCCACTGCCAGGTCAGCCAGGAACGCGGGCGCGACCTGCGCCATGCTCTCGAGCAGCTTCCCGAGGAGCAGCGCGAGGTGCTCGTCCTGCGCCACATCGTCGGCCTCACGCCGGTTGAGATCGCCGAGACGCTGGGCAGGACCGAGAGCTCGATCCACGGCCTCCACCACAGGGGCCGGCGCAGTCTCAAGGCGAACCTGACGGCACTCGGCGCCGCCCCGGTCGTCTACTCCCAGTAACAATCCCCGCCGGGCGGCCGCTTGCGGCTCAAACTTTTCGGAGCTGCCGCCGATAGGGCAGTGAGTGGAGCCCAACGAGACCAGAACGCTGGTGCGCCTCGCCCAGCGCCGCTCCCGCAGCTTCTCCGAAGCCGCCGACTCGGTGCTGGACGCACTCGCCGAGGCGATCCCCGGCGTCATCGCGCTTGCCCGCTTCGACCCCGACGAGGGCGTCCACCGGGTGATCGAGACGCGCGGCGAGGGCCTCAGCCGCCTCAGCCGCGGCACCGTCCTTCCCGCGCCGGACGACAGCGGCAACGGAATCGACGCCGACGCCCTGCGCGCCCTCGGCGCGCAGGCCTGGCTCAGCGCCCCGCTGGAGACGAGCGGCGGCCGCATCCTCGGCGTCCTCTTCGCGGCCCACCCGGAGGACGAGGCCTACGACCCCACCCACGCGGCGCAGCTCGGCGTCGCCGCGCGGCTGCTCGGCCACGAATGGGAGAGCGTCGAGCTGCGCTCCGAGGTGCGGCGCCTGCGTCGCCGCGTCGACGCGGGCCCGGGCACGGACCCCGACACCGGCCTCCCCGCCCGCGAGGCCTTCCTCGAGCTGCTCGACCGCGAGTGGCGCCTG
>DASTHF010000149.1:0-10453 GCA_035605615.1 Solirubrobacterales bacterium
GCAGCCGGCAAGCGTGACGCCGGCCCCGGCGACGCCCGCTCCCGACCCGGCGACGGGCGTCAAGCACGGTGCCACGCTGGCCGCGCCGCCGGCGTCACAGTCGCACCACAGCGGCGGCTCTTCGGAAGCCGGCAAGCGCAAGCCGCATCCGGCCGGCGGCACCACGGCGGGCAAGCCGGCCCACACGAAGGCCGCTCCGGCGCCCGGCCCGGGCCTCGGCGCCGTGCAGGCCAGTCCCACGCCGACCTTCGCGATCCCCTCCATCCCCAGCTCCAGCTGCGCCGCCTCGGGCGTGCCGCCGATCCTCATCCCGATCTACCAGCGGGCCGCCAACGCCTACGGCCTCGGCACGCAGGGGGCCTCGGTGCTGGCCGGCATCAACGAGGTCGAGACGGCGTTCGGCGCCAACCTCAACGTCTCCTCGGCGGGCGCTGTCGGCTGGATGCAGTTCATGCCGTCGACCTGGGAAACGTACGGAGTCGACGCCAACGGCGACGGCGTCAAGGACCCCTACAACCCCGAAGACGCGATCTACGCCGCGGCGCGCTACCTGCGGGCGGCGGGGATGCCGGCCGACACCTACGGCGCCATCTACGCCTACAACCACGCCGACTGGTACGTCGCCGAGGTGCTCGCCAACGCCGCCTGCTACGCGCCGGCGCTCGGCGGCCCGGCGGTCGGGGCGCCGGTCGAACCGCAGCTCCAGGTGCTGAGCTGCAAGCCGCTCGGCAGCTGGCACCGCACGATCCCGACCGAATATCTCGAAGCCTTCGAGAGCGCCGCCGCCCGCTACGACCTCGGCCGCCGCGGCGTCTGGGTGCTGGCCGCGGTCGCCCGCCTCGAGTCGAACTTCGGCCGCGGCATGGGCAAAGCGCAGCTGCGCCGCAGTGGCCCGCTCGGCCTCGAACCGAGCGAGTGGCGCCACTACGCCGTCGACGGCAACGAAGACGGCCACGTCCGTCACGCCGACCCGGCCGACTCCGCCGCCACGCTGGCCCGCCTGATCTGGTCGCGCGGCAGCATCCGCGCCGGCGTCTTCGCCCACAACCAGGCCGAGTGGTACGTGCAGGCCGTGCTTGCCGAAGCCGACCGCATGCAGGGCCGCTGCAAGGTCAACTACGTCGACTGGTCGATCGCCCTGCCGAAGGTGGCAGGCAGCTACGTCAACCCGTTCTCGCTCAGCACCGAACTGGTCACCGGACGGATCGACCAGGGCGTCGACTTCGTCGGCAAGGGGGCGATCGTCGCGATCGGCGACGCCAGGGTCCTCGCCGTCGGCGCCCCCGGCTGGCCGGAAGAAGGCGGCGTCCTCTACCAGTTGCTCGACGGGCCGCTGAAAGGCCAGGTGATCTTCGTCTACGAGGGCGTCGACGCCACCGTGCAGGCGGGCGAAACGGTGAAAGCCGGGCAGCAGATCGCGACCTTCAGGCCGGGCGGCTCGATCGAGACCGGCTTTGCCGACACCGCCGGGGTGCCGCTCAGCCACGCCGAATACTACGAGGGCAAGATCACCGAGTCGGGCCTCGAGATGTTCTCCCTGCTGCAGGCGCTCGGGGTCTGAGCGGCCTAGCGTAGACAGAGGCGCCGCCGCTCGCGTAACGTAGGCGCGTACCCCGCGAGAGGAGAGGGAGATGCCAACTTACGTGATGCTCACCAACCTGACCGCCGACGGCGTCCGCACCCTGAAGAACAACCCGGGACGGGTGGCGGAGGTCAACCAGGAGGTCGAACAGATCGGCGCCAAGGTGCTGACCCAGTACGCGACGCTCGGCCAGTACGACTTCGTGACGGTGGTCGAGGCGCCCGACGAGCAGACGATGGCCAGGGTCTCGGTCGAGCTGGGCTCGCGCGGCACGATGACCAGCCAGACGCTGACCGCGATCCCGGCCGACAAGCTGGCCGAAGCGCTCTAGGAACGGCGATTTGAGGGTCCTGGTCGTAGGGGGAGGGGGGCGCGAGCACGCGATCGTGCGGGCGCTGGCGCGCTCGCCCCACTCCCCCGAGCTGCTCTGCGCGCCCGGCAACGCCGGGATCGCCGCCGACGCGGAGTGCCTGCCGGAGGTCGGCGCCGAGGACGTCGGGGCGATCGTCGCGGCGGCGCGCGAGCGTGGCGCCGACCTGGTCGTGGTCGGGCCCGAGGCGCCGCTGGTCGGCGGGCTGGTCGACGCGCTGGAGGAGGCGGGCGTGCCGGCCTTCGGGCCGAGCGCCGCCGCGGCGCGGCTGGAGGGCTCGAAGGCTTTCGCCAAGGAGCTGATGAGGGAGGCGGGCGTGCCGACCGCCTCGCACGCGCTGCTGCGCAGCCGCGAGGAGGCGGGCGGGCACCTCGCCTGCGCGTCCTACCCGGCGGTCCTGAAGGCGGACGGGCTGGCGGCGGGCAAGGGCGTGATCGTCTGCCCGACCGAAGCGGAGGCGCGCGCAGCCCTCGACGTCTTCTTCACCGAGCGGCGCTTCGGGGAGACGACGGTGGTGCTGGAGGAGTTCCTGGAGGGCGAGGAGCTCTCGCTGCTGGCCCTCTGCGACGGCGAGAACGTGCTGCCGCTGGCCCCCGCCCAGGACTACAAGCGGATCTTCGACGGCGACGAGGGGCCGAACACGGGCGGCATGGGCAGCTACTCGCCGGTGCCCGGCTTCGGGCCGGCCGAGGTCGAGGAGATCGTCGACCTCGTGCACCGGCCGGTGGTCGCCGCGATGGCGCGCCGCGGCACCCCCTTCCACGGCGTCCTCTACGCCGGCCTGATGATCGGCCCGGAGGGGCCGAAGGTGCTCGAGTTCAACGCCCGCTTCGGCGACCCCGAGACGCAGGCCGTGCTGCCGCGGCTGCGCTCCGACCTGCTCGACCTCTGCCTGGCGGCGCGCGAGCCGGGCGGCCTGGCCGGGAGCGAGGCGGAGTTCGGCGAGGACTGGGCGGTGACCCTGGTCCTCGCTTCGGCCGGCTACCCGGAGTCCTCGTCGAAGGGCGATGTCATCCACGGCCTCGAGGAGGCGGCGGAGCTGGGCGAGCTGACCCATGCCGGCACCGCCCAGCGCGACGGCGAGATCGTCACGGCGGGCGGCCGCGTCCTCAATGTCACCGCCCTGGGCCCGACCCCGGCCGAGGCGCGCGAGCGCGCGTACGATGCCGCCGGCCGCATTTCCTTCGACGGGATGCAGATGCGGACCGACATCGCCGCCCGGGCCGTGGAGCGGGTCCCGGGCTGATCCCAGCCAACCGAGAGAGGAAGAGATGAGCGAGATCTCAGAGGAGCCGCAGCGCAGCGAGACGACGACGATGCCGGCGGTCGAGGAGGCCTTCGAGGAGATCGGTGTCGAAGAGCCGCTGGTCGGGATCATCATGGGCTCCAAGAACGACAAGTCGAAGATGCAGCCGGCCGGCACGGTGCTCCAGGAAGCGGGCATCCGCTTCGAGGTGCGGGTGATGAGCGCCCACCGCGACCCCGAGCTGGTGCGCGAGTACTGCCTGAACGCGCGCATGCGGGGGCTGAAGGTGATCATCGCCGGCGCCGGCATGTCGGCGGCGCTGCCCGGCGTCGCCGCCGCCCACACCGACCTGCCGGTGATCGGCGTGCCGATCCTCGGCAAGAGCCTCGGCGGCCTCGACGCGCTGCTCTCCGCGGTGCAGATGCCGCCCGGCGTCCCGGTCGCCTGCGTGGCGATCGACGGGGCGAAAAACGCCGGCCTGCTCGCGGCCCGGATCATCAACGCATGAATAATTCCGCCACCTCCTCGGCTGTCTTGGAGAGCCAAAGAATCAGATATGGATGGCCCCCCAAGACAGCCTCCGGGGGTATCGGGTGATACCTCGCTACACCCGCGAGGAGATCGGACGGGTCTGGTCGCAGCAGCGCAAGCTCGAGTGCTGGCTGGAGGTCGAGCTGGCGGCCACCGAGGCCTGGGCCGAGGAGGGGGTGGTGCCGCGCGAGGCGGCAGAGGCGGCGCGGGCGCGGGCGGCGTTCACGGTCGAGGCGGTCAACGAGCGGGAGAAGGTGACCGACCACGACGTCGCCGCCTTCGTCGACGTGGTTTCCGCCTCGGTCGGCGAGCACGGCCGCTGGATTCACTACGGCCTCACTTCCTCCGACGTGCTCGACACGGCGCTGGCGCTGCAGCTGCGCGAGGCGGGCGGGATCGTGCTGGCGGGGACCCGCGCCTACCGCGACGCGCTGATCGAGCGGGCGCTGGAGCAGCGCGACACGCTCTGCGTGGGACGAACGCACGGGGTCCACGCCGAGCCGACGACGTTCGGGCTGCGCCTGGCAGGATTCGCCTTCGAGGCGGACCGCAATCTGGGCCGCCTCACCGAGGCCTTCGAGCAGCTCGCGGTCGGCAAGCTCTCCGGCGCGGTCGGCACCTACGCCTCGGTGCCGCCGGCGGTCGAGGCGCGCGTGATGGAGCGCCTGGGGCTGCGCCGCGAGGACGTGGCGACGCAGGTCGTGCCGCGCGACCGTCACGCGGCGCTGCTCTCGGCGATCGCTCTGGCCGGCGCCGGGCTGGAGCGCTTCGCGACCGAGGTCCGCAACCTGCAGCGCACGGAGGTGCGCGAGGTCGAGGAGCCGTTCGCCACCGGCGCCCAGAAGGGCTCCTCGGCGATGCCGCACAAGCGCAACCCGATCCGTACCGAGCGGATTACCGGCCTCGCCCGCGTCCTGCGCGGCTACGCCCAGGCGGGGTTCGAGAACGTCGCCCTCTGGCATGAGCGCGACATCTCCCACTCCGGTGCCGAGCGGGTGGTCCTCCCCGACGCGACGATCCTGCTCGACTACATGCAGGACCTGGCGGCCAAGGTCGCCGCGGGCATGACCGTCCACGCCGAGCGGATGCGCGAAAACTTCGAGCTGACCCACGGCGCCCTCTTCAGCCAGCGCGCCCTCACGGCCCTGGTCGATTCCGGGATGACGCGCGACGACGCCTACCGCCTCGTCCAGGAGAACGCCCAGCGCGCCTGGGACAGCGGCACCGAGTTCCGCGACCTGCTCGCCGAGTCGGCCCCGGACCTCGACCTCGACGCCGTCTTCGACTACAACGCCTACCTCACCCACCTCCCCGAGGTCTTCTCGCGCCTCGAAGCGCTGAGGTAAGCTCGCCGCGATGGTCCTCTACACCTGCGGGCAGAAGACGAGCGGGCCGGCGGCGATGCATCCCTGCGCCAAGGCCGGCAAGGCGCTCGACGAGGCCGGGTACGACTACGAGCTGAAGGTCGTCAAGGGCTACCGGCTGATGCCCTGGACCTGGGGCAGCCGCGGCGCCGACCGGGCCGAGGTGAAGCGGCTCAGCGGCACCAACGAGGTGCCGATCCTCGTCCTCGACGACGGCGAGGTGATCTCCGGCTCCGGCACGATCGCCCGCTGGGTGCGCGAGCACCCCGCGAACGCCTAAGCAGCGACCGGTTCGCGGGCGGGGCGGCGGGCGGTGACGACCACCGGCGTGCCGGCGCGCGGCGAGAAGGTGATGTTGCGGCGGCCGACGCGCTCCGGCGCCGGGCTGGCCTTGTGCAGCTCGCAGCGGGTGAGGATCTCGCGCAGGGCGATCCGCATCTCGAATTCGGCGAATGCGGCGCCGAGGCAGCGGCGGACGCCGCCGCCGAAGGGGATCCAGGCGTAGGTATCCGGCGCCTCATCGAGGAAGCGCTCGGGGCGGAAGGCGAAGGGCTCCGGATAGAGGTCCTCGCGCGTGTGGGTGAGCCAGATCACCGGGGCCACGTCGGTCCCAGGGGGCAGCACGAAGCCGTCCACCTCGAGCTCGCCGGCCAGGCGCCGGCCGGCGAGCGGCACCACCGGCCGCAGCCGCAGCGACTCGGTGATCGTCGCCCGCAGGTAGTCCTCCTCGCCGGCGGCCAGCGACTCGCGCAGCCTCGCCAGCTGCTCGGGGTGGCGGAGCAGCAGGTCGAAGGTCCAGGCGAGGGCTGTCGCGGTCGTCTCGTGGCCGGCGATCAGCAGCGTCATCAGCTGATCGCGCAGCTCGCCGTCCTCCATCGAGCCGCCGTCATCGAAGCGGGCCTCGATCAGTGAGGAGAGGATGTCGGTTCGGTCGCCCAGCTCGGGATCGCTGCGCCGCGCCTCTATCTCCTCGTAGAGCAGGCGGTCGGCCGCCGCCAGGGTGCGGTCGAGGCGACGGCCGAAGCCCTCGCCGCCCAGGCGGCGGGTCGCGAAGGAGGCGAGCTGCCGCAGCGGCGAGGAGGTTTCGGCCAGCACCCTCCCGAGCTGCTCGCGGAGCAGGGAGAGCCGCCGCTCGTCGGCGACGCCGAAGACGGCGCGGAGGATCGCCTCCAGGGTCACTGCCTGCATCCGGGGGTGGATCGGGAACTCGCGATCGAGCGGCCACGAGTCGATCTCCGCCGTGACGATCTCGTTCAGGGTGGACTCATAGGAGCGCAGCCGCTCGCCGTGGAAGGGCGGCAGCATCAGCTTGCGGCGGGCGAGGTGCTCGGCTCCTTCGAGCAGCAGGATCGAGTCGGCGCCGAGGATCGGTTCGAGGATGAAGTTGCGTCCGGGCGGCAGTTCGTTGGAGCGGTTCGAATAGACCGCCTTGACGACCTCGGGGTCGGACACCATGACCATCGGCGTCTCGAAGTTGAGGAAGCGGACGCTGAAGGTCTCGCCGTAGCGCTGCCGGCAGTCCTGCAGGAAGGGGATCGGGCGCAGCAGCCAGCGCAGCAGCTGCCGAAGCGGGCGTTCGGTCGGTCCCGGGGGCAGCGTCACGCCGCACAGGATCGCAGAGCAGATGCTCCGCTTCCGTGATGGTTAGCATCGAGCCGATGACGCAGGTGACCGATCTGACGCTGCACTCCTCCGGGAAGGTGCGCGACATCTACGAGTGGGAGGGCGACCTGCTGATGGTCGCCTCCGACCGCATCTCGATCTACGACGTCGTGCTGCCGACGCCGATCCCCGACAAGGGCAAGGTGCTGAACCGGCTCTCCGAATTCTGGTTCGAGCTGACCGGCGACATCGTCCCCAACCACTTCGTCTCCTACGACGTCCCCGAGGAGGTCGCCGAACGGGCGATGCGGGTGCGGCGGCTGGAGATGGACCCGGTCGAGTGCGTGGTGCGCGGCTACCTCTCGGGGTCGGGCTGGAAGGAATACAGGGCGAACGGCTCGGTCTGCGAAATCGAGCTGCCGAGCGGGCTGCTGGAGTCCGACAAGCTGCCGGTGCCGATCTTCACGCCGGCGACCACGGCGGAGATCGGCGAGCACGACGAGAACATCGACTTCGAGCGGGCGGCCGAGGCGGTCGGCGACCGGGCGCTGATGGAGGAGCTGCGGCGGGTCTCGATCGATCTCTACTCGGTGGCGGCGGCGCACGCTGCCGAGCGCGGCATCATCCTGGCCGACACCAAGTTCGAGTTCGGCCGCCACGCCGGCGCCGAGGTGGTGCTCGCCGACGAGGTGCTGACCCCGGACTCCTCCCGCTTCTGGCCGGCCGACGCCTACGAGCCGGGCCGCACCCAGCCCTCCTTCGACAAGCAGTTCGTCCGCGACTGGGCCGACGCTGCCGGCTGGGACCACACGCCCCCCGGGCCGGAGCTGCCGCCCGACGTGGTCGAGCAGACGCGTGCCAAGTACGTCGAGGCCTACGAGCGGATCACGGAGCGCGCCTTCTAGTGGCGAGGGCGCGGATCCTGATCCGGCCCAAGGAGGGGATCCTCGACCCGCAGGGCAAGGCGGTCGAGCGGGCGCTGCCGGCGCTCGGCTTCGAGGGGGTCGGGCACGTGCGGGTCGGCCGCATGGTCGAGTTGGAGGCGGAGGACCCGGAGCGGCTGCCGGAGCTCTGCGAGAAGCTGCTCGCCAACCCGCTGATCGAGGACTTCGAGATAGAGCGCATCGACGGCGACGCCTGATGCTCTGGGGAGTCGTCCAGTTCCCCGGGTCGTGCGACGAGCGCGACGCGCTGCGCGCCTGCTCGCTGCTCGGCGAGGCGCGGCTGGTCTGGCACGAGGAGCGCGACCTGGGCGGCGTCGACGCGGTCGTCGTCCCCGGCGGCTTCTCCTACGGCGACTACCTGCGGGCCGGGGCGATCGCCCGCTTCTCGCCGGCGATGGAGGCGGTGGCGGAGTTCGCCGCGGCGGGCGGCCCGGTGCTGGGCATCTGCAACGGCTTCCAGGTTCTCTGCGAGGCGGGCCTGCTGCCCGGCGCCCTGCTGCGCAACGAGCAGCTGCGCTTCGTCTGCCGCCAGGTCGAGCTCATCGCCGCCGACGGGGGGCGGCTCTCGATCCCGGTCAAGCACGGCGAAGGGCGCTTCTGGGCGCCGCCGGAGATGCTCGACGAGATCGAGGCGAGGGGGCAGGTCGCCTACCGCTACGCCCCCGGGCAGAACCCGAACGGCTCGGCGCGCGACGTCGCCGGCGTGAGGAACGAGGCGGGCAACGTGCTCGGCCTGATGCCCCACCCCGAGCACGCGGTCGACCCGCTCACCGGCTCGACCGACGGCCTGCGGGTGTTCGAGGCCGTCGCGGCGGCCGGTGCCCGCGCATGACGGTCGAGACCGCCAAGCACCGCGAGCTCGGCCTGACCGACGCCGAGCTCGAGCTGATCGTCGAGAAGCTCGGCCGCGAGCCGAACGATGTCGAGCTCGCGATGTTCAGCCTGCTGTGGTCCGAGCACTGCGCCTACAAGCATTCGCGCAAGCTGCTGCGGCGGCTGCCGACCGAGGGGCCGCGCGTCGTGATGGGGCCGGGCGAGAACGCCGGCGCCGTCGACGTCGGCAACGGCTACGCGGTCGCCTTCAAGGTCGAGTCGCACAACCACCCGAGCGCGGTGGAGCCGTTCGAGGGGGCGGCGACGGGGGTCGGCGGCATCCTGCGCGACGTCTTTGCGCTCGGCGCGCGGCCGATCGCGATCCTCGACTCGCTGCGCTTCGGCGAGCTGGACTCGGTGCGCTCGCGCCACCTGCTCGACGGGGCGGTTCGCGGGATCGGGCACTACGGGAACTCGATCGGCGTGCCGACGGTCGGCGGCGAGATCCAGTTCGAGGCGCCCTATGAGCACAACTGCCTGGTCAACGCGATGTGCGTGGGGCTGGCGAAGACGGAGGAGATGGTGCGCGCCGCGGCGGCCGGGGTCGGCAACGCGGTCGTCCTGATGGGCGCCTCGACCGGCCGCGACGGGATCGGCGGCGCCTCGGTGCTGGCCTCGGCCGAGCTGGGCGACGGCGACGAGGCGAAGCGGCCGACCGTTCAGATCGGCGACCCCTTCGAGGAGTCGAAGCTGCTCGAGTGCTGCCTGGAGCTGCTCGAGCGCGGCCTGCTCGTCTCGCTGCAGGACCTCGGCGCCGCCGGCCTCACCTCCTCAGCGGGCGAGATGGCCTCGGCAGGCGGGGTCGGCATCGACATCGACGTGGCGCGGGTGCCGCTGCGCGAGGCCGACATGGAGCCCTTCGAGATCATGGTCTCCGAGTCGCAGGAGCGGATGCTCGCCGTGGTAGAGCCCGCGAAGGTCGCCGAGGTGGTCGCCGTCTGCGAGAAGTGGCAGACGGGAGCGGCGGAGATCGGCGACGTCACCGACAGCGGCCGGGTGCGGGTCCTGCGCGGGGAGGAGATCGTCGGGGACATGCCCGTGGAGGCGCTGGTCGACGGCTGCCCGCTCTACGACCTGGAGCCGGAGGAGCCGGCCGGTTGGATCTACGGCAACGAGGCCGTGCTTGCCGAGCGGGTCGCCGCGGCGGCGGGACCGTCGGCCGGCGTCGACGACCCGGCGGCGACCCTGCTCGCCCTGCTCGCCTCGCCCGGCATCGCCTCGAAGCGCTGGGCCTTCGAGCAGTACGACTCGCTGGTCGGCTCGCGCACGGTGCGAGGCCGTGTCGAGACAGGCGGTCCCGCGGCGAGCGACAGCGCCGACGCCGCCGTCCTCGCCATCCCTGAGGCCGGCAAGGCGATCGCCGTCTCGATCGACGGCAACGGGCGCCGCGTCGCCTGCGATCCCTACGCGGGGACGGTCGAGGCGGTGCTCGAGTGCGCGCAGAACCTCGCCTGCGCCGGCGCCGAGCCGCTCGGCCTCACCAACTGCCTCAACTTCGGCAACCCGGAGAAGCCGCTCGGCGCCTGGCAGCTCGACCGCGCCGTCGCCGGCCTCGCCGACGCCTGCGCGGCGCTCGGCGTCCCCGTCGTCGGCGGCAACGTCTCCCTCTACAACGAGGGGCCGGAGGGGCCGATCTACCCGACCCCGGTCGTCGGCATGGTCGGCGAGCTGCCCGAACCCGCCCGCACCGCCGGCAGCGCCTTCGCCCGCGCGGGCGACGCAATCGCCCTCGTCGGCCCCTTCTCCCCCTCCCTCGCCGGCTCGGAGCTGGCGAAGCTGCGCGGCGAGCTCGACATGGGCCTGCCGCAGCCCGATGTGGCGGCGGTCGCCGCCGCCTGCGCGGCGGTCCGCGACGCGGTCCGGGCGGGCAAGCTGTCCTCGGTCCACGACATCAGCGACGGCGGCCTCGCCTGCGCCCTCGCCGAGTCGGCGATCGGCGGC
>DASTHF010000153.1:0-3388 GCA_035605615.1 Solirubrobacterales bacterium
CCCTGCGGCGTCAGGGCCCGCGGGCCCCGCGTCCTCGTCATCCTCGGCGACAGGGCCCGCGGCCTCAGCGGCCTCGATCTGTTCGGCGAGGTCCTGCATCGGCATGTTCTGGCCGTCGACCCGCTTGATGCTGAGCGAGAGGCGGCGCCGCTCGTCGTCGATCTCGAGGATCTTGACGTTCAGCCTGGTACCCGGCTGCACCACCTCGCCGGGGCTCTCGACGTGGTGGTCGGCCAGCTCCGAGATGTGGACGAGGCCCTCGACCCCGGGCAGGATCTCGACGAAGGCGCCGAAGGCGACGACCTTCGTCACCGTCCCCTCCAGCACGTCGCCGGGCCGGTGGGCGCTGACGACGCGCTGCCACGGGTCCTCCTGCGTCTGCTTGAGGCCGAGCGAGATGCGCTGCCGGTCGCGGTCGATGTCGAGCACCTTGATCCGCACGGTGTCGCCGATCGCCACCACCTCGGAGGGGTGGTTGACATGGCTCCAGGAAAGCTCGGAGATGTGGATCAGCCCGTCGATCCCGTCGAGATCGACGAAGGCGCCGAAGTCGACGATGTTGGAGATCTTGCCCTCGACCACCTGGCCGGGCTGGAGGCGGCCGAGGATCTGCTCGCGCACCTCCTTGCGCTCTTCCTCGAGCACGGCGCGGCGCGAGAGGACGACGTTGTTGCGGCTGCGGTTCAGCTCGATCACCTTGCACTCGAGCGCCTGGCCGAGGAACTCGTCGAGATTGTGGACGCGGCGGATGTCGACCAGCGAGGCGGGCAGGAAGCCACGCACCCCGAGGTCGAGGATGAGTCCGCCCTTGACGACCTCGATCACGTTGCCCTCGACCGGTTCGCCGGACTCGGCGGCGGCCTCGATGCGGCGCCAGGCCTTCTCGAAGCGAGCCCGCTTCTTGGAGAGGACGAGCCGTCCCTCGGCGTCCTCTTTGGTGAGGACGAGGGCGTCGATCTCCTCGCCCAGCTCGACCTCGTCGGCCGGGTCGACGGACTTGCGGATCGAGAGCTCGGTCGAGGGGATGACGCCCTCCGCCTTGTAGCCGATGTCGACGAGGACCTCGTCCTTGTCGATCCGCACCACCTTGCCCTTGACGACGTCGCCCTCGGCGAAGGAGACCATCGTCGCCGCGTAGTTGGGGACGATCCTGCCGCCGACTTCCAGCAGCAGCCCGCCGGAGCCCTCGACCGGCGTGCCGGCGGGCGCAGGGGCTGTCAGTGTGTCGGTGGCGGACACGGCGGCGAATAATGGCAGAAACATTCCGGCCACCTCCTCGGCGAAGAAACCGGCCGCGCTCATCGCGACCGGAAATCTCGCGATCGGTTTCTCTGCCTCCGGGGTGCCGGCTGTAGATACCCTGCGATCAATGCCTATACGGGCCACACGGCGCGGCGATGAGCGCACTCCGCTGAGCGGCAGCTGCGACGTTCTGATCTGCGGCGCCAGCTTCGCCGGCCTGGCCACGGCGCGCGAGCTGGCGGGCAGCGGCGCCGACGTGCTCGTGCTCGACCGCTACGAGATCGGCGAGCGGCAGACCTCCGCCTGCGCCGCCCCCACCGAGTGGCTGCGCGCCCTGGGGCTGATGGAGGCCGAGCGGCAACGCTTCGACCGCCTGCTGATCCATACCCCCCATGGCGACACCTGCTTCCACCTCCCCTGGGCCTTCTCCACCTTCGACTACCGGCAGCTCTGCGCGCTGATGTGGCGCGACTGCGATGCCAGGTTCGAGACGGCGACGGTGCGTGGCCGCGCCGCCTCGAACGGCGGCGGCGAGATCGCCGTCGAGACCGACCGCGGCGTGCTCTCCGCGCCGCTCGTCGTCGACGCGCTCGGCTGGCGGCGCGTGCTGGCCTCGGGCGACGGCTACCAGCCGCCGGACGCGCCGCTCTCGCGCGGCCTGGAGGTCCACCCAAGGGGCAGCGGCGACGACTTCGAGATCTGGATCGACCGCCGCTATGTGCCCGCCGGCTACGGCTGGTGTTTCCCGGCGGACGACGAACTGCGGATCGGCGTCGGCTCCTTCGACCCCCGCTTTCACGTTCGCGACACCACGGAGCTGCTGGTCGGCGATCTCGACCGCGAGCGCCGGGGCTCGGACCTCGCCGGCCAGCCGCCCGAGTACCAGGGCAACTGGATCCCCCACAAGCTGCGCAGCGCCACCGAGGGCGGCGTCTTCTTCGCCGGCGACTCGGCCGGGCACTGCCTGCCGGTCACCGCCGAGGGGATCAGGACCGCGCTCTACTTCGGGGTGGCGCTGGGTCGCGAGCTGCGCGCGGTGGTCGATGGGCGTCAGGGCCGCGACGAGGCGGCGGCCCGCTACGCCGCCTTCCACGACTCGCACGAGTGGAAGTTCCGCTGGATGCTGCGGGTGCAAAAGCTGCTCCCCCGCGTCCCGCCGCGGCTGCTGGCGCCGCTCATCCGCCTGCTCGGCAGGAAGCGCGCCGTCGACTGGGTGTTCGGCCACTACCTGAAGGTCGCGCCGGCGGAGCTGGCCCGGCAGAGCCGGCGCCCGCTTCGGGTCGCCGCCTGATCCCGCCATCGCCTGACGGCTGGAAGCGTTTGCGGCGAGGAGGCGGCGCGCCGGTGTGATCTTCGCCTCGCGCTCGGGTTGCATAGGACGTCCGTCCAGCGCCGTTGAACCGGACCGCTGTCATACCGGTAAGCCACGATGTCGCCCCGCAGATGACGCCGCCGCCCGCAGAGCAGCTCGCCGCGCCCCGCCTCTTCGCGGGCCCGGCCCTGCGCGCGCAGCCTGACCGGCGCCTGGTGCGGCTCGTGCGCGAGGGCTACGAGGCCGCCTTCGAGGAGATAGTGCGCCGCTATGGCAAGCCGCTGGGCCGCTACGCGGCGGCGATCGTCGGCGGACGCTCCGAGGACGTCACGCAAGACGCCTTCTCCAAGGCGCTGCTGGCGCTGCGGCGCGGCGACGGGGAGATCGAGCTGCGGCCATGGCTCTACCGGATCGTCCGCAACACCGCCCTCAACGACCTCCGCGACCGGCCGCCGGAGGCGGAGGCGCTTGGGGAGGGAATCGCCGGCGGGCGCGGGCCCTCGGAGGAGATCGAGCGGCGCGAGGAGCTGGCCGGGCTGACGGCGCGGCTGCATGCGCTGCCCGAGCCGCAGCGCACCGCGATCGTGATGCGGGAGCTGGAAGGGCTCGGCCACGAGGAGATCGCCGCCGCCCTCGGGATGAGCGGCGGCGCGGCTCGCCAGGCGATCTACCGGGCCCGGCGGGCGCTGCGGGACGGGCTGGGGATGCTGGTGCCACTACCGCTGCTGAGGTCGATGCTGGCCGCCGGCGGGACGGGCCCGGTGGAGGCGGCTGCGGGCGCCGCCGGAGCCGGGCTGGCCCTTAAGGCCGGCGCCGCCACGATGCTGGTCGCGG
>DASTHF010000250.1:0-21474 GCA_035605615.1 Solirubrobacterales bacterium
TTGCCCGGCGGGACCAGGGCCGCGAGGGCCCCGGACGGCAGGGCAAACGTCGCGGTCAACGCCGCGAATAGGGCAAATCCCTGTCTGAGCGCCTTCATGGTCAGGTTTTCCGCGGAGTTCAGGGCCGTTCCCTGCGCGCCGGATACCCGTCCGGCGCCTGTTCGTAGCATAGAACCCGATGGATGCGGCTTTGTCGCGGCGCAGCGCCGCCCTTCGCGAGTACGCGCGCCAAGTCGACTGGGGCGGCGTCTGGACCGTGGCGCTCTGCTTCGCGCTGGTCGTCTACCTCGGGCTGAAGGGCGGCGGCTTCGACCCGCTCGTCAGCGACCAGGTCGGGATCGCGGTCTGGTGGATAGTCCTCGCCGGGGCGCTGGTCGGGGCGTTTCCGCGCCGGCCGCCGGGACCGCTCGCCTGGGCGGCGCTCGGCCTGCTCGTCGCCTTCGGTCTCTGGACGGCGCTCAGCCTGACCTGGACGGAGAGCACCGAGAAGACATCCGCCGACGTCGCGCTCGTCGCCACCTACGTCGGCGTCTTCGCGCTCGCCCTCCTCAGCCGCGGCCCGCGCGAATCGCAGCGGGCGCTCGCCGGGGTGGCGGCCGGGATCGTTCTCGTCGGGCTCGTCGCCCTGCTGTCGCGCCTGCACCCGGCCTGGTTCCCGGAAGCGGCCCAGACCGCCCGCTTCCTCTCCGGCGGCAGGGAACGGCTCTCCTATCCCCTCGACTACTGGAACGGCCTGGCGGCCCTGATCGCGATCGGCCTGCCGCTGCTGCTCCAGCTCGCGAGCTGCGCCAGGTCGATCGCCTCCCGGGCGCTTGCCGCGGCGGCCATGCCGGCGATGGCGCTGACGCTCTTCTTCACGCTCTCGCGGGGCGGCATCGCCGCTGCCTTTCTAGCCCTCGTCGTCTTCCTGGTCTTCGGCTCGGACCGCCTGCCGAAGCTGGCGACGCTGCTCCTGGCCGGCGCCGGCGGTGCGGTCCTGATCGGAGCCGCGCTGCAGCGGGACGCCCTCCGCCACGGGCTCCTCGACGCGACCGCTCGCCATCAGGGGGCCCAGCTGCTGGCGATCGTCGTCGCGGTCTGCCTGGCGGTCGGGTTGATCCAGGCGGGGGCCTCGCTTGCCCTGCGCAGGCGAGCCCGGCCGCGCTGGACGCTCGTCTCCCGCCGCCACTCCCTCGTCGCCGCGGTCGCCGGCCTGCTCGCCCTCGTGATTGTCGCCGCCGCCCTCGACGCGCCCGGGCGGGCCTCCGACGCATGGAGCGAATTCAAGCGGGCGAAGGGGCCGGGGCACGGCACCGAACGCCTCGGCAGCGTCGCCGGCGAGAGCCGCTACCAGTTCTGGAGCGTCGCCGCCGAAGAGAACGCCTCCAAGCCGCTGACCGGCACCGGCTCCGGCACCTTCGAGTACTGGTGGGCGCGGAGGGGAGACGGCTCGGACACGGTGCTCGACGCCCACTCCCTCTACATGCAGACGCTCGGCGAGCTGGGGATCGTCGGGCTCGTCCTGCTCGTCGCCTTCCTGCTGACGCTCCTGGTGGGCGGCGCCTGGTCCGCCCTGCGCGCCGAGCGGGACGAGCGGACGCGACGGGCCGCCGCGCTGGGAGGCTGTGCGGCGTTCGTCCTCGTCGCGGCCTTCGACTGGGTCTGGCAGCTGCCCGTGCTTCCCGCGGCACTGCTTCTGCTGGCGGCGACGCTGGCGCTTGGCCCCATCGCCTCGGCCCGGGACGGACGGGCGGTGCCGCGGCTGCGGCTGCGGCTCGCCATCGCGGTGGCGGCCGTTGCGGCAATCGTCGCGATCGCGATCCCGCTTGCCGCGACGAGCCTGGTCCGGCGGAGCGAGGCCGATGCGCGCTCCGGCGACCTCTCAGCGGCGCTTGGCGCCGCGCGAAGCGCCCGGAACGTGCAGCCCGGCGCGGCGAGCCCGCGGCTTCAGGAAGCCCTGGTGCTCGAGCTGCGGGGAGAGCTGGCCCCCGCCGTCGCGGCCGCCCAGGCGGCGACCGAACGCGAGCCGACCAACTGGCGCACCTGGCTCGTCCTCTCCCGGCTCGAGGCCGAGCGGGGAGAAGCGGCCGCCGCCGTGCGCGCCTACCGCAAGGCGAGGTCGCTGAACCCGCACTCCGCCCTCTTCGCGCGCTGACTCACAAGAGCGGGAAGTCCTAGGGCAGTTTCCAGAGGCGCGCCGCTAGACCGGCGGCCGCCTCTGGTCCTGGACGCGAGGGGACGCGCACACGCAGACAGTGGGCCTGGCTCGCGATCTGGGCGCAGAGGTCAAGCTGGGCGTTCAGCCGCTCGCTGTCCTGGACGATCAGGTTGAAGGTGTTGCCGAGCAGGCGCCAGGGGTCGGCCCGTTCCTCGGCGAACTCGATCTCGGCGTCGCCGGCCGAGGGCTCGAGCAGGCAGACGACGCCCAGGGGGAGAGGGCCGGCCGGGCCCTCGACGCGGAAGCGCAGCTCGAAGTCGTCCTCGCTGGCCGGCTCGCCGAGCGCGCCGCGAGGGTCGGGCCCGATCAGCTCGCGCGCCGCCTGGCGCACCTTCGCCGCCGGGATGCCGGGATGGACGACGACCGTCGAGCCGCTGCGCTCGACGGCGATCACGTCGTCGGTGACGAAGCCGGCGCCGGCCAGGTGGAGGTTGAGGGCGAGGGTCGACTTGCCGACGCCGCTGCCGCCGAGCAGGGCGACGGCGGAGCCGTCGATCTCGACGGCGCTGGCATGAAAGACCTCGAGGCCTTGGAGGAGGGCGGCGAAGGGAAGCACCTGGCCGGTCAGGTAGCGGCGCCAGCGCCAGGCCGAGTTGGGTGCCGGGTGGGCGGTCGCCCACCGGCCGTCGGGCGTCAGCTCGAAGGTCCCGTCCTCGACGTAGAAGCGATAGCCGCGCTTCGGGTCCGAGTCGATCGCCAAACCGATCGTCCCGTTCGGATACCGCCACTCCTGCACCCGCTCGCCCCAATCCGCGTCGGGGGAGGGGGTCGCCGTGGGGCCGAGCTCGAGCGCGAGGCTGCGGGCGTCACCGCCGCCGGGGCCGCCGACCCCTCCGGCCTCGTCGCGCGCATCAACCTCCTTAAGGCCCGGCAGCGCGAACTCACTGCGCAGTGCCAGCCCGAAGGCGCCGCCTGCCCAGGTTGTCTCGATTGCCTCTGGCATCGTCGAACAAACGTCGCTCGGGGCCGCGCGCTTCCCCTTGGGATACTGGCGCCGCTCATGTGGAAGACGAGCTTCTCGAGCCGGGCCAGGGCGATCGTCACCGCCGCGGTTGCCGCCGCGCTCGCTATGGCCGGCTGCGGCGAAACGGTTATCGACAGCAGCAAGGCGGAGGGGGCGCTCAGGGAAAACCTCCAGCACGTGCTGAGCAGGCGCGTCGCCTCGGTCGAATGCCCTTCCGGCGTCGCGGTCAAGGCGGGGTCCAGCTTCGAATGCGTCGTCCACCTGGCCGGCGGCGAGACGAAGACGGCGACGCTGACGATCCGGGACAAGGAAGCCGACACCGAAGTGACCGGCCTCAAGTCAGGGGCGCCGCGGTAGCCGCCGGGCCGGGCGAACCGGCTCTCCGCTCAAGAAGTAAAGTGCAACGAATGAGCGAGACCAGCACGGCCGCCGCGCCGACCACCCACGCAAAGCTCCTCGACTGGGTCGGGGAGATCACCGAGCTGACCAAGCCCGACACCGTCCACTGGTGCGACGGCTCGCAGGAGGAGTACGACGCCCTCGCCGAGGCGATGATCGAGGCGGGCACCTTCGAGCGCCTCTCCGACGAGAAGCGCCCCAACTCCTACCTCGCCCTCTCCGACCCCGGCGACGTCGCCCGGGTCGAGGACCGCACCTTCATCTGCTCGGAGCGCGAGGAGGACGCCGGCCCGACCAACAACTGGCGCGCCCCGGCCGAGATGCGCGAGACGCTCACCGGCCTCTTCGACGGCTGCATGAGGGGCCGCACGATGTACGTGGTGCCCTTCTCGATGGGCCCGCTCGGCTCGCCGATCGCCTACATCGGCGTGCAGATCACCGACTCGCCCTACGTCGCCGCCAGCATGCGGATCATGACCCGCATGGGCAAGGGCGCCCTCGACGTGCTCGGCTCCGACGGCGACTTCGTCCCCTGCCTGCACTCGGTCGGGATGCCGCTCGAGGACGGCGAGGAGGACGTGCCGTGGCCCTGCAACTCGGAGAACAAGTGGATCGTCCACTTCCCCGAGACGCGCGAAATATGGTCCTACGGCTCCGGCTACGGCGGCAACGCCCTGCTCGGTAAGAAGTGCTTCGCGCTGCGCATCGCCTCGGTGATGGCGCGCGACGAGGGCTGGCTCGCCGAGCACATGCTGATCCTCAAGCTGACCTCGCCGGAGGGCGAGACGCGTTACGTCGCGGCGGCCTTCCCGTCCGCCTGCGGCAAGACCAACCTGGCGATGCTGATCCCGACCCTGCCCGGTTGGAAGGTCGAGACGATCGGCGACGACATCGCCTGGATGAAGTTCGGCGAGGACGGTCGCCTGCGCGCGATCAACCCCGAGGCCGGCTTCTTCGGCGTCGCGCCCGGCACGGGCGAGAAGACGAACCCGAACGCGATGGCGAGCATCGTCAGCGACTCGATCTTCACCAACTGCGCGAAGACCGACGACGGCGACGTCTGGTGGGAGGGAATGACCGAGGAGGTGCCCGAGCACCTGATCGACTGGCACGGCAACGACTGGACGCCCGACTCGGAGACCCCGGCGGCGCACCCCAACGCGCGCTTCACGACGCCGGCCTCGGCCTGTCCGTCGATCGCCCCCGAGTGGGAGGACCCGGCCGGCGTGCCGATCGACGCCTTCCTCTTCGGCGGCCGCCGCTCCACCGTGGTGCCGCTGGTGCGCGAGGCGTTCGACTGGGAGCACGGCGTCTTCCTGGGGGCGATGATGTCCTCGGAGACGACCGCCGCCGCGGCGGGCGAGGTCGGCAAGCTGCGCCACGACCCCTTCGCGATGCTGCCCTTCTGCGGTTACCACATGGGCGACTACTTCGGCCACTGGCTGAGCATGGCGGAGCGCGAGGGCGCCGAGCTGCCGCGCATCTACTACGTCAACTGGTTCCGCAAGGACGCCGACGGCAGGTTCCTCTGGCCGGGCTACGGCGAGAACAGCCGCGTCCTCGCCTGGATCTTCCGCCGCTGCGAGGGGAGTGCCGAGGCGGTCGAGACGCCGATCGGCATGGTGCCGGCGCCCGGCGAGCTCGACACCGACGGTCTCGACGTCTCCGAGGGGGACATGGCGGAGCTGCTGCGAGTCGACCCGGGGGAGTGGAAGGTCGAGCTGCCGGCGATGCACCAGCACCTCGCCCGCTTCGGCGACCACCTGCCGGACGAGCTGCACGCGCAGCTTCGGGATCTCGAAGAGCGCCTGGGCTGACCAGGCCAGGCGCTTCGCGCGCGCGGTCAGCCGGTGGGCAGGCGTTGGAGCCGGTCGGCTGCCTCGCGGAGCACTGAGGGAAACTCCCGGTAGGCGGGATCGGGGTCGCCCGCGACGAGCGTCGCCGGATCGATCACCTGCATCGGCGGTCGTTTCCGGGGTGGCAGCTCGCGAACCTTGCGGGCCACGATCAACATCTGGGCGCCGCCGAAGAGGCGTAGCTGTAGCTTCGAGAGGAGGTTTCCCGTCGGGTGGTCCTCGTCGATGGCCGCGAGCGCCCTCTGCTTCATCCAGGCGGCCGGCCAGCGGGTGTTGCCGTGGGCGCTGTAGACGGGGGTCTGGTAGACGACCTCCATCCCGGAGGCCCTGATCGCTCGCAGGTAGGAATCGACCCAGGTGATGTGATGTCGTCCATGCGGATCCGGGTGCCGCAGCTCGCGGACCGATCGCCAGACGCTTCGAACCGGCTCCATCATCGCCATCGTGCCGCCATCACAAAGCACGCGGTTCGCCTCCCGGAAAAGAGGCTTGAAGTCGGCCACGTGGTGCACGAACTCTTTGAAGACGACCAGGTCGAACGCGCCGCTTTCGAACGGCGGGTAGCGCGCGTCGGTGGCGAAGCGCCTCCCCTCGCCGAGGTTCGGATGCTTCAGGTTCATCCCGGTTGCCAACGTATTTGGCTCGAAGTCGCACATCCAGGTTTCAAAGCCCGCCTCGGCGATGAGCCATGAGACCCAGCCGTTTCCAGAGCCAAGCTCGAGGGCACGAGGTCGGCGCTCTTTCCGCCGCACGAAAGGCGTGACGGTATTGAGGAAGTCGACTGCCCGGGGCGCGCTGGCCTTCAGGTACGCGAGATTCGTGGCAGCAGCCTCGGCGTTGAGTGCCTGCTGGTCCCGCTCCTCTCGCATCGTGGAGTCGATCATGGTCTGATCCTCGGCTGGGTAGCCCATGAAGACGATGCCCTGCTCATACGGATAGAGCCGCTCTGCCTGCGGCGACCAGAAACCGCCATCCACAGCTTCCAGCGGCCCCAGCGTCTCGGGGCAGACGACGAACGAAGCCAGGGCCGGAGGGGACACGCCCCCCCAGCCTGTCAGAACCCGTACGTCTCCGCCAGCTCCGGGTCCTTCTGGGCCAGCATTTCGGCCAGCTCGACCATCACCTTGCACTGCTTCCAGGTGGCGTCGTCCTGCATCTTGCCGTCGATCATGTGGACGCCGCGGCCGTCGGGGATCGCCTCGAGGACCTTCTTGGCGAACTTGACCTCGTCGACCGGCGGGCTGAAGACCTTCTTGGCGATGCCGATCTGGACAGGGTGCAGAGACCAGGCGCCGACGCAGCCGAGCAGGAAGGAGGCGCGGAACTGGGTTTCGCAGCCGGCCGTGTCCTTGATGTCGCCGAAGGGGCCGTAGAAGGGCAGGATCCCGACCGACGTGCAGGCGTCGACCATGCGGGCGATCGAGTAGTGCCAGGGGTCCTGCTGGGCGGTGACGCGGTCGGCCTCGGGGTTCTCGGGATCGACCGGATCCTCCATCGAGCGGTAGCCGGGGTGGCCGCCGCCGACGCGGGTCGTCTTCATGCGCCGCGAGGCCGCGAGGTCGGCGGGGCCGAAGCTCATCCCCTGCATGCGTGGGCTGGCGGCGGCGATCTCCTCGACGTGGACGACGCCCTGCGCCGTCTCGAGGATCGCGTGGACGAGGATCGGCCGCTCCAGACCGGCCTTCGCCTCGAGCTGGGCGAGCAGGCGGTCGACGTAGTGGATGTCCCACGGTCCCTCGACCTTGGGCACCATCACGACCTCCAGCTTGTCGCCGATCTCGGTGACGAGCCTGGTCAGGTCGTCGAGCACCCAGGGGCTCTCCAGCGAGTTGACTCGCGCCCAGAGCGCCGTCTGGCCGAAGTCCGACTCCTTCGCGGCGCGGATCAGGCCGTCGCGGGCCGCCTCCTTGCGGTCGACCGGCACCGCGTCCTCGAGGTTGCCGAGCAGGATGTCGGTCTGCTTGGCGATGTCGGCCGCCTTGGCGACCATCTTCTCGTTCGAGAAGTCGAGGAAGTGGATCATCCGCGAGGGCTTGACGGGGATCTCGCGCAGCGGCTCCGGGGCGCCGATCGCCTGGGGCTGGAAGAAGTCTCTGGGGTTTCTCACGAACGCTCCTCCGGGTCGTGTCGACGACCGTCCCGTCGCCGTCTGCTGGAGGCGGAAATCTAGCCCACGAGCGAGCCGTCGCGTTGTTACTTAGTTTTAGCTAACTGGCTAAGACATTCGTCTAAAGCCCGAGTCTGGCGGTTGGAAAAAGGCGCACTCTGCGCACTTCGATGGCGACGCCCCGACCGCGCATCCACGGCCGCTCGATCTTCCTCGGCGACGAGAAGCTGCACGTGCGCGGCGTCACATATGGGACCTTCCATCCCGCGGACGGCTCTTCGTTCCCCTCGCCCGATCGGGTCCGCGGCGACTTCGAGGCGATGGCGGCCGCCGGCGTCAACGCCGTCCGCACCTACGTCTCGCCGCCGCTCTGGCTGCTCGACCTCGCCGCCGAGCAGGGCCTGCGCGTGATGGCCGGCCTCGCCTGGGAGCAGCATGTCGCCTTCCTCGACGACGGCGAGCGGGCGCGGCGCATCGCCGCCGAGGTCGGCGAGCAGGTGCGCGCCTGCGAGGACCACCCGGCGATCCTCTGCCACGCGGTCGGCAACGAGATCCCGGCGCCGATCGTCCGCTGGCACGGCAAGCGGGCGGTCGAGGGGTTCGTCGAGCGCCTCTTCTGGAGCGCCAAGGAGGCCAGCCCGGAGAGCCTCGTCACCTACGTCAATTATCCCTCCACCGAGTACCTGGAGCTCCCCTTCCTCGACCTCGCCGCCTTCAACGTCTTCCTCGAGGACGAGGCGACCTTCGAGTCCTACCTGGCGCGGCTCCAGAACCTCTGCGGCGAGCGGCCGCTGCTCATCGCCGAGACCGGCCTCGACAGCCGCCGCCACGGAGAGCGCGCCCAGGCGAAGGCGCTCGGGTGGCAGGTCCGCCACGCCTTCGGCACCGGCGCGGCCGGCGTCTTCGTCTTCTCTTGGACCGACGAGTGGCACCGCGGCGGCCACGACGTCGAGGACTGGGACTTCGGCCTGGTCGACCGCCAGCGGCGGCCGAAGCCGGCGCTGGGTGCGGTCCGCGACGCCTTCGCCGCCGCGCCCTTCGCGGCGGACGGGCCCTGGCCGCGCGTCTCGGTGGTCGTCTGCACGCACAACGGCGAGCGGACGCTGCCCGAGTGCCTCGACCGGCTGGGGGCGCTCTCCTATCCGGACCACGAGACGATCGTCGTCTGCGACGGCTCGCGCGACCGCTCCGCCGAGATCGCCCGCGAGCACGGCGCGATCCTGGTCGAGACCGGGCACCGCGGCCTCAGCCACGCCCGCAACGCCGGGATCGCGCGCGCCAGCGGCGAGATCGTCGCCTTCCTCGACGACGACGCCTACCCGGACCCCGACTGGCTGCGCTACGTCGCCGCGGCGCTCCGCGACGGCGCGCACGCCGGCGTCGGTGGCCCCAACGTCCCGCCGGCCGACGAGGGTTGGGTGGCGGAATGCGTGGCGGCCGCGCCGGGCGGCCCGATCCACGTCCTCACCTCCGACCGCGCGGCCGAGCACGTCCCCGGCTGCAACATGGCCTTCCGCAAGTCGGCGCTGGAGCGGATCGGCGGCTTCGACGAGCGCTTCCATGTCGCCGGCGACGACGTCGACGTCTGCTGGCGGCTACACGAGGCGGGTGGGACGCTCGGCTTCAGCGCCGGCGCGGTCGTCATGCACCGTCGCCGCGACTCGGTCCGCCGCTACCTCAAGCAGCAGTACGGCTACGGCAAGGCGGAGGCGCTGCTGGAGCGCAAGTGGCCGAGCCGCTACAACCGGGCCGGCTCCTCGCGCTGGTCCGGCCGCATCTACGACTCGCCGTCCGCCTGGGGTGGCCGCCGCGCAATGGTCCGCTACGGGACCTGGGGCAGCGGCCTCTTCCAGTCGATCTACGAGCCGGCGCCCGGGTTGCTCTCGAGCCTGCTCGTCGCGCCCGAGTTCCTGCTGGTCGTCGTCGCGCTGGGGGTGGTCTCGGCGATCGGCCTCCTCTGGGCGCCGCTCCTGCTCGCCCTGCCGCTCTTCGCCGCCGCCGCCCTCGCGACGCTTTGGCGGGCGGTGGACCGCGGCTGGAGGGCGCACCGCGCGGCCCCCGGTCGCCCGCCCGCCGAGACCCTGAAGCGGCGCGCCCTGACGGCGGCGCTCTTCCTGCTGCAGCCGCTCGCCCGCCTGGCCGGCCGGCTGCGCAACGGCCTCTCGCCATGGCGCCGCCGCCTGCGCCCCGGCGCCGCCTGGCCGTGGCCGCGCACGGTGAGCGTCTGGAGCGAAAGCTGGCGCGCGCCCCAGGCCTGGGTCCAGGAGCTGCAGGACGCCTTCGCGGCCCGCGGCGGCCTCGTCCGCGGCGGCGGGCCCTTCGATCGCTGGGACCTCGAGCTGCGCGCCGGTCCGCTCGGCGGGGTGCGGATCCGCACCGCCGTCGAGGAGCACGGCTCCGGCCGCCAGCTGCTGCGGGCGAGGGTCTGGCCGCGCCTCTCCGCCCGCGGGCCGGCGATCGTCGCCCTCGTCGCGCTGCTGTCGGCTCTCGCTTGGGTCTGGGGCAGCTCCGGATTCGGGGCTGCGACCGCGATCGCGGCGCTCGTCCTCGTCGGGCTCGGGGTCGAGGGCTCCTCCACCGCGATGAGCCTCGTGCTCGACCAGCTCACCCGCATGGCCGGCGATGACCGGGTGCCGGGAGGCGAGGAGGTGCCGCCCGTCGCCGTAGACGACCCGCTCCTGCCGCCACCGCGGCTTGCGGGGAAGCCGTTCCCCAGCCCCGGCATCGTCCTGACCCGCCAGGCAACGCTCCCGGCGAGAGCGGAGGAGCTGCCCCGGTGACGCCTTCGCTCGGGCCGGTGAAGATGCGCAGCCCGCTGCGCAGCAGGGCGGTTCGCAAGCGCCGCAAGGGCGGCTGGGAGCTGTGGAAGGTCCTGCCGCGGATCCGTCCCTACCTGGCGCCGTACCGCCGCGCCCTGATAACGGTCACGGTCCTGACCGTGCTCGCCGCGGCGCTCGGGCTGGCGGAGCCGTGGCCGCTCGCGGTGATCCTCAACCAGGTCCTGCACGAAGAACGATCGAGCGGCCTGATCGCGGCGGTTTACGGCTCCAACCCGACCCCCTGGGTCGTCCTGGTCTCGATGCTCGTCGCCCGCTTCCTGATCGTCGTGCTCGGCAACGGCTTCACCGTGGTCAACCACTTCCTCGGCGCCAAGACCGAGCAGAACATGGTCCTCGACCTGCGCAGCGACCTCTTCGAGCACGCCCAGCGCCTCTCGCTCACCTTTCACGACCGCCGTCAGACCGGCGCCCTGATGAGCCAGATCAACACGCAGGCCGCGGCGATGGGGAACATCGTCATGGTCATCCCGCCGATCGCGGAGGCGGCGATGACGCTGGTCGGCATGCTCGTCATCGCCGCCCTCGTCGACTGGCAGCTCGCCCTGCTCTCGCTCGTCGTCATCCCCTTCCTCTACTGGTCCTTCGGCATCTACGGGCGGCGCATCGTCCCCCGCATCCAGCGCGTCCAGGAGCTCGAGTGGCGCTCGCTCTCGATCGTCCACGAGGCGATGGCGATGCTGCGGGTGATCGTCTCCTTCGGCCGCGAGGACTACGAGCACCGCCGCTTCCGCGAGCAGGGCAAGACCGCCGTCGACGAACGGGTGAAGCTGACGGTCAGCCAGAGCGCCTACACCCTCGGCGTGCAGACGGCGACCGCCGCGGGCGCCTCGCTGATCATGGGCGTGGGCGCCTGGCACGTGATGCAGGGGAAGCTCTCGGTCGGCGAGCTGATCGTGCTGCTCACCTACATCGTCTCCGTCTACCAGCCGCTCGAACAGATCAGCACGACGGTCGGGATGGTGCACGAGCAGCTCGTCCAGTTCGCCGCGACGCTGCGGCTGCTCGACACCGAGCCCGAGGTGAAGGAGAAGCCCGACGCGCTCGTCCTCGGCCGCGCCAGCGGCCGCGTCGCGGCCAAGAACGTCTCCTTCGCCTACGACGGCCGCAAGCGCACGCTCTCCGACATCTCCTTCGAGGCGGCGCCGGGGGAACGCGTCGCGGTGGTCGGCCACACCGGCGCCGGCAAGAGCACGCTGATGAGCCTGCTGATCCGCTTCTACGATCCCAAGGCGGGGCGGATCGAGATCGACGGCGTCGACATCCGCGACCTCACGCTGAGCTCGCTGCGCGACCAGATCAGCGTCGTTCTCCAGGAACCGTTGCTCTTCTCGGGGACGATCGAGGAGAACATCGCCTACGGCAGCCTCGGCGCCCCCCGCGAGAGCGTCGAAGCGGCGGCGCGGGCGGCGAACGCGCACGACTTCGTCGCGGCTCTGCCGAACGGCTACGAGACGGTTCTCGGCGAGCGCGGCGCCCAGCTCTCCGGCGGCGAGCGCCAACGCATCTGCGTGGCCCGCGCCTTCCTCAAGGACGCCCCGATCCTGATCCTCGACGAGCCGACCTCCTCGATCGACTCGAAGACCGAGAGCGTCATCCTCGACGCGCTCGACGAGCTGATGGAGGGGCGCACCTCCTTCATGATCGCCCACCGCCTCTCGACCGTCCACCACGCCGATCAGATCCTGGTCATGAACGAGGGCAGGATCGCCGAACGCGGCACGCACGCGCAGCTGGTCGAGGCGGGCGGGATCTACCGGCGCCTGCACGACGCGCAGACCCGTGAGCGCAGGCGTCGCAGGCCGGCCCTGAACGGCTCGAACGGTGCCGGGAATGGCGGGGCGGTCACCTGGCGCCAGGTCGAGGGGGCGAGGGGTCGATGAGGGCGCCGGCGCAGGGGACGAGGCCGAAAGTCGTCCTGCTCGGGATGATGACCAAGATGCCGGTGGCGGGGGTCGTCTGGCAGAACCTCCACTACCTGCTCGGCTTCGAGCGGCTCGGCTGCGAGGCCTACTACGTCGAGACGCACGCCCGCACCCCCTCGATGCTGATGACGCACGAGCGCGACGACAGCTCGGCGCTCGCCGCCGAGCTCATCGCCTCGATCATGCGCCGCTTCGGGCTCGCCGACCGCTGGGCGTTCCGCGCCCTGCACGACGACGGCCGCTGCTTCGGGATGAGCGAGCAGCGGCTCGAACGCCTCTACGGGAGCGCCGAGCTGCTGATCAACCTGCACGGCGGCACGCAGCCGCTGCCCGAGCTGGCGGCGACCGGCCGCCTCGTCTACCTGGAGACCGACCCGGTGCAGCTGCAGCTCGAGCTCCGGCACGGGCTGCAGGAGACGATCGACTTCCTCGAGCCCCATTGCGCCTTCTTCAGCTTCGCCGAGAACTGGGGCAACCCGGACTGCCGCCTGCCGCGGCAGGAGCGCTTCCTCTTCGAGCCGACCCGCCAGCCGGTCGTGATGGACCTCTGGCCGGACCGTTCGGCGCAGCCCGCCGAAGCCTTCACGACGATCGGCAACTGGCGCCAGGAGTGGCGCGACGTCAGCTTCGAGGGCGAGCGCTACACCTGGAGCAAGCACCACGAGTTCCTCAGGCACCTCGACCTGCCGCGGCGCAGCGGGCGGGCGTTCGAGCTCGCCCTGAGCAGCTGTGAGCCGGCCGAGCGGCAGATGCTGAGGGAGCGGGGCTGGCGGGTCCGCGACGGCCTCGAGGTCTCACGGGGCATCGATTCCTATCGCGACTACGTCGGCGCCTCGCGGGGGGAGTTCACCGTCGCCAAGGACCAGAACGTGCGGCTGCGGACCGGCTGGTTCAGCGACCGCAGCGCCACCTACCTGGCCTCGGGGCGGCCGGTGGTCACCCAGGACACCGGCTTCGGCTGCGCGCTGCCGGTCGGCGAGGGGCTGCTCGCCTTCGGCTCGCCCGACGAGGCGCTGGGGGCCGTCGCGGCGATCGACGCCGACTACCCGCGCCAGGCGCGGGCGGCGCGGCAGCTCGCCCGCGAGTGCTTCTCCCACGAGCGGGTGCTGGGGCCGCTGCTCGAGCGGCTCGGGGTCGCCGTCGCGAAGCCGGCGCGGGGCGGGCGCGCCGCCGCCGTCTTCCCGCCCGAGATGGAGATCCAGCCCGTCTCGCGCCGCCCGACCGCGCTGCCGCGCGCCACGGTCGAGGCCGCGCAGCGGCAGCCGCTCGCGGCGCACGCCGAGGCGCCCGCGCTCGGCCCCGACAGCGCCAGCGTCGTCGTCGTCGCCCACGACGGCCTCGTCTTCACCCGCCTCTGCCTGGAGAGCCTGCTCGCCCACACCGCCGAGTGCGACTTCGAGGCGATCGTCGTCGACAACGGCTCCGGCGACGGGACGACCGCCTACCTGGCGCGGCTGGCCGAATGCGACGCCCGGGTCAGGGTCCTGCGCAACGGCCGCAACATGGGCTTCGCGCCGGCCTGCAACCAGGGGGCGGCGCTGGCCGGCGGCGAGCACGTCGTGCTGCTCAACAACGACACGATGGTGCCGCCCGGCTGGCTGCCGCGGCTGCTGCGGCACCTGCGCAACCCCGGCGTCGGCCTGGTCGGCCCGGTCACCAACCGGATCGGCAACGAGGCGGAGGTGCCGGCCGATTACCGCACCTGGGGCGAGTTCCTCGAGTTCGCACGGCGCCGTGCCGAGCGCCACGCGGGCGAGTGGCTGGAGGTTAGGGCGCCGGCGATGTTCTGCCTGGCGATGCGGCTGCAGACCTACCTCCGGCTCGGGCCGCTCGACGAGCGCTACGAGGTCGGCCTGCTCGAGGACGACGACTACGCCGAGCGCGCCCGGCAGGCGGGCTTCCAGCAGCGCTGCGTCGAGGACGTCGCCGTGCACCACTTCGGCGAGGCGTCGTTCGGGAGGCTGGTGCCGAGCGGCGAGTACGCGCGCATCCTGCGCGCCAACCAGGAGCGCTACGCGGACAAGTGGGGGAGGCCGTGGCAGCCCTACGAGCGCCGTCCCAACCCGCGCTACGAGCGCGAGACCGCCCAGCTCCGCAAGGTCGTGAAGGCGGCCGTTCCGGCCGGCGCGACGGTGCTCGTGGTCAGCCGCGGCGACGACTCGCTGCTCGAATTGAACGGTCGCCGCGCCCTCCATTTCCCGCAGGCGCCGGAGGGCGGCTGGGCGGGCCACCACCCGGCCGACAGCGAGGAGGCGATCGGCCACCTGGAGGCGCTGCGCGACGGCGGCGCCGAGTACCTGGTCGTACCTACCACCTACCGCTGGTGGCTGGACTACTACGAGGGGCTGCGCGAGCACCTCGACTCGCGCTACCCGGCGGTGCTCCACGACGAGGAGGCCGGCGCGATCTACCGGCTCGAGAAGATCGAGGAGGCCGAGGAGGTGACGGCAGCGTGAGCGGCACACCCCGCATCTCGGTGATCGTGCCCGTGCACAACCGCGCCGCGCTGACGGCGAGCTGCCTGGACGCGCTGCTGGCCACGCTGCCGCCGGGCTGCGAGGCGATCGTCGTCGACGACGCCTCCACCGACTCGACGCCGGAGCTGCTCGCCGGCTACGGCGAGGCGATCCGCACGGTGCGCCTCGAGCGCAACGGCGGCTACGCGCGGGCCTGCAACGCGGGGGCCGAGGCGGCCCGCGGCGAGGCGCTCCTCTTCCTCAACAACGACACCGAGCCGCGGCCGGGCTGGCTGGAGGCGATGGCCCGCTACGCGGAGGAGCACCCCGCCGCCGCGGTGGTCGGCGCCAGGCTGCTTTACCCCGGTGGTGTCGTCCAGCACGCCGGCGTGACGATCGGCCAGGACGGCTATCCCCACAACCTCTACGCCGGCTTCCCGGCCGAGCACGCGGCGGTCAACCGCTCGCGCCGCCTGCAGGCGGTGACCGGCGCCTGCATGCTGGTGCGGCGCGACGCCTTCGAGGCGGCCGGCGGCTTCGACGGCGGCTACCTCAACTCGCTCGAGGACGTCGACCTCTGCCTGCGGATCGGCGAGGCAGGCGGCGAGGTCCACTACTGCCACGAGGCGGTTGTCACCCACCTCGAGTCGGCCTCGCGGGGCCGCCTCGACCGCTTCGAGCGGAGCCTCGCGCTCTACCGCGAGCGCTGGCGCGAGCGGGTGCGCCGCGACGACCTCTCGATCTACGCCGAGGACGGCCTGATCGAGGTCGAGTACGCGGACTCCTACCCGCTGCGGCTCTCCGTCTCGCCGCGCCTCGCGGCGGTCGCCGGCGGCCGCGAGCCGGAGGTCGAGCGGCTGCTGGAGGCCTACGCGCGCCAGGTCTCCGATCTGATGGCCGAGGTGGTCCGCCTCACCGCCGCGGTCGGCAGCCGCGGCCGCGAGCGGCGGCGTGGCGAGCGCTTCCTGCCCTCGCTACCGGAGCGCTCGCGGGGCGGTGCCTCCGACGCCGAGCGGCGCGAGTTCCTGCGCGAGGCGGGCCGCCTCGAGGCGGAGGTGCGCGGCCTCCAGGATCGTCTGGCGCGCGAAGAGGCGGAAGCGGAGGCGGCGGCAGAGGGGGAGGGAGGCGAGGAGGCCTTCGCCGCCAACCCGCGGCTCGGCTACCGGCGCCTGGTCGAGCAGGTGCGCGCCGCGGTCGAGGAGGCGGTGCCGGCCGGCACCGGCGTGCTCGTGGTGAGCAGGGGCGACCGCGAGCTGGTCGACCTCGCCGGGCGCGAGGCGGGCCACTTCCCGCAGGGCGACGAGGGCGGCTATCTGGGCCACCACCCGGCCGACAGCGAGGAGGCGATCGACCGCCTCGAGGCGCTGCGCGCCGGCGGCGCCGGGTACCTGGTGCTTCCCTCGGCCTCCTACTGGTGGCTCGACCACTACGACGGCTTCGCCCGCCACCTGCGCGAGCGCTACGCGGCGACCGATCTCGGCGTCTGCACGATCTTCGATCTCGGCGCTCCGACGGCAGCGGAGCCGGCGCTGCCCGCGACCGAGGCGGTGGCGAGTTGATCGGCAACGGCAACGGCCGCCTCAGCGAGGCGGAATACGCGGAGCTGGTGACCCGGGTCCAGTCCGTCGCCGTCGCCGCCCTGCCGCCCGGCGCCTCGGTGCTGGTGACCAGCAAGGGCGACCCGGCGCTGCTCGAGATGCCCGGCCTCGGCGCCGCCCACTTCCCCCAGGACGGCAACGGCGGCTACGCCGGCCACCACCCGGTCGACAGCGCCGCGGCGATCGCCGAGCTGGAGTCGCTGCGCCGCCACGGCGCCGAATACGTGGTGATCCCGAGCACGACGCGCTGGTGGCTCGACCACTACGGGGAGCTGGCGACCCACCTCGCCACCCACGCGGAGCTGGTCGCCGACGAGGAGCCGTGCCTGATCTACGGCCTCGGCGCGCCGATCGCCGCCGCCGTCGAGTCCTGGGCGATGGCGAAGCCGCGCGCCACGCTCGACCAGGTCCGCGACTACCTCGAATGCCTGCTCCCGGCCGACGCCAGCCTCGCGGTGCTGGACGCGAGAGGCGTCGCGGCCGCGCTGGCGCCGCTGCGGGCCGTCCCGGTCGGGCTGGCGGAGGAGAGGAGGGCCGAGCCGCTCCTCGCCGAGCTGCGGCGGCTGGCGGCGGACGGCTTCGACTACCTGGTCGTCCCCCGCGCCGCGGACGAGTCGCTCGACCGCGACGGCGAGCTGGGGGCGGCGATCGAGACGAGCTGCCGAAAGATGGCGGACCAGCGGCACCTGTGCCGCGTATTCGACCTGGACGGACTGCGGGAGGAGACCACATGACAACGATGGCGGAGCCGATCGACGAGAGGGCGGCGACGGGGGCGCGGCCGCTGCGCGTCCTCTACGTCGCCCACAACCACCCGACCCTGCACCCCGGTGGCGCCGAGGCCTACGCGCTCGAGCTCTACGAGGCGATGCGCGAGATGCCCGGCGTCGAGCCGACCCTGCTGGCGCGGATCGGCACCAACGTCGCCCGCCGCCGCAGCGGCCGCCCCGGCACGCCCTTCAGCTCCGTGAACGGCGACCCCAACCAGTGCTTCGTCTTCACCGAGACCGACCACTTCGACTTCTTCACGCTGACCTCGCGCGACAAGTCGCTCTACACCGAGCACCTGGCGAACTTCCTGCTCGCCCACCGTCCCGACGTCGTCCACCTCCAGCACACCCATTTCATCGGGCTCGACCTGCTCGGTCTGGTCAAGCGCGTCCTGCCCGAAGCGGCGATCGTCTACACGCTCCACGAGTTCCTGCCGATCTGCCATCGCGACGGGCAGATGGTGCGCACCTTCGACGCCTCGCTCTGCGAGGAGGCCTCGCCGCGGCGCTGTCACGAATGCTTCCCGGAGATCAGCGAACAGCTCTTCTTCCTGCGGCAGCGCTTCGTCCAGGCCCAGTTCGAGAACGTCGACCGCTTCCTGGCGCCGAGCGCGCAGCTGATGGACAAGTACGTGCGCTGGGGGATCGAGCCGCAGCGGATCGAGGTCGAGGAGTACGGGCGGCTGGAGCCCGCCGCGCGGGCGCCCGACCCGCCTGGCGGCAAGCCGACGAACATCGGCTTCTTCGGCCAGCTCAGCCACTTCAAGGGCGGCGACCTGATGCTCGAGGCGATGTCGCTGCTCGGCGAGCGGGCCGGCGCCCACCTCTGGCTGCACGGCGCCAATCTGGAGCTGCAGCCGCAGGAGTTCCAGGACAAGCTCGCGGCCAGGCACGAGGCCCTGCGCGACCGCGTCACCTTCCGCGGCCCCTACCGTCACGGCGAGCTGCCCAAGCTGATGGCCGACCTTCACTGGGTCGTCGTGCCGTCGGTCTGGTGGGAGAACTCGCCGCTCGTCATTCAGGAGGCCTTCTTCCACCGCCGCCCGGTGATCTGCAGCGACGTCGGCGGCATGGCCGAGAAAGTCGCCCACGGCGTCGACGGCATCCACTTCCGAGCCGGCGACGCCCACAGCCTGGCGCGGGCCTTCGAGGCCGCAACGACGAGCCCGAAGCTCTGGGGCTCGCTGCGGCAGGGGATCCGCGAGCCCTACGCGATGGACACGCACACCGAACGCCTGCTCGACCTCTATGGCGAGCTGGTCGACGCACGGAAAGGAGCCCTGACCCATGCCTGAGGCAACCACGACCCCGAGCAGCCGCAGCCGGCCGCGGATGACCCGCGCCGCGGTGCGCCGCGCCGCCGCCCTCGCACCCGGCGTCGCGATCGTGATCCGCGGCGCCCAGCGGGGCCGGCGCCCGACCGCGCAGGCGGTGGAGGTGGCGCGGGTCCGCGACGGCGTCGGGGCGGGCAAGAGCGTCGAGCTGCTGCTCGCCTCGGGCCGGCGCGCCCGGGTGCCGCGCGAGCAGTGGCAGGAGGTGCAGGGCGACCTCGAGGCCTTCGTGCGCGAGGAGCTGGCGCCGCTCGACGCCGCGGCGCGCGAGGCGGTGCTGGAGACGCTGGCCGCCGCGACCGGGCTCGACGAGGAGGCGTCGCTGGAGCTGAGCGCCTCGATCCAGGCGATCCGCGAAGTGCTGCGCGAGCGGCTGCCACGCTGCGCGGTCGACGAGGCGCAGCCGGCAGGCCTCTCGGTCGAACAGGTCCTCGCCGTCGACGACTCCTCGGTCTGGGTGGACGGCTGGATGCACGACGAGGACGGCAGGGGCGCGGTGACGCTGGTCTCGCCGGAGAGCGCGCGGCTGGCCGTGACGGCGGTCGCCCACCGCTACGAGCGGCCTGACGTCGTCCAGTTCTACGCCGGGCTCGGCGTCGAGCGCACGCGCGACCACGGCTTCACCGCCCACCTCACCCTGCCGGGCCCCAGCCTGCTCTCCAACGGCTGGATCGCCGAGCTCGAGACCGCGGACGGGACACAGCTCGAGACGCCGTGCCCGGCCGTTGTCCGCGACCCCGCCGCGGTGCGGGCGACGATCCTCGGTCAGCTCGGCGCCGCCGGCCCGGTCGGCGGGCCGCTCGCCGAGCGCCACGGCAGGCCGGCGCTGACCAGGCTGCAGGAGCGGATCGTCGCCGAAGCGGAGATCGAGTCGGTCGACGACTATGGCGAGCAGCCGCGCAACCCGGCGGTCTCGATCGTCGTGCCGCTCTACAAGCGGCTCGACTTCCTCGAGCACCAGCTCCTCCACTTCTCGCGCGACCCGGGCTTCGCCGAGCTCGAGCTGGTCTTCGTGCTCGACTCGACCGAGCAGGCCGGCGAGCTGGCCGCGCAGGCGCGCGGGCTGTTCGCCCTGCACGGCCTGCCCTTCCGGGTCGTCAACCTCGCTTCCGGGGCCGGCTTCGCCGGCGCCAACCTGCGCGGCATCGAAGCGTCGCGCGCGTCGCGCCTCCTGCTCCTCAACTCGGACGTGATCCCCAGCCGACCCGGCTGGGTGGGGGAGATGAGCGAGTTTTACGACGCCACGCAGGACATCGGCGCGCTCGGTCCGAAGCTCCTCTACGAGGACGACTCGCTCCAGCACGCCGGCCTCTACTTCCACCGTCCGGCGGGCTCGGAGGTGTGGCACAACGGCCACTGCTTCAAGGGCCTGCATCGGACGCTGCCGGCCGCCAACCTGGTCCGGCCGGTGCCGGCCGTCACCGCCGCCTGCATGATGGTCGACCGCGACCTCTACGAGGAGGCGGGCGGCCTGCCGCTGCACTACACGCAGGGCGACTACGAGGACTCGGAGCTGTGCCTGCGGATCGGCGAGCTGGGGCGGCGGAACTGGTACCTGCCCTCGGTCGAGCTCTACCACCTCGAGGGCCAGTCCTACCTGCCCGGCGTCCGCCGCGTCCCCAGCGAATACAACCGGTGGCTGCACAGTCAGCTCTGGGGCGAGCGGATCGAGGAGCTGATGTCCGGGTTCGACCCCCACGATCCCGCCGCTTCGCCCCACCGTCCCACCACCGAGAGAGGAAAGAGCTCTTGAACGCACCCGAGGCAAATCCCACCGCGCCCCCGCCGTCCGACCTGGCCGGTCGGCTCGTCTGGATGTTCGGCTCGCCGCGCACCGGCAGCACCTGGCTGATGCAGCTCTTCTCGGAGCTGCCGGGGATCGCGGTGATCGACGAGAGCTACCTGCCGCTCCACCTGGTGCCGATCGACCACACGGTGCCGGGCGGCGAGTACTTCGCCGAAGGGCAGCGGGCGAGGGACCCCCACTACTTCTTCGCCAAGCGCTACATGCCCGAGCTGCGGCCCGAGCTGCGGGCGATGATCACGCGCGGCCTGCTGCGCCAGCTCGAGGAGCTGGGGCAGACGACGAACCCGAATTGGATCGTGATCAAGGAGCCGAACGGGTCGCACGCGGCCGACTCCGTGATGTCGCTGTTCCCGGAGTCGCGGCTGCTCTTCCTGGTGCGCGACGGCCGCGACGTGATCGACTCGCTGATCGATGCGATGCTGTCGCGGGACTCCTGGTGGCAGCAGAGCCAGGTCTCCGACGAGCCGCAGGTCGTCGGCGAGCGGATGGCGTTCATCCGCCACCACGCCCAGCTCTGGCTGCGGCGGACCGAGTCCGTGCAGCGCGCCTACGAGGCGACGCCGGAGGCGCGGCGGCTGCAGGTCGGCTACGAGGGCCTGCTCGCCGACACCGAGGCCGGCTTCCGGCGGATGCTCGACTGGCTCGGCGTCGCGGCGGCGCCGGAGGCGGTGCGGGCCGCGGTCGAGAAACGCGCCTTCTCCTCGATCCCGGACGCGCAGAAGGGGCCCGGCAAGCGGGCGCGCAGCGCCACCCCGGGCAAGTGGCGGGAGCAGCTGCGCCCGGAGGAGATAGAGGTGGTGGAGACGATCATGGGCCCGAAACTGCGTGAGCTCGGATACGCCGTCGAGGCCGGACTGGCGGGCAGCCCCGCGTGAGGACCCCGCTCCCACTGGCGGCGTCGATCGCCCAGCGGCCCGGCTACGGCGGCCACGCCTGGGCCTTCCTCCAGTACGCGCTCGGCCTGCGCGAGCTCGGCTACGAGCCGATCCTGATCGACCGCCTCACGGCGGAGATGACCGCCGGCGCCGACGGCCGGCCCTCGCCGGCGGCGCGCCGCGCGGCGATCGAGTGGTTCCGGCACGTCACCGAGTTCGCCGGGCTCGCGGAGTCCTGCTCGCTGCTGCTCGAGGAGGGCGAGACGGTCGGGCTCGGCCGCGAGGAGCTCGGCGAGGCGATTGAGGCGGCGCCCTGTCTGCTCAACCTGATGGGTTTCCTCGACGACCCCGA
>DASTHF010000252.1:0-9683 GCA_035605615.1 Solirubrobacterales bacterium
CGAGTGCGACTCCTGCCGCGCGATCGCGGCTGGGTCGTCCCTCGACGTGATCGAGATGGATGCTGCCTCGAACCGCTCGATCGAGGACGTCCGCGACCTCCGCGAGCGGGTTGGCTACGCCCCGGCCGTGGGCCGTTTCAAGGTCTACATCCTCGACGAGGCGCACATGCTGACCAAAGAGGCCTGGAACGCCTTCCTGAAGACGCTCGAGGAGCCGCCCCCCAACACCGTCTTCGTCCTCGCCACGACCGAGGCGCACAAGGTGATGGCGACGATCGCCGACCGCTGCCAGCGCTTCGACTTCCAACGCCCCTCGCTGGAGCAGATCTCCGAGGTGCTGCGGCGGGTCGCCGTGGCGGAGGGGATCGAGGTCGAGGACGCCGCCGTGGCGACGATTGCCCGCTCCGCTTCCGGCAGCTTCCGCGACGCGCTCGGCACGCTCGACCAGCTCGTCGCCTTCGGCGGCTCCCGGGTCGAGCTCGGCGACGTGCTCGAGCTGCTCGGGGCCGCCGATGCCGAGCTGCTCTTCGAGGCGGTCGACGCGGTCGTCGCCGAAGACCCGAGGGGCGCCCTGCTCGGCGTCGAGCGGATGGCCCGCTCCGGCCGCGACCCGGTCCAGTTCGCGCGCGATCTGCTCGCCCACCTGCGCCACCTGCTCGTCACCCAGACGGTCGGCGAGGTGCCCGACACCTTCGTCGTCACCGCCACCGACCCCGAGCGGCTCATCGCCCAGGCCACCGCGATCGGCTCTGCCACTCTCGTCCGCACGATCGACGAGCTGGCCGCCGCTCTGACAGCCGTCCGCGAGGGCGACGACGCCCGCATGGCGGTGGAGATAGCCCTGCTGAAGGCCGCTCGGCCCGACCTCGACCCCACCACCGAGGGATTGCTAAGGCGCATCGAGCGATTGGAGCAAGGGACGGAAGCTCTCCGGGCCGCGGGTCCTGGCGCGGTCGCGGGGGGGTCCACTCCGTCGCTGGGTTTTTCGCCAGCTGAGGAGCTGGGACTCGCTGAGTCGCGGGGGCGAAAAACAGGACGCCGCTCCTCCGCGGACCCCCCCACACCCGCGCCACCCGCGGCAGACACCGTGTCAGTTGACGATCCAGGGTCGGGAGCGTCCACCCCGGACGACTCTGCCGCGGGTGGCGCCGCAGGGGGGACCGCCCCCGAGGAAGCTTCAGCTACCGCAGGGGGCGGTGGGTCCCCTGCGGCGACAGGACCCGCGGCCCAGCATCGCTCGACCTTGAGCTTGGACGAGATTGCGCGCATCTGGCCCGCCGTCCTCCAGAAGCTTGCGGAGACGGCGCCGGCTCTGGCTGCGACCTTCGAGGGCGCCCGCCCGGTGGCCTTGGAGGATGACGAGCTGCGGATCGGCTTCCCGGCAGACAAGACTTTCAACAAACGCAAGGCCGAGGCGCCGGAGCGCCGCGAGGCGGTGGCGGAGGCGTTCGAGGCGGTGCTCGGCGAGCGTGTCCGGGCGACTTACGTCCTGCTCGACGTGGAGAACGCCGGATCCGGCGACGGCGAAGCCGAGCCGGAGCTCGACGAGGCGGCCTTCCTGGAGCGGATCAAGAGCGAGTTCGACGCAAAGGAGGTCGGCTGATGGCGAGAGGCGGGCCCGGGGGCTTCGACGTGAACGCCCTGATGAAGCAGGCGCAGCATATGCAGGCGGAGATGCTGAAAGCGCAGGAGCAGCTCAAGGACGAAGTGGTCGAGGCGAGCGCCGGCGGCGGCATGGTCAAGGTGAAGATGGGCGGCGACCTGACCCTGCGCGAGATCCAGATCGACCCCGAGGCGGTCGACCCCGAGGAGACCGAGCTGCTGGCGGACATGGTGCTGGCGGCGGTCAACGAGGCGCTGCGCGCCGCGCAGGAGCTGGCCGGCTCGAAGATGGGCGGCATCACGGGCGGGCTCGGCGGATTGCCGGGGCTCTAGATCGGTGAGGAGCGAGCGTCGATGAGCGCCGAGGGGCCGGCGCCGCTCTCCCGCCTCGTCGCCGAGCTGTCGCGGCTGCCGGGGATCGGCCAGCGGACCGCGCAGCGCCTCGCCTTCCACATCCTGCGCGCCCCCGACGAGGAGGCGGCGGCGCTCGCCGCGGCGATCCGCGAGGTCAAGGAGAAGGTGGGGCTCTGCGAGCGCTGCTTCAACCTCTCCGAGGGGCCGCTCTGCCGGATCTGCTCCGACCCCGGTCGCGACCAGAGCACGATCTGCGTGGTCGAGGAGCCCGCCGACGTGATCCCGGTCGAGCGCACCCACGAGTACCGCGGCCTCTACCACGTGCTGGGGGGCGCCCTCTCGCCGATCGACGGCGTCGACGCCGAGGATCTGAAGATCGCCGAGCTGCTGCGGCGGGTCGAGGAGGGGGGTGTCGAGGAGGTCGTGCTGGCGACAAACCCGACGACGACCGGGGAAGCGACTGCCCTCCACATCGCCGAGCTGCTGCGCGGCCAGGTCGCGGTCACCCGCCTCGCCAGCGGCCTACCGGTCGGCGCCGACCTCGAGCACGCCGACGAGGTGACGCTGGGCAAGGCGCTGGCGGGCCGCCGCAGCCTCATCTAGACGCTTTGCCTAGACGATCGTCGCCCCGCAAATAGCGATTTTCCGCCCGGGTGTCATCCGGCCCCTCGGGCAAGGTACGCGCGTGGCGATCGCCGATCGAACGACCTCCGCGCCGGCGACGGCCGCGGTGCGCCAGGTCGCGCACGACGTCTCCTCCCTGCACGCCTCGCTGCTGGCGAAGCTCCACCAGCGGCTCGGCGACGAGGGAGGCGAGACGTTCGCGGCGGCGGCGCAGGAGCTGGCGGAGGCGTTCGGCTCGGTCGCGGCGACGGCGGTCGGCGCGCTGGCCCAGCGGCCTGTCGGCGTCGCGGAGCCCCACCCCGACCTCCACCAGCCCGGCCAGATGCGGCGCCGCCTCGAGCAGCTGATCGAGACGCACCGCCGCTACGGCCACCCGTTCGGGCTGCTCGTTGTCGACGTCGACGGCCCGGACACTCGCAACGGGCGGGGCGGCGGCCAGGAGGCGGCGCTGGCGGTGGTCGGAGCGGCGCTGCACGACAGCGTCCGCCTGGTCGACGAGACCTTCCGGGTCGAGGAGAACGGCCTCTGCGTGCTCGCCCCCAACCAGACGACGGTGGGGGCGATGCAGATGGCGGAGCGGCTGCTGGCGATGCTCGACGAGCTCGAGGACGCGGGCGGGATGCGGATCGGGATCGCGGCGGGCGTCGTCTCCTGCCCCGAGCACGGCGCCGATGCCGACCAGCTGCTGGCCCGGGCCGACGAGGCGATGTGGCGGGCCCGCGCGGTCGGCCAGCCGGTCGGCGTCGGCGCACTCGAAGCGGCCTTGCAAGATCGCTGACAGATTCGCGAATTCCGTCCATAACCGGTGTAAACCCGGCGATCGGCTGCCAGAATGCCGTGCGGATGGCGGGAATCAGGACCAACGCGGCGGCCGAGGTGCTCGGCGTCAGCCCCAACACGCTGCGCAGCTGGGAGCGCCGCTACGGCTTTCCGACGCCGCGACGCACGCCCGGCAACCACCGCAACTACGAGCTGGTCGAGCTGCAGACGCTGCGCGACGCGCTCGCCCAGACCGGCAACATCTCCTCCGCGATCCAACTGACCCAGCAGCGCCAGGCGGCGCCGGCCAGCGGCGACGGGCTGCTGGCGGCGCTGGAGAGCTTCGACGAGGACGCCGCCGACCGCGCGATCGAGGAGAGCCTCGCGGTGCGGCCGCTCGAGCGCACCGTCGAGGAGCTGCTGCTGCCGGCGATCGACCGGCTCGCCGTCGACCCCGGCCGCGAGGCGGAGCTGGAGTTCGCGGCCCGCTGGGCGACCGGCTGGCTGCACGGCGCCCGCCGCCTCGCTTCCACCGCCTCCCGCCCGGCCGGCATCCTCTTGCTCGACTCGAGCCAGGGCCGCGACGCCGAGGCGGTCCACGCCCAGGCGCTCGACCTCACCCTGCGCCGCGCCGGCTTCCGCGTCCTGATGCTCTCCAACGAGCTGGGCGACGAGCGCCTGGCGCGCGCCCTGACCGCCCTCGACCCGACCGCGATCGTCCTCTGCGGGCCGGGCGCCGACACCGCCTCCGCGGTGAGGCTGGTCCGCAAGGTCCGCGAGGCCGGCTTCGACGCCCCCCTCTACGGCTTCCGCGCCCGCGGTCTGATCGGCGAGGTCGTCCCCTCGGCGGGCGAGACGCCGAGCCAGGTCACCGGCCTGCTCAACGCCGAGCTACGCCGCCGCGCCACTCAGGCCTTCGCCTAAGCATCCGCCCCAGAGGTGGATGCCGTCTCGGAGATCCCGAAGCGGTCGTGCAACCGCCGCAGCGGGGCGGGCGCCCACCAGTTCCACTTGCCGAGCAGCGCCATCAGCGAGGGGACGAGCAGGGCGCGGATGATGCTGGCGTCGATCAGCACCGCCAGCGCCGTGCCGATCCCGTTCTGCTTGATGAAGACGATCTTCGAGGTGGCGAAGGCGCCCACCGCGACCGCGAAGAGCAGCGCCGCGGCGGTGACGATCCGCCCGGTGCGCTCCAGCCCGATCGCCACGCACTCGCGGTCGGAGGCGCCGTTGTCGCGCGCCTCCTTGATCCGCGAGAGCAGGAACACCGCGTAGTCGGTGGAGAGCCCGAAGGCCGCCGCGAAGAGCAGGATCGGCATCGTCTGCTCCAGCGCCCCGGCGCTTTCGTAGGCGAGCAGGCCCTGGAGGCGCCCGTCCTGGAAGATCAGGACGAGGATGCCGAAGACGGCGCTGAGGTTGAGCACGTTCATGATCAGCGACTTGACCGGCAGCACCACCGAGCCGGTCAGGAGGAAGAGCAGGACCAGCGTCGCCACGATGACGATCGCCGCGGCGATCGGCAGGTGGCGGGCGAGGCTGGCCTGGAAGTCGATGAAGTCCGCCGTGCCGCCGCCGACCAGCGCCGTCGCCCCGGGCGGCGGCGGCAGCGCCCGCACCCTTTCCACCGTCGCCCTGCTCGCGTCGGACACCTAAGGGTGCGGAGAGATCGCCTCGATCGCGGTGACCCCTTCGCGCAGGCGCCGCGGCGGCATCGTTTCCGCGATGCCCGGCACCCGCCGCACGCGGGCGGCGAACTCGAGCGGGGCCCGTCGCCCGCCGCCTTTGAAGGCGATCCAGATCGGCGTGTCGCGGTGGGGAGGGAATTCCGAGCTGACCGCCTCGTAGACCTGGCGGGCGCTGGCGCTGCGCGGCAGGACCGACGGGTCCACGGTGATGAACTTGATGCGGAGGAAGGGGAGGCCGAGCACGATCAGCAGCAGGGCGCTGAGGGTCGCGATCGGCACCGGCCGGCGCATCACGAAGCGCGAGAGGCGGTACCAGAAGCCCTGCTCGTCGGCGCGGGTGTCGGCCTCGGCCATCCGCTGCAGGAAGCGCGGCGCGAGGGCGTTGACCCGTCGGCCCAGGAGCGTGAGCACGGCGGGCAGCACCGTCAGAGCGATCAGCGCGGCGAAGAGGGCGACCGCCGCGCCGCCCAGCCCCATCGAGTAGAGGAAGCGCTGCGGGAAGACGAGCAGCGAGGCCATCGCGGCGGCGACGGTCAGCGATGAGAAGAGGACGGTGCGCCCGGCGGTGCCCAGCACGCGGCGCATCGCCGCCGGGCCGGGGCCGTGCGTCGCGATCTCCTCGCGGTAGCGCGAGACCACGAAGAGGCTGTAGTCGATTGCGAGGCCAAGCCCCAGCGCCGTCGTCAGGTTGAGCGCGAAGATCGAGATCGACCCCACTTCGCTGGCGACGCGCAGGATCAGGAAGGTGCCGACGATCGCCAGGCCGCCGATCAGGGGTGGCAGCAGCGCCGCGACGAGGCTGCGGAAGAAGAGCAGCGAGAGCAGGAAGAGGAGCGGGAAGGCGAGCATCTCGGCGGTGCGCAGGTCGGTCTCGACCTGCTTGTTGACCTGCTCCTGCGCGAGGGCCGGGCCGCCGACCAGTACGTTCGGCCGGTTGGAGAGGGAGGCGGCGATCTCGCGGGCCGATTCCTGCGTCTGCTTGTCGGAGGTCGACTTCAGCGACGCCACGAAGTAGGTGGAGCGGCGATCGTGGGAGAGGAACACGGTCGAGCCCGTGTCGTAGTAGCCGCTGACCGCGGCGACGTCGGCGCGGTGCCGCACGGCGCGCTCGATGCCCTCGACCCGCGCCCGGGACCCGGGCGCGGCCAGCGGCGCGTTCCTGACGAGGACCACCACGTCCGGTTCCCGCAGCCCGGCCGCCTGCAGCTCGCGCTTCGCCTTGATCGTCTCCGTGGCCGGGTCTTCGGCGCCGTAGGGGTCGAGGCGCGAGGCGACCGAGCCGCCCAGTGCACCCGCCGCGACGAAGAAGACGGCGGCGATCAGGACGGTGCGGCGGGCGCGCCGGTCGGCAAGTCGGGCGAGGGCGTCAAACATGGTTAGCGGGAGGGAGTGTGGGCGGGGGCTCCACTTGACTTTTTCGGTGACTCGGAGGGGGTTTGCCGCGATTGAATTGCCGAAAAAGTACAAGACGTTCCGCCCCCACCCACACTCCCCTCACTATCCTCGTTTGCCGGTGGGTGAGCTTGGGGCAGACATAGTGGTGATGAAGTTCGGCGGCACCTCGGTCGCCGGGCCCGAGGAGATCAAGCGGGCTGCGCGGCGCATCGTCGCCGCGCGCGAGGCGGGCCATCGGGTGGTCGCCGTCCTCTCGGCGCGCGGCAAGACGACCGACGAGCTGGTCGCCCAGGCGTTGGAGATATCGGAGCGGCCCGACTCGCGCGAGATGGACATGCTGCTCTCCACCGGCGAGCGGATCTCCTGCGCGCTCTGCGCGATGGCGATCCACGACATGGGCCACAAGGCGATCTCGCTGACCGGCTCGCAGGCGGGGATCGTCACCGACTCCTCGCACACCAGGGCGAAGATCATCGACGTCAGGGCCGAGCGGATCAGGGATGCGCTCGACGAAGGCCGGATCGTCCTCGTTGCCGGCTTCCAGGGCGTCTCCACCGAGAGCCGCGACGTCACCACGCTGGGCCGCGGCGGCTCCGACACGACGGCGGTGGCGCTCGCCGCCGCCCTCGGCGCGGACGTCTGCGAGATCTACACCGACGTCGCCGGCGTCTTCAGCGCCGACCCGCGCATCGCCCCCGCCGCCCGCCGCCTGCCGATGCTCTCCTACGAGGAGATGCTGGAGATGGCTGCGTCCGGCGCCCGGGTCCTGCAACTGCGCTCGGTCGAGTACGCGCGAAACCACGGCGTCCGCATCCACTGCCGTAGCAGCTTCGACGATGGTCCAGGTACCCTCGTCGTCACCGAGCAGGAGACCGAGGAGAAGACGGTGGAGCAGCCCTTCGTGACAGCGGTGACCCATTCCGACGGCGAGGCCCGCGTGACGCTGAGCGGCGTCGAGGACGAGCCCGGGGTGGCGGGCCGCATCTTCACGGCGCTGGCCGAGGCCGGCGTCAACGTCGACGTGATCATCCAGAACGAGCCGCTCGGCGAGGAGGCGCTCGCCGACCTCTCCTTCACGGTCGACCGCACCGACCTCGCCACCGCCACCGAGACGGTCTCCGCGCTGGGGCTGAGCCGGGCGGTGCGCACCGACGAGCGGATCGGCAAGGTCTCGATCGTCGGTGCCGGCATGCGCTCGCACCCCGGCGTCGCCGCCAAGGTCTTCGAGGTGCTGGGCGGCGAGGGGATCAACATCGAGATGATCTCCACCTCGCCGATCAAGATCTCCTGCGTCATCTCCGCCGACCGCGTCCCCGACGCGGTGCGGGCGCTGCACGACGCCTTCGACCTCGGGGCCGACGCGGTGCGGCCCGAGGAACCGGCCGGCGCCGAGCGCTGAGCCCGGCGATGGCTGGCGACGGCTACAGGGTCGGGGTCCTGGGCGCCACCGGCGCCGTCGGCTCGACGATCCTCGAGGTGCTGGCGGAACGCGGCTTCCCCGCCTCCGAGGTGGTGCCCTTCGCCTCCGAGCGCTCGGCGGGGAGGCGGATCGCCTGGAACGGCGCGACGCTGGAGTGCCGGCCGCTCGACGAGGAGACGATCCAGGGCCTCGACGTGGTCCTCTCCTCGGCGGGCGGCGCCGTCTCCGCCGAGTGGGCGCCGCGCCTCGTCGAGGCGGGAGCCGTCGTCGTCGACAACACCAGCCACTGGCGCATGCACGAGGACGTGCCGCTCGTCGTCGCCGAGGTCAACCCCGACGCCGCGGCAGGGCACAAGGGCATCGTCGCCAACCCCAACTGCACGACGATGGTGATGATGATGGCGCTGGCGCCGATCCACCGCGCCGTCGGCCTCGAGCGCATCGTCGTCTCCACCTACCAGGCCGTCTCCGGCACCGGGCAGAAGGCGATCGAGGAGCTGCTGGCGCAGTCGCGGGCCGTGCTGGCCGGCGAGGAGCCGGTTGCCGCCGTCTACCCCCACCGCATCGCCTTCAACGTCCTGCCCCAGGTGGAGACGTTCGTGGACGGCGACGACTACACCACCGAGGAGCGCAAGGTGATGGCCGAGACGCGCAAGATCCTCGGCCTCGGCTCCGAGCTCGCGATCTCGGCGACCTGCGCCAGGGTGCCGGTCGTCAGCGGCCACTCCGAGTCGGTCAACGTCCAGACCCGCGAGGACCTCTCGCCGGACGACTGCCGAGCGCTGCTCGCCGCGGCCCCGGGCGTGATCGTGGTCGACGAGCCGGGCACGGGCCGCTACCCGATGGCGATCGACGCCGCCGGGCGCGACGAGGTTTTGGTCGGCCGCATCCGCCGCGATCCGGACCGCGAGCGCACGCTCAACCTCTGGCTGGCCGGCGACAACCTGCGCAAGGGCGCGGCGACCAACGCCGTCCAGGTCGCCGAGCTGCTCGTCGAGCGCGATCTGCTCGGCTGAGCATGAGCATCGGCTTCGCCGACGGCGTGCTGCTCTTCGGAGCGCTGCTCGCGGTCGTCGCGGCGCTCTCGGGAGCGATGCGGGGGACCGTGCTCTCGGCCTCGGTGCTCTCCGTGGCGCTCGGGATCGGCCTCGCCGGCGCCGGCGTGATCAGCGCCGATGCGACCAGCCGCACGATCGTCGAGCTGATCGAGCTGGCGCTCGTCGTGACGCTCTTCTCGGACGGGATGTACGTCGAGCGCGAGCTTCTGCTGCGCCACTGGAGCCCGGTCGCCCGCTCCCTCGTCCTGGCGATGCCGATCACGATGGGGTTGATCGGCCTCGCGGCGAAGATCCTGTTCCCGGATCTGAGCTGGGCGGAGGCGTTCCTGCTCGGCGCCGTCCTCGGTCCCACCGACCCCGTCGTCAGCTCGTCGGTCGTCACCTCGCGGCTCGTCCCCTCCGCGGTGCGACACACGCTGAACCTGGAGTCCGGGCTCAACGACGGCCTGGCGCTGCCCTTCGTCCTCTTCTTCCTCGTCTTCGCCTCGCCGACCGGCAACGCCGGCCACGAGGCGTTGAAGCTGGCGGGCGAAGCGGTGGTGGGGGCCGTCATCGGGCTGGCGCTGGGCTATGCCGGCGGGCGCCTGCACCGGCGGCTGCCGGCGGGCGGCGTCACACCCCGCTACGAGGGGATCTACGCGATCGGCTTCGCGCTCGTGGCCTTCGGCCTGGCGAAAGTGACGATCGGCAACGGGCTGATCGCCGCCTTCGTCTGTGGCATCGCGATGGGCGCGAGCGAGCAAGACGTGCCCCAGGGCTACGTCGAGTTCGCCGACAACCTCAGCA
>DASTHF010000012.1:0-4548 GCA_035605615.1 Solirubrobacterales bacterium
TCGCCGGCAAGAGCGGCCAGGCCTGGCTCTCGGTCTACGCCGCGACCAAGGCGGCGGTGATCAACTTCACCCAGTCGACGCACCGCGAAGTGGGGGGCGCCGGCATCCAGTGCACTGCGCTGGCGCCAGGCTTTGTCGCGACGCCGATGACCGAGTTCGCGCAGGGTGGCATCCCCGCCGAGGAGATGATCGCGCCGGAGGACATCGCTGAGGCGGTGCGCTTCCTGCTGAGCACTTCGCGCAACTGCCACGTGCCGGAGATTGTCTTCACCCGCCCGGGCGAGGGCCTCGACACTCCCTAGCCTCTCCGGCATGCGCTTCCTCGTCGCCGCCTTCGGCGACCCCGGCCATGTCTTCCCGGCGATCGCGCTGGGGCGGGCGCTGGCGGAGCGCGGCCACGAGGTGACGATCGAGACCTGGGAGGAGCGGCGCGCCGCGGTCGAGGGCGCCGGGCTCGGCTTCGCCGCCGCCGAGGAATACCGGATGTTCCCGCCGCCCGAGCCGGACTCCGCCGACGGCGCCCACGCGGCGGAGGCGGCGCGGGCGCTGCTGCCGCTGCTCGAGGAGATGCGGCCGCACGCCGTGGTCAGCGACATCCTCACGCTGGCCCCGGCGCTGGCGGCGGAGGCGGCGGGCGTGCCGCGGGCGACGCTCGTCCCCCACATCTATCCGGTGGTCGAGCCGGGGCTCCCCTTCTTCGCGATCGGCCTGCGGGCGCCGCGGACGCCGCTCGGGCGCGGCGTCTGGCGGGCGGGACAGCGGGCGCTCGAGATCGGGCTCGAGCACGGGCGGCGCGACCTCAACAAGCAGCGGGCGCGGCTCGGCCTGCCGCCGCTCGACCGCTTCCACGGCGGCATAAGCCCCGACCTCGCGCTGGTCGCCACCTTCCCGCAGCTCGAGTACCCGCGGCGCTGGCCGCCGGGCGTTGAGGTGACGGGGCCGATGAGCTTCGAGCTTCCCCACCCCGAGATCGAGCTGCCGCCCGGCGACCAGCCGCTCGTGCTGGTGGCGCCGAGCACCGCCCACGACTCCGACAACCACCTGGTCCGCACGGCGCTGCAGGCGCTCGCCGAGGAGCCGGTGCGGGTGGTGGCGACGACCAACCGCGTCGTGCCGCAGCGGCCGGTCGAGGTCCCGGCCAACGCTGTCCTCGTCGACTGGCTCAGCTCCAGCCAGATGATGCCGGCGGCGTCGCTTGTCATCTCGCACGGCGGCCACGGCACCGTGGCGCGGGCGCTGGCGGCGGGCACGCCGATCCTGGTCACGCCCTTCACCGGCGACATGAGCGAGACCGCGATGCGGGTCAGCTGGGCCGGTGCCGGCCTCTCGCTTCCCTGGCGGCTCTGCCGGCCGGCGCCGCTGCGCTGGACCGCCCGCCACCTCCTCGCCGAGCCATCCTTCGCCGCCCGCGCCGCCGAGCTGTCCATCTGGGCCCGCGAGCACGACGGCGCCGCCCGCGGCGCCGAGCTGGTCGAGCGGCTGGCGACGCGCGCGGCGGTCAACGTATGACGAAAGCTCCGGGGGTGGGACTCGAACCCACAACCCTTCGGTTAACAGCCGAATGCTCTACCGATTGAGCTACCCCGGACCGGCCCTGGGCAATTTACCGATCAGCCGCCGACGTGCTCGGCGTGGGCGATGCGTTCGACCAGGGCGGCGCGCTCGCGGCTGAGGACGGCGCGGCGCTCGTAGTCGCCGCGCTCGCCGGCCGCGGCGATCTCCCCCTCGAGGCGGCGCTGCTCGAGCAGCATGAAGTTGAGCTCCATCGCCTCGGCGGAGGCGGGCTCGTCATGGGCGAGGATGACCAGCTCGGCGATCAGGCCGGCGAGGTCGGCGTCGTCGTGCGGCAGGCCGGAGGCCGGGTCGTCCAGGTGGTCGCGAAGCCAGGCGGCGGCCCGGGCGCCGCTCGGCGAGAGGTGCTCGTCGCCGAGGCGGGCGAGGTAGCCGGCGCCCTCCCCGGGCAGCGTGATGCACATAGCCAGCAGGGCGCGCTCGCGGCGCTCGCGCGAGGTCAGCTCGGCGCCGCCGCGTCGCGGCGCCGGTCGAGCCTGGCCGGCACCCTGACGAGGCGGTTCCGCGGAACCGCCGCTCGTCGGCCGCGCTGCCGTCACACGTCCCATGACCATCGCCGGCTCCAGATCGAGCCGCTCGGCGACGCGCCGCACCAGGTCTTCGCGGCTGACGCTCTCCCCCATCCCGGCCAGGATCGGCGCCACCTCGCCGAGCGCCCGGTCGCGCTCGACCGGCGATCCGGTGTCGGTCCGCTTCAGCACCAGGTCGACCTGGAAGGCGGGCAGCTCGACCGCCTTGTCGGCCAGCTCGCGGAAGCGCTCGGCGCCGCCCTCCGCGGCGATCATCTCAGCCGGGTCCTCGCCGGCCGGCATCGCCGCGACCCGCAGCCGCACCTTTCGCCCGGCGGCGACCCGCTGCGCGCGCAGCATCGCCTCCCGGCCCGCCGAGTCGGCGTCGAGCGCCAGCACGACCTCGTCGACCATGCCGGAGAGCGCCGCCACCTGCTCGTCGGTGATCGAGGTACCCATCACGGCGACCGCCTCCCCAACGCCCGCCTGGTGCAGGGCGATCACATCCGTGTAGCCCTCGGCGACGACCGCCCGCCCCGCCCTCGCGATCGCCTCCTTGGCGAGGTCGATCCCGTAGAGCATCTGGCTCTTGTGGAAGAAGTCGGTCTCCGCCGTATTGACGTACTTGGCGCCCTGGTCGGAGCGCATCGCCCGCCCGCCGAAGCCGAGCGTGCGGCCGCGCCGGTCGCGGATCGGGAACATGATGCGCGAGCGGAAGCGGTCGTACTCGCCTCCCCCCCGGCCCCGCTGCGCGAGACCGACGGCGCGCAGCTCCTCGACCCTGAAGCCGGCCCGCTGCCCGCGCACCAGCACCGTGTCCCAGGCGCTCGGCGCGTAGCCGACGCCGAAGGCGCGCAATGCCTCCTCGCCGAGGCCGCGCTCCGTCAGGTAGCGACGCGCCGCGCCGGCCTCCTCTGAGTCCCAGAGGTAGGCGGCGTAGAAGGACGCGGTGCGGTCGAGCAGGTCGCCGAGCCGCCGGCGCTGCTGGCGGCGCGCCTCGGCCCGCGGGTCCTCCTGCTCGCGCTCCAGCTCCACCCCGTAGCGATCGGCCAGCAGCTCGACCGCCTCGGCGAAGCCGAGCCCCTCCTTCTCCTCGACGAACTTGATCGTGTCGCCCCCCACGCCGCAGCCGAAGCAGTGGTAGAGCTTCTCCTGGGCGTCGACCGAAAAGGAGGGCGTGCGCTCCTCGTGGAAGGGGCAGAGGCCGACCCAGCGCACTCCCTGGCGGCGCAGGTCGGTGTGGACGGAGACGACCTCGACGATGTCCGCCGCCTGCTTGACCCGCTCTAGGCTCTCCTCAGAGATCAGCGCCATCAGAACCTGGCCGCTTCGGGGACCGCGAGCTCCGTGAACCTGGCGATGCAGTAGCGATCGGTCATCCCGGCGATGTAGTCGGCGACGCGCTGGCAGTCGCTCGCCCCGGCCTCGCCCTCCGGCACCTCCTCCGGGTGATCCATGTAGTGGTCGAAGAGGTCGCGCATGGTGCGGTTGACGCGGTCGCGCTCGCGCCGCGCCGCCTCGCCCAGGTAGACGCGGTCGAACATGAACTTGCGCAGGCGCAGCATCGCCCCGCCAACCTCCTCGCTCTGCGCGATGTCGCCGGCCTCGGCCGAGCGGGCGACGATGTCGCGCACCAACGTGTCGATCCGCGCCGAGCCGGTCGGCCCCAGCAGCTCGATCTCTTCGGCCGGCAGCTCCTCGGGCCGCAGGATGCCGGCCCGCAGCGCGTCGTCGATGTCGTGGTTGATGTAGGCGACGCGGTCGACGAGCTTGACGATGCGGCCCTCCAGCGTCGCCGGCTTCGTCCCACCCGTGTGGTTGAGGATGCCGTCGCGGACCTGCTCGGTCAGGTTGAGCCCCCGGCCGTCCCTCTCCAGCACGTCGACCACACGCAGCGAGTGCTCGTTGTGCTTGAAGCCGCCGCCGCCGCACTTGGCGCGCAGCGCCTCGTCGAGTGCCTCCTCGCCGGTGTGGCCGAAGGGCGGATGGCCGAGGTCGTGCCCGAGCCCGATCGCCTCGGTCAGGTCCTCGTTGAGGCCGAGCACACGCGCCACGGTGCGGGCGATCCCACAGGCCTCCAGCGTGTGGGTGAGACGGGTGCGGTAGTGGTCCCCCTCGGGGGCGATGAAGACCTGCGTCTTGTGCTTGAGGCGGCGGAACGCCTTCGAGTGGACGATGCGGTCGCGGTCGCGCTGGAAGGGGGTGCGGAGCGGGCTGTCGGGCTCCTCGACCTGGCGCCGCGCCGGGTAGGACGGGGTCGCCAATTCCGAAAGAAACTCCGTCTCCCAGGCTCGGACCCTACCCTCAAACGTCGCTATTGCGGACACGGCTCGATCATAAGACCGCCCTGGGCGTTCAGAACCAAGCAGGTCGGGGGATGCAGGGAGGGCGACGAGGGGAGCGCACTTAGGTGCGTGACCCGAGGAGGCCGACTGAAGACCCCGAGATGCGCCGGTTATGGGCGTCC
>DASTHF010000097.1:0-15737 GCA_035605615.1 Solirubrobacterales bacterium
GGTCCTGTCGCCGCAGGGAACCCACCGCCCCCAGCGGTAGCTGAAGCTTCCACCGGGGCGGTTCCCCCTGCGGCGCCACCCCCGGGAGATGCGTCTAAAACCGCCGCGGGTTCGAACGGCGGGGAAGGAGGGAGAGCTACTCCTGTTGCGCGTCGCGTTGCTGAAGAGTTGGGCGTGGATGTCAGCGCTCTTTCCGGTTCTGGGCCGGGTGCCAAGGTGACTAAGGGGGATGTGCTCGCCGCCGCGGAGGGGAATGGAGCTGCTGCCGGGACGGCGGCCGCTCAGGCAAGTGAGGGGGAGCTGAAGCCGTTGCGGGGGCCGGCGGCGATGCTGGCGGCGGCGATGGACGAGAGCCGCGAGGTGCCGACCGCGACCTCGTTCCGGACGATCGCCGTCGATACGCTCGACGCCAAGCGCCGGGCGCTCAACGGGCTGCTCGCCGAGAAGGGCGTCAAGGTCTCCTTCACCCATCTGGTCGCCTGGGTGATCGTGCAGGCGGCGAAGGAATGGCCGGCGATGACGCGCAGCTTCGAGCAGCGCGACGGCAAGCCGTTCGTCGTCGTGGGAAGTCCCCTCAACCTCGGCATCGCCGTCGACGTCGAGCGCCGCGACGGCTCGCGCAGCCTCATGGTCCCGGCGATCAAGGCGGCCGACGGGCTCGACTTCGCCGCCTTCCACAGACGCTACGAGGAGCTGATCGCCGGCACCCGCGAGGGCACGCTCAGCGCCGACGACTTCCAGGGCACCAACATCACGCTGACCAACCCGGGCGGCATCGGCACGGTCGCCTCGGTGCCCCGCCTGCTGAGGGGCCAGAGCGCGATCGTCGCGGCGGGCGCGATCGCCTACCCGCCCGAGTGGACCCACGCCGCGCCCGAGACGCTGCGCCGGCTGGGCGTCTCGAAGACGATGACGCTGACTTCGACCTACGACCACCGCGTCATCCAGGGCGCCGAGTCGGGAGCCTTCCTGCGCCGCATCGAGCAGCTGCTGAGCGGCGAGGACGGCTTCTACGAGGGCGTTGCCACCGACCTCGGCGCCGACCCGGCGCCGCTCGCCGCCGCCAAGCCGGCGGCCGCTTCGGCGCCGCCGCTCGCCGCGGAAGTCACCGCCCCGGCCCCCGGCGCCCCGCCGCCCGGGGCCCAGCCCGAAGAGGAGCTGCTGCGCGCCGTGCAGGCCGCCACCTCGCTGCTCAAGGGCTACCGCACCCACGGCCACCTGGCGGCGCGCCTCGACCCGCTCGGCAGCGAGCCGAAGGGCGACCCGGCGATCGAGCCGGAGAGCCTCAACCTGACGCCGGAGCTGATGGCCCGCATCCCCGCCACGGTCCTCCGCATCGGCGTCCCCGGCGAGACGCTGCTGGAGGCGCTGCCGCGCATGCGCGAGGCCTACTGCGGCACGATCGCCTACCAGTTCGAGCACCTCTCCTCCCACCAGCAGCGCACCTGGCTGCGCGAGATGGTCGAGACGGGTGCCCACCGGCGGCCGCTCTCCGACGAGGAGAAACGGCGGCTGCTGAAGCGGCTGATCGACGTCTTCGAGTTCGAGCGCTTCCTCGAGCGCGCCTACCTCGGCCAGAAGATCTTCGCCCTCGAGGGGCTCGACGCGGTCGTGCCGATGCTCGACGAGCTGATCACGCTTTCCCACCGTGCCGGCGCCCAGGAGGTCGTCTTCGGCATGGCCCACCGCGGCCGGCTCAGCGTCCTCGCCCACAGCCTCGGCCGCCCGATCGAGTCGATCCTCGCCGAGTTCGAGGGCGCCAAGCAGATCGAGGCGGTGAAGGCGGTCGCCGCGATTCCCCACGGCGGCACCGGCGACGTCAAATACCACTACGGTCAGCAGGGGGAGTTCGTGACGATCGAGGGCGAGCGGGTGCCCGTCCGCCTCTACCCCAACCCGAGCCACCTCGAGTTCGTCGACCCGGTGGTGCTCGGCGCCGCCCGCTTCATCCAGTCCGAGTTCGAGGGCCCCCGGGTCCAGCACAAGCCCAAGTGCGCCGTGCCGGTCCTCCTCCACGGCGACGCCGCCTTCCCCGGCCAGGGCGTCGTCGCGGAAACGCTCAACCTGCAGGCGCTGCGCGGCTACTCGACCGGCGGCACCATTCACATCATCCAGAACAACCAGGTGGGCTTCACCACCGACCCCGAAGACGCCCGCTCGACCCCCTACGCGGCCGACATGGCGAAGGGCTTCAACATCCCGATCGTCCACGTCAACGCCGACGACGTCGAGGCCTGCATGGCGGCGGTGCGGCTGGCGACGGCCTATCGGGAGCACTGGGGCCGCGACATCGTCATCGATGTGATCGGCTACCGCCGCTACGGCCACAACGAGACCGACGAGCCGGCCTACACGCAGCCGCTGATCGCCGCCAAGATCAAGGCGCACCCGCCGGTCGCCGAGCTCTACGCCGAGAAGCTGGTCGGCGAGGGCGTCGTCAGCCACGAGGAGGTGGAGGGCGAGAGGACCGCGCGCCACGACGAGATGTCGGCGGCGCTGAAGGAGCTGCGGCGGCGGATGGAGGAGGGGGAGTACGAAGACCCGACCGCCACCACGACCACGGGCGAGCTCGACCGCAGCCCGAGCCCGCCGGTCGCCACCGCGGTGCCGCCCGAGAGGCTGCGCGAGCTGAACGAGGCGCTGCTCGAGGTGCCGGACGGCTTCAACGTCCACCGCAAGCTGCGCAAACCACTGGCCAGGCGGGTCGAGGCGCTGGAGGGCGGGGCGATCGAATTCGGTCACGCCGAGGCGCTCGCCTTCGCCTCGCTGCTCGAGGAGGGCGTCCACATCCGCCTCACCGGCCAGGACACCGAGCGAGGCACCTTCTCGCAGCGCCATCTCGTCCTCCACGACGAGGAGACCGGACGCGAGTTCTGCCCGATGCAGAACCTCGCGCAGGCGGGGGCGCCCTTCGAGCTCTACAACAGCCCGCTCTCGGAGATGGCCTGCGTCGGCTTCGAGTACGGCTACTCCGCCGCGGGCCCGGAGGCGCTGGTGCTCTGGGAGGCGCAGTACGGCGACTTCGCCAATGCCGCCCAGGTGATCATCGACAGCTTCATGGTCTCCGGCGAGGCGAAGTGGGGCCAGACCAGCCGCCTCACGCTGCTGCTGCCGCACGGCTACGAGGGCTCGGGGCCGGAGCACTCGAGCGCCCGCATCGAGCGCTTCCTGGCGCTGGGCGCCGAGGGCAACATCCGCATCGCCTACCCGAGCACGGCGGCCCAGTACTTCCACCTGCTGCGCCGCCAGGCGCTGATCGCCAAGCCGCGCCCGCTCGTCGTCTTCACGCCGAAGGGGCTGCTGCGCCTCGACCGTGCCGCCGCCTCGCTCGCCGAGCTGACCGGCGGCCACTTCCACTTCATCCTCGACGACCCGACCGCGGACGGCCGCCGCGAGAAGGTCGAGCGGCTGGCGCTCTGCACGGGCAAGGTCTACTTCGACATCGACGCCAGCGAGCGGCGCGCGCCGGCCGAGGACGTCGCGATCGCCCGCGTCGAGCTGCTCTACCCGTTCGCCCAGAAACAGCTGGCGGAGGTGGTCGCCTCCTACCCGAACCTCAAGGAGATCGTCTGGGTGCAGGAGGAGCCGCGCAACATGGGTGCCTGGAAGGTGATGTCGCGCCGCCTCCCCGACGTGGTGCCGGAGGGCGTGGAGCTGCACGACATCGCCCGCCCGACCAGGGCCAGCCCGGGCGAGGGCTACTCGGTCTCCCACACCCGCGAGCAGGAGCGGATCGTCCTCTCCGCCCTCACCCCGGGCGCCTGACGCGCGGATCGCCGTCTAGCGCGCAAAAGAACTTGACCGCAGGAGGTCAAGCCGCTATAGGTAGGGATGCTGTCCCTTCGGACGGCGGTTCCTGTCCGTGGGGCGGCGGCGTCGGCATCCCTCCCTGGCTACCGGCGCGCAGGTGCAGTGAGGGTCGCGCGGACCCCCCTGCCTCCCGCGGCCTTCACTGTGCCGACCTGCGAGCTTCTACCTCAGGTTCCTGAGCACCGTCTGCAGGATGCCGCCGTTGCGGAAGTAGTCGACCTCGTTCGGCGTGTCGAGGCGGACGGTCGCCTCGAACTCGACCTCGCCCGCCCTGACCGCGACTGACCTGGCGTTTCCGCCCTCGAGGTCGCCGACGTCGACGACCTCCTCGCCGGTCAGGCCGAGCGAGTCGATCGACTCCCCCTCCGGGAACTGGAGGGGGAGGACGCCCATCCCGATCAGGTTCGAGCGGTGGATGCGCTCGAAGCTCTCGGCGATCACGGCCCGCACGCCCAGCAGCGCCGTGCCCTTCGCCGCCCAGTCGCGCGAGGAGCCGGAGCCGTACTCGCGGCCCGCCAGGACGACGAGCGGCACGCCTTCCTCGGCGTAGGCGGTAGCCGCCTCGAAGATGGTCACCTCGGCCGAGCTGGCGGGGAAGTGACGGGTGAAGCCGCCGGCCCGCTCGACCAGCCGGTTGCGCAGGCGGATGTTGGCGAAGGTGCCGCGGATCATCACCTCGTGGTTGCCGCGGCGCGACCCGTAGGAGTTGAAGTCGCGCGGCTCGACCCCGTGCTCGACCAGCCACCGGCCCGCCGGGCTGTCGACTTTGATCGCCCCGGCCGGCGAGATGTGGTCGGTGGTGATCGAGTCGCCGAGCACCGCCAGCACGCGGGCGCCGGCGATCGGCTGGACGCCGGGCGGCTCGACCGGCATCCCCTCGAAGAAGGAGGGCTTGCGCACGTAGGTCGACTCGGGCCAGGTGTAGCGGTCGCCGCCCGCCACCTCGACCGCGTTCCAGTTCTCGTCCCCCTTCATCACCTCGCCGTAGTTGCGGGTGAACATCTCGGAGGCGATCGAGCGGCCGACCAGCTCCTTCACCTCGGCCGGATCGGGCCAGACGTCGCGTAGGTAGACGGGCTCGCCGTCGGAGCCCTCGCCGAGCGGCTCCGTGGTCAGGTCGAGATCCATGCGCCCGGCCAGCGCGTAGGCAACGACGAGCGGCGGGCTCGCCAGGTAGTTCGCCTTGACGTCCTGGTTGATGCGGCCCTCGAAGTTGCGGTTGCCGGAGAGCACCGCGCAGACCGCCAGGTCCTTCTCTTCGATCGCGGCCGAGATCTCGGCCGGCAGCGGTCCCGAGTTGCCGATGCAGGTCGTGCAGCCGTAGCCGACCAGGTTGAACTGGAGTCGGTCGAGGTACTCGGTCAGCCCCGCCTTCTCGAGGTAGTCGGTGACCACGGTCGAGCCGGGCGCCAGCGACGTCTTCACCCACGGCTTGCGCTTGAGGCCGCGCCGCACGGCGTTGCGGGCGAGCAGGCCGGCGCCGATCATCACGCTCGGGTTGGAGGTGTTGGTGCAGCTGGTGATCGCCGCGATCACGACGCGGCCGTGGTCGAGCTCGAACGTCGTGCCGTCCTCCAGCGTCACCTCGACCGCGTCGCCGCTGTCGCGCTCGATCGTCGCCGCCGGGGCGCCGCTGACCGCCGGTCGCGGCTTGCCGCTCTCGCCGCCGTGGCCGCGGGCCGGCGGGTCGGAGGCCGGGAAGGACTCCATGCTCGCCTCGTCGACGCCGTTGCCCATCCGCACCGCCGCCTCGGGGTCGAATTCCCTCATCGCCTCCCGGAACGCCTGCTTCGCCTGCGCCAGCGGCACCCGGTCCTGGGGGCGCTTCGGCCCGGCGATGCTCGGCTCGACGTCGCCCAGGTCGAGCTCCAGCGTCGCCGAGAAGGTCGGCTCCGGCGAGTCGGCGTCATGGAACATCCCCTGTTCGCGCGCGTAGGCGTCGACCAGCTCGATCGTCTCGGTCGGCCTGCCGGTCAGCTCCAGGTAGCGCAGCGTCTCGGCGTCGACCGGGAAGATCGCGCAGGTCGAGCCGAACTCCGGCGACATGTTGCCGATCGTCGCCCGGTCGGCGAGGCCGAGCCCGGCCAGCCCCGGCCCGAAGAACTCGACGAACTTTGCGACGACGCCGTGCTCGCGCAGCATCTCGGTCACGGTGAGGACGAGGTCGGTGGCGGTGGTGCCCTGCGGAAGCTCGCCGCCGAGCTTGAAGCCGACCACCTGCGGCAGCAGCATCGAGATCGGCTGGCCGAGCATCGCCGCCTCCGCCTCGATCCCGCCGACCCCCCAGCCGAGCACGCCGAGACCGTTGACCATCGTCGTGTGCGAGTCGGTGCCGACCAGCGTGTCGGGGTAGGCCTGGAGGACGCCACCGCGCTCCCTGCCCTGGACGACCCTGGCCAGGTACTCGAGGTTGACCTGGTGGCAGATGCCGGTCGCCGGCGGCACGACGCTGAAGTTGTCGAACGCCTCGCGGCCCCACTTGAGGAACGAATAGCGCTCGCGGTTGCGCTCGAACTCGCGCTCGGCGTTGATCGCGAAGGCGCGCGCGCTGCCGAAGGCGTCGACCTGGACCGAGTGGTCGATCACGAGGTCGACGTCGACCAGCGGGTTGATCTTCGCCGGGTCCCCGCCCAGCTCGGCCATCGCGTCGCGCATCGCGGCCAGGTCGACCACCGCCGGCACGCCGGTGAAGTCCTGCATCAGCACGCGCGCCGGCTGGAAGGGGATCTCGACCGAGGGCTCCGCGGCGGCATTCCAGCCGGCGATCGCCTCGACGTCGGAGGCGCTCACCGAGCGCCCGTCCTCGAGCCGCAGCACGTTCTCCAGCAGCACCTTGAGGCAGTAGGGGAGGCGGGCGACGTCAAAGCTCTGCTGCAGCGCGTCGAGCCGGTAGATCTCATAAGAGCGCCCGCTCACCTCGAGGGTGGAGCGGGCGCCGAACGAATCGCTTGTCATCGGGCTCCTCTCAAGCCGTTCTCTACCTCTTCTCCCTGGGGTGCCCCGCCGCGACGGCCTCCGCCGCCTTGCGGCCCGCCGAACCGCTCTGCGCCCGCACCGCGATGCTCGGGCTGGCGAGCCCGATGTGGGCCAGCGCGCGCTGCTGCAGCGGCGCCACCGCCACCTCGACCTTGTCCCGCTCGATCGCCTTCACCACCGCGTCGCCGACCTGCGCCGGCGTGCCGGTCCCCAAACCGGCGGGTGGCCTGGCGCCCGAGTCGGCGAACATCCCCGCCTCGCGGATGAAGCCCGGCGAGACGAGCGAGACACCGATCCCCTGCGGCGCCAGGTCGGGCCGCAGGCCCAGCGCGAAGCCGCGCAGGCCGAACTTGGTCGCGTTGTAGATCGAGGTCCGCGGGCTGGCCGACTTGCCGGAGAGCGAGGCGACGAAGACCAGGTGACCGGAGCGGCGCTCGCTCATCGCCGGGATCAGCGCCCGCGCCATCAGCATCGGCGCCTCCAGGTTGACGCGCAGGGCGCGCTTCACCTCCTCGGCGCTGAAATCGGTGATCAGGCCGGCGCCGGGCAGGCCGGCGTTGGCGACGAGGACGTCGACGTCGCCCGCCTCGGCGGCGAGCCGCTCGGCCTCATCCGCCTCGGCGAGGTCGGCGGGCAGGACGCGGTGGCCGGCGCCGGGCAGCTCCGCGGCCAGCGCCTCCAGCGCCTCGGCCCTGCGGGCGCTGAGGAGGACGCTCGCGCCGCGCTCCGCCAGCGCCAGGGCGATCGCCCGGCCCAGCCCTCCCGTGGCGCCGGTGAGGAGAGCTGTGCGACCGGAAAGTTCCATCCCAAGCCGCAAGCTACCAGCCATGTGGCCGACAGGAACTCCCGGGGTGGGACATCGCTCCCACGCCCAGGAGCTCAGGCGCTATGTGCGAAAGGCCACAAAATGTTTGTTTTTCATAAGCAAGCGACCGGCAGATGCTGTACAGTGCCGCGCGTTCCGTAACCGAAACGCCGAATCCCGTGCGCTGGGAGGTGCCGCGGGAGCGGGGGAACCACGTTTTCGGGGCTAACCCGCCCGATTTGAGGCGGGGGCGCAAGCTCCTTTCGCGCCAGCCCGGCAGCTAACCCCGTAGGCAGACGAAGGAGATCGGTTTGCTTACGAACATCCAGAAACTGAAGGTGGGGCTGGCGGCGGTAGGGGCGCTCGCCGTTCTGGTCCTGACCCCGGCAGGCGCCTCGGCGAACTGCGGCGGGGGCGGCGTGACGCCCGCCGAAGTCGACATCTGCACCCCCACCCCGAAAGCGCATCTGCTGGCGAGTGGGAGGCTGATCCCGCCGGCCGGCGCCCCGGCGCGCGTGAAGGCGGTCATCGCGGCCGCCAACCGGATCCGCACCAAGCCCTACGTCTGGGGCGGCGGTCACGCCCGCTGGTGGGACAACGGCTACGACTGCTCGGGCTCGGTCAGCTTCGCGCTGCACGGCGGCGGGTTCCTCGAAAGCCCGCTTCCCTCCGGTCCGATGGAGCGCTGGGGCTCCCCCGGCAAGGGCCGCTGGATCACGGTCTACGCGAACGCGGGCCACGCCTACGCGGTGATCGCCGGCTTCCGCTGGGACACGGCCGGCGACTTCTCGGGCACCGGTCCCCGCTGGCATCCCCAGATGCTCAGCAACCGCGGCTTCGTAGCCCGCCACCCGCTCGGCTTCTAGCCCCTAGACCCTTCGTGGGTTTACCGCCCCGGCCGAACGGCCGGGGCGGTTTTGTCCATTCCATCTTTTCCCCCTCGGCTAACTTCTTCGTGTAGCTGCTCCACCCGACATCCGCTTGTCCAAACTGACCAAGCGCTATGGCGAGGTCGAGGCGGTCGCGGGCATCGATCTCGAGGTCGAGCGGGGGGAGTTCTTCACGATGCTGGGCCCCTCGGGCTCCGGCAAGACGACGACGCTGCGGATGATCGCCGGCTTCGAGGAGCCGAGCGGCGGCACGATCGAGCTGGCCGGAAAGGACATGAAGGGGGTGCCCCCGTACGACCGCGCGGTCAACACGGTCTTCCAGGACTACGCCCTCTTCCCGCACATGACGGTCGGCGAGAACGTCGCCTACGGCCTGATGGTGGCGGGCGTCCCAAGGGCCGAGCGGGCGCGGCGGCGCGACGAGGCGCTGGAGATGGTCCGCCTGCCCCGCTACGGCGGCCGCCGCCCCGGCGAGCTCTCCGGCGGCGAGCGCCAGCGGGTGGCGCTGGCCCGGGCGATCGTCAACCGCCCTCAGGTGCTGCTGCTCGACGAGCCGCTCGGCGCTCTCGACCTGAAGCTGCGCGAGCAGATGCAGGTCGAGCTGAAGGCGATCCAGGGCGAGGTCGGCATCACCTTCCTCTACGTCACCCACGACCAGGACGAGGCGCTGACGATGAGCGACCGGATCGCCGTCTTCAACCGGGGCCGGATCGAGCAGGTCAGCCCGCCGGTCGAGCTCTACGAGCGGCCGGCCAACGAGTTCGTGGTCGGCTTCGTCGGCGTCTCCAACCTGCTGGAGCGCGACGGGACGCGCTTCACGATTCGGCCGGAGAAAATCCAGCTGCTCGACACGGCGACCGCTCCCAACGGCCTGCGGACGGAGCGCGGCCGGATCGCCGACGTTGCCTACGCCGGCATGGTGACCCGCTACACGGTCGCGCTCGACGCCGGCGGTGAGCTTCAGCTCGTACGACAGAACGTGGAGGGCACGTCGCTCGACGATTGGCGTGCCGAGCGGGGGAAGGAGGTCCTGGTGGGCTGGCGGCCGGAGCACACGATCGCGGTCCGCGGGAATTGACCACAGAGGAGGAACCACAGTGAGAACCGAAGACGCACGCTTCACCCGCACCGCATGGCTCGTGATCGCCGGCCTAATCTTCACCATGCTGCTGCTCGCCGGCTGCGGCGGCGGAGGCGGAGGCGGCACGGCCAAGGCTCCGACCAAGCTCGGCAAGGGAGAGGGCGAAGTCGACCTGATCTCCTGGGCCGGCTACGTCGAACCGGAATGGAGCAAGCCGTTCGAACAGAAGACCGGTTGCAAGGTGAACGACAAGGTCGCCGGCACCTCCGACGAAATGGTGCAGCTGATGCGGACCGGTCAGTACGACGGGGTCTCCGCCTCCGGCAACGCCACGGCGCGGCTCGTCGACGGCGGCGACGTGGCGCCGGTCAACGTCAGCCTCGTCCCCAACTACAGGACGATCTTCCCCGACCTCAAGAACCAGCCCTACAACACCTTCGAAGGCGTCCACTACGGCATCCCCCACGGCCGCGGCGCGAACCTCTTGATGTGGAACCCCAAGATGGTCAAGCCGGCGCCGACCTCCTGGGACGTGATGCTCGACCCGAAGCTGGCGGCGAAGTACAAGGGCAAGATCAGCGCCTACGACGACCCGATCTACATCGCCGACGCGGCCGTCTACCTGAAGGCGCACAAGCCGCAGCTCGGCATCGAAGATCCCTACGAGCTGAACGAAGAACAGTTCCAGGCGGCGATCCAGCTGCTCAAGGAACAGCGGCCCAATGTCGGCGAATACTGGTCCGAAGCGACCAAGCAGATCTCCGCCTTCGCCAACGGCGACAGCGTGGTCGGCACCACCTGGCAGTACCAGTACTTCGCGCTGAAGGGCGAAGGGGCGCCGGTCGCGGCAAGCCCGGCCAGCCAGGGGTTCCTGCCCAAGGAGGGGGCGACGGGATGGTCCGACACCTGGATGATCAGCTCCCACGCCAAGCACCCCAATTGCATGTACATGTGGATGAACTGGATCGTCGAACCGAAGGTCAACGCCGAGGTGGCTGAATTCTTCGGCGAGGCGCCCGCCCAGAGCCTGGCCTGCGAACAGACCAAGGAGAAGGGGTTCTGCGCCAAATACCACGCCGAAGAACCGGCCTTCTGGAAGCGCGTCTACTACTGGAAGACGCCGGTGAGCGACTGCGGCAACGGGTCCAGCGACTGCAAGGACTACAACGAATGGGTCCGGGCCTGGACCTCGATCAAGGGTTGAGCCGCCGCCTCTCCAACCTGTTCCACGGGCGCCCCCACCTTCAGGTGGGGGCGCTCCTCGCCGGGCCGGTCGGCTGGCTGGTGGTCGGCTACCTCGGCTCGCTCGCCGTCCTCTTCGTCGCCGCCTTCTGGACTGTCAACCCGCTCAGCGGCGAGCTGGTGCGCGGCTTCAGCCTCGAAAACTTCGAAACGCTGTTCAACGAATCCGTCTACGCCGACATCGCGCTGCGGACGATCCTGATCGCCGCCGCGGTCACCCTGACCGACGCCGTGCTCGCCTTCCCGATCGCCTTCTACATGGCGAAGCTGGCGAGCCGGCGCGGCAAGGCGCTGCTTATCGTCGCGGTGCTGCTGCCGCTCTGGTCCAGCTACCTGGTCAAGGTCTACTCGTGGCGGACGATGCTCTCCGCCAACGGAGTGGTCAACTGGGCGCTGGCGCCGCTCGGCCTGCACGGACCCGGCTTCGGCAACCTCGCCGTCTGGCTGGTCATGAGCTACCTCTGGCTCCCCTACATGATCCTGCCGATCTACGCGGGGCTGGAGCGCATCCCCGCCTCGCTGATCAGCGCCTCCGAGGACCTCGGCGCGCCGCCCTTCACCACCTTCCGCCGCGTCATCCTGCCGCTCGCCTTCCCGGCCGTGGTCGCCGGCTCGATCTTCACCTTCTCGCTGACGCTTGGCGACTACATCACGCCTCGCCTCGTCTCCAACAACCAGTTCATCGGCAACGTCGTCTTCAACAACATCGTCAACGACCTGCCGCTCGCCTCGGCCTTCGCGCTCGTTCCTGTCGTCGTGATGATCGCCTACCTCCTGGTCGCGCGCCGGCTCGGCGCCTTCCAGCACATCTAGGGGGAAGGGCGATGCGGCTCTCGCGACGCCCGGCGCTCCTCCTCCGCCTCGCGGTCGGCGTCGGGCTCGCCTTCATCTACCTGCCGCTGGTCGTGATCGCGATCTACGCCTTCAACGCCAGCAGGATCCTCGAGTGGCCGCCACCCGGCCTCACCCTCGGCTGGTTCCCGAAGGCAATCGAAAACCAGGCTGCGCGGGAAGCCCTGCTGACCTCGCTGAAGGCGGGGCTGGCGGCGACCGCGATCGCGCTCCTGCTCGGCACGCTAGCCTCGCTGGCGGTCTCGCGCCACCGCTTCTTCGGCCGCGAGACGGTCTCCTTCCTGGTCATCCTGCCGATCGCCCTGCCCGGGATCGTCACCGGCGTCGCTCTCAGCAACACCTTCACCCAGGTGCTCGGCGTCAGCCTCGGCCTGCTCACGGTGATCGTCGGCCATGCCACCTTCTGCATCGTCGTCGTCTACAACAACACCGTCGCCCGCCTGCGCCGCCTCTCGACCTCCTTCGAGGAGGCCTCGGCCGACCTCGGCGCCCACAGTTGGCAGACCTTCCGCTTCGTCACGATGCCCAACCTGCGCACCGCGCTGGCGGCGGGCGGGCTGCTCGCCTTCGCCCTCTCCTTCGACGAGATCATCGTCACGACGTTCACGATCGGCGCCGGCCAGGAAACGCTGCCGATCTGGATCTTCCGCAACCTCTTCCGCCCCACCCAGCTGCCGATCGTCAACGTCGTCGCCGTGCTCGTCGTGCTGATCTCGATCGTCCCCGTCTACCTCGCCCACCGCCTCAGCCGCGAGGAGGGAGGCCCGGTCGCCGCCCGCGGGGCGCGTGGCGCGCGGATCGAGGGCGGCGGCGTCGAGACCGAGGCGACCGCGGTGCCGTAGGAACCCTTTCCCACAGCGCAAGCACCGCTGCGCTTCTCGCGTGGAAGAATCTCCACAAATGGCGCACCTGCGCCTTGTCCGTTTGCAGACAAAGGCTTACGGTGCAAAGATCACGACGATGCGAGAGAGCTGGACCGACGAGCGCCTCGACGACCTCAACAACAAGGTCGATCGCGGCTTTGACCGCCTCGATGCCGACTTCCGTGCTATGCGTGCTGAGATGCAAGCCCGTTTCGCCCAGATGGACGCTCGCTTCGACGCGATGCAACGGATGCTGATCCAAATAGGCGGTGGCATGATCGTCACCTTCGTGGTCGGCTTCGCCAGCCTCCTCATCGCGCACGCCTGAGTCGCCGCGAGCATCAAGCTCCAGCAGCGGGACTTGCAAGATGCTTCATCGCACCTGGGCAATGCGGCTGTTTGCCACTTCTGTTATAGACATACTTTCTTTCTTTTTATTTATGGATGATCTCGGCATAGGCAGGATCGCCGCTAGTAGCGGCGGCGCAGCTGGGCCTTCTTGCCCTCCGCCGCCGCCCGCGCCGACTCGAAGCCGATCATCGCCAGGGTCGCGCAGATCGCGGGCGACCCTCCCTCACCGTCCTTCGCGTTGAGGCGTTCGGTCGCTTCGGCCTGCAGGTCGAAGGTCCGCTCGAGCGTTTCCTCTAGCAGCGCGGAGAACGCCTTCCACCCCTCCTCGTCGAGGATCAGCGGCGTCCAGCTCAAGTGAACGCTGTCCCGCTTGTTGAACACCCCCGCCTCGACGGAGTCGGCGACGTCGCCGATGATGCGCTCCATGATGTCGTCGCCGATGCGGCGTTTCGTCTTCGGCGAGAGGGACTTCCAGGCGTCGTCGGGGATGAGGGCGCGGTGGGTGGCCCTGTAGTAGTGCTCGACGGCCCCGCGTCGCGGCTCCGTCTTCTCCAGCTCGATCAGCCCGAAGTTGCGCAGGACCTTGAAGTGGTAGGCGACGCCGCTCAGCGATTCGCCGAACTCCTCGGCCAGTTCCTTGGGGCTGGCGACCCTTTCGTTGAGGATCGACAGGACCTTCACCCGCCGCGGGTCGGTGAGCGCTTTCATCAGCCGGCTGTCGACCAGCTCGTCGCTCTTCCCCTTCCTCGCCTTCGCGGCCGTTCTCCCCTTCTTCGCCACCTGGCTGCCCCCCTCGTCTCGCCGATTCGCTGCCTCGGCACCTTAGCCCTACAGCGGGATGTTGCCGTGCTTTCGCTTCGGCTGGTCGACTCGCTTGGACTGCAGCATGCGCAGCGCGCGGATCAGCTTGGGGCGCGTCTGGCGCGGCTCGATCACGTCGTCGATGTAGCCGCGCTCGGCCGCCGAGTAGGGGTTGGCGAAGTGGGCCTTGTAGTCGTCGATCAGCTTCTGGCGGCGCTGGTCGGGAGTGGGAGAGGAGGAGATGTCCTTGCGGTAGATGATGTTGACGGCGCCCTCGGGACCCATCACGGCCACCTCCGCGGTGGGCCAGGCCACGTTGTAGTCGGCCAGCATGTGCTTCGAGTTCATCACGTCGTAGGCGCCGCCGTACGCCTTGCGGGTGACCACGGTCAGCTTCGGCACGGTCGCCTCGGTGAAGGCGTAGAGCAGCTTGGCGCCGTGGCGGATGATCCCATTCCACTCCTGGTCGGTCCCCGGCAGGAAGCCGGGCACGTCGGTGAAGGTGAGCAGCGGCACGTTGAAGGCGTCGCAGGTGCGGACGAAGCGGGCCGCCTTCTCGGAGGCCTCGATGTCGAGCACGCCGGCCAGGTTGGCCGGCTGGTTGCCGACGACGCCGATCGGGTGGCCGTCGAGCCGCGAGAAGCCGCAGACGATGTTCTTGGCGAAGTGCTCGTGCACCTCGAAGAACTCGCCGTCGTCGACGATGCGGGCGATCACCTCGCGCATGTCGTAGGGCTTTGAGGGGTCGTCGGGGACGAGCGTGTCGAGCTCGGGGTCCTCGCGCTCGGGGTCGTCGGAGGGGGCGAAGCGCGGCGGCGCCTCGAGGTTGTTCGAGGGCAGGAAGCTGAGCAGGTAGCGGACGTCCTCGAGGCAGCTCTCCTCGTCCTCGGCGGCGAAGTGGGCCACGCCCGACTTGCTGTTGTGGCTCATCGCGCCCCCCAGCGCCTCGAACTCGACTTCCTCGCCGGTCACCGTCTTGATCACCTCGGGGCCGGTGATGAACATGTGGCTGGTCTCCTTGACCATGAAGATGAAGTCGGTCATCGCCGGCGAGTAGACGGCGCCGCCGGCGCAGGGGCCCATGATCAGGCTGATCTGGGGAATGACCCCCGAGCACATGACGTTGCGGACGAAGACGTCGCCGTAGGCGCCGAGCGAGACGACGCCCTCCTGGATGCGGGCGCCGCCCGAGTCGTTGATGCCGATCACCGGCGCCCCGACCTTGGCGGCGAGGTCCATCACCTTGCACATCTTCTCCGCCATCACCTCGCCGAGGCTGCCGCCGAAGACCGTGAAGTCCTGCGAGAAGACGAAGACGGTGCGGCCTTCGATCGTGCCGTGGCCGGTCACCACCGCGTCGCCCCAAGGGCGGCGCTTCTGCATCTCGAAGTCGTAGGTGCGGTGGCGGACGAAGGTGTCGAGCTCCTCGAAGGAGCCGGGGTCGAGCAGCTTCTCGATTCGCTCGCGGGCGGTCAGCTTGCCCTTCGCGTGCTGCTTCTCGACCGCCTCCTCGGAGGCGGAGTGGATCGCTTCCTCGCGCAGCTCGCGCAGGTAGGCGAGCTTCTCCTCGTGGGTGAGCGGGTTGCGTTCGCGCATGGGCGCGCGATTCTATGTAGCCGGCTCAGGCGCTGCCGAACGGCTGCTTCTGCGGTTCGGCGAGGCGGTCGAGAAGCCGCTCCAGATCGCCCTCGCTGAGCCCCGAATCGTCGCCGGCGCGGATCTCGACCCGCGTGCCGAAGCCCTTCTCGGCCATCGTCACCTCGACGCCTGCGAGCTCCGCGACCAGCTCGGCGAGCTCCGGCTCGGACTTCATCAGGGTCCGCGCGACCTCGATCATGCGGCCGGGTTCCACCCCCGCGTGCCCGTTCCTGCTTCCGGTGCGCTTTTTGTGTTTCAGGGACACATAAAGCGCACCGGAACCGAGAAGACTGCCTAGAAGAAGGCGCCGCCCTTGTATTCGCCGAAGACGTCGCGCATCGCGCCGCAGACCTCGCCGATCGAGGCATTGGCGGCGAGCGCGGCGCGGATCGGGTGCAGCAGGTTGCCCTCGCCGCGGGCGACGTTCC
>DASTHF010000127.1:0-4460 GCA_035605615.1 Solirubrobacterales bacterium
TCGGGGCGCCGAGGCTTTCGCCCGCGCCGCTGCCGGCTTCGGCTGCGCCGCTGCTCGTCGCCACCGGTTCGTCGGCACCCGCCATGCCGACTCCCAACGCGGTGACGACCGCGAAACCGGCCACGGCGACGATCGCTATGAGCTTCTGTCTCATTCCGGCAGACGCCTCGGTGCCGATCCTCACGGACGCCCCTGCCCGTGTCCGTGATTTCCCTCCATAAGGCGCGCCTAAGCTACTTGGTTGCATGGGAAGCTGCAATCCAGCCCGCCTGCCCCAACAAGCCCTTAATCAACAGCGGATGCATAGCGCCGGGAAGGATCTCAACCGGCTCGGATGCGCTCGCTAAGCTGCTGAGCATGGGCGCCGTGGACGACGAAGACGGCTTCAGGGCACGCGGCGAGCAGGCGCTCGGCGAGCTGACCCAGGCCCTGCTCGACAGTCAGGTGCTGGAGAACGCGCTCGGGGCGGCGCTCGGGGCGCGCGAGAAGGCGCTCGAGGTCCAGCAGGCGGCGTTGACCGCGCTCAACATCGCCACCGCCAGCGACGTGGAGCGGCTGGAGCGGCGGCTGCGCTCCCTCTCGCAGCGCTTCGACGGGGTGGAGGACCAGATCGACGGCATCGCGCAGGACATCGCGGAGATACGCCGGCGGCTGAGCGCCGGGCAGCCGAAAGCAGTGCGCTCCTCCACCAAAGAGTAACCCTCGACTTCAGCCTGAGAGTCGCGTCCCGATGGGCGGCTCGCCGCCCCCGACCTACACTGAATCCGTGAAGGCGGACTCGATGCTCGACGCGGTGCGCGAGGGCGGCTTGCTGGCGCCGGGCAAGCCGCTCGTCGCAATGCTCTCCGGAGGCCGCGACTCGGTCTGCCTGCTCGATGTCGCGGTGCGGCTGCTCGGCTCCGCGGCCGTCACCGCCCTGCACGTCAACTACGGCCTGCGCGACGACGCCGGCGAGGACGAGGCACATTGCGCGGCGCTCTGCGAGCGGCTCGGAGTCCGGCTGGAGATCGAGCGCCCCCGCCGCCCCGAGGGGCCGGGCAACCTGCAGGCCTGGGCCCGGGACGCCCGCTACGCGGCGGCGGCGCGGCTGGCCGAGCCGCGGGGCGCCTCGATCGCCACCGGCCACACGGCCGACGACCAGGTCGAGACGATCCTCTACCGGCTCGCCTCCTCGCCCAGCCGCCGCGCCCTGCTCGGCATGCGGTCGCGCGACGGCCGCCTGGTGCGGCCACTGCTCCCCTTCACCCGCGAGCAGGTCACCGCCTACTGCGAAGAGCGCGGCCTCGCCTGGCGCGACGACCCGACCAACGCGGAGCTTTCCTTCGCGCGCAACCGCGTCCGCCACGGGCTGGCGGCGGCGCTGGCCGAGGTTCATCCGGCGGCGGCCCGGAACGTGCTGCGCACGGCGGAGCTGCTGCGCGACGAGGCACAGGTTCTCGACGAATTGATCGACGCCGAGCTCGAGGGCACGAACGGCGACCGCGGCACGATCCGGCTAGAGCGCCTCGCCGAGCTGCCGCCGGCGCTGCGCCGCCTCGTCGTCCAGCGGCTTGCGGACCGGGCGGCGGGCCGACCCGTCCCCGGCGCCGCCAACCACGCCGACGAGGTGGCGGCGCTGCGCCGCACCGGCACCGCGATGCTCGACCTGGGCGGGGGCGTGCGGGCGGTCGTCGAACGCGGCGTGCTGCGCGCCGAGCGCTGAGCGGCTTCCCTTACTTAGACTGCGGACCGTGAGCGAGCCGGCGATCGGGGAGACCCTCTTCTCGCGCGAGCAGCTGAGCCGCCGTGTCGCCGAGCTGGGGGCGCGGATCAGTGCCGACTACGAGGGGCGCGAGCTCTTCATGGTCGGGGTGCTGAAGGGCGCGGTGATCTTCCTCGCCGACCTGATGCGCTGCGTCACCGTGCCCTGCGAGATCGACTTCATGGCCGTCTCCAGCTACGGCTCGCAGACCCATTCCTCGGGCGTCGTCCGCATCCTCAAGGACCTCGACGCGCCGATCGAGGGGCGCCACGTGCTGCTCGTCGAGGACATCATCGACTCCGGCCTCACGCTCCAGTACCTGATGCGCAGCCTGAAGGCCCGCAACCCCGCCTCGCTCGAGGTCTGCGCGCTTCTCACCAAGCCCGCCCGCCTGCGCGTCGACCTCTCGCCGCGCTACGTCGGCTTCGAGATCGAGGACCGCTTCGCGGTGGGCTACGGACTCGACCACGCGCAGCGCTACCGCAACCTCGATTACGTCGCCGCGTTGGACGCCTGACGGGCAAAACGCCCCTGGTACGCTGATTTTTCCCCTGTGAGGCGTTTCTTCAAAAGCGCGGCTTTCCCGATCCTGCTGGTCGTGATCCTCGCCTTCATCGCTCAGAAGGTGATCAGCGGTCCCTCCGGCGGCGAAGCGCCGCCCTACAACGAGCTGGTCAAGCCGAAGACCGGCCTGATCGCCAGCGGCCAGGTCAAAGAAGTCACGGTCAATACGAAGGACAACACCCTCGACGTCAAGCAGAAGGACGGCAACAGCTTCTCGACCGGCTACCCGCCCAACACCGAGCAGAGCCTGATCGAATCGCTCGACCAGGCCAACGTGAAGACCACGGTGCACGGCACCGGCAGCTCCGGCCTGCTCTCGCTGCTCACCTACATCCTCCCCTTCGTCCTCTTCTTCGGCTTCTGGATCTTCCTGATGAACCAGATGCAGGGCGGCGGCTCGCGCGTCATGAACTTCGGCAAATCGAAAGCGAAGCGGATGTCGGTCGACGCGCCGAAGATCACCTTCCGCGACGTCGCCGGGGTCGACGAGGCGGTGCAGGAGCTCCAGGAGATCAAGGAATTCCTCGAGAACCCGAAGAAGTTCCAGGCGCTGGGCGCGCGCATCCCCAAGGGCGTCCTCCTATATGGACCGCCCGGGACGGGGAAGACGCTGCTCGCCCGCGCCGTCGCCGGCGAGGCCGGCGTGCCCTTCTTCTCGATCTCCGGCTCCGACTTCGTCGAGATGTTCGTCGGGGTCGGCGCCAGCCGCGTCCGCGACCTCTTCGAGCAGGCGAAGCAGAACTCGCCCTGCATCATCTTCATGGACGAGATCGACGCCGTCGGCCGCCACCGCGGCGCCGGCATGGGCGGCGGCCACGACGAGCGCGAGCAGACGCTGAACCAGCTGCTCGTCGAGATGGACGGCTTCGAGATGAAAGACAACATCATCCTGATCGCCGCCACCAACCGGCCCGACATCCTCGACCCGGCGCTGCTGCGGCCGGGCCGCTTCGACCGCCAGGTCGTCGTCGACCGCCCCGACCGCAAAGGGCGCAAGCAGATCCTCGAAGTCCACACGCGCGGCAAGCCGCTCGCCAAGCACATCGACCTCGACGCGCTGGCCGGCCAAACGCCCGGCTTCACCGGCGCCGACCTCGCGAACCTGATCAACGAGTCGGCGCTGCTGACCGCCCGCTCGGGCAACCGCGAGATCTCGATGCACGAGCTCGAGGAGGGGATCATGAGGGTGATCGCCGGCCCCGAGAAGAAAACCCGCGTGATGAGCGAGAAGGAGCGGCTGATCACCGCCTACCACGAGCTCGGGCACGCGATCGTCGGCCACCTGCTGCCCAACTGCGACCCGGTCCACAAGGTCTCGATCATCAGCCGCGGCCAGGCGCTCGGCTACACGATCTCGCTGCCCACCCAGGACAAGTTCCTGACCAGCCGCGCCGAGCTGACCGACACGATGGCGATGACGCTGGGCGGCCGCGCCGCCGAGGAGATCGTCTTCGGCGAGATCACCACCGGCGCCTCCAACGACCTCGAAAAGGTGACCGAGACGGCGAAGCAGATGGTGATGCGGTTCGGGATGTCGGAGCGGCTCGGCCCCCGCGTCTTCGGCCACGACCGCAGCCTGCCGTTCCTCGGCCGCGAGTTCTCGGCGGAGCCCGACTACTCGGACGAGATCGCCCGCGAGATCGACGACGAGATCCGCCGCATCGTCGAGTCCGCGCACCAGACCGCCAAGGACCTGCTCACCGAACGGCGGGCGGAGCTGGACCGGATCTCCAAGGTGTTGCTGGAGCGGGAGACGATCGACGCCGAGCAGTTCGTGGCGCTGCTCGAAGGGAAGCCGGAAGACGAGGTGTTCGCCGACGAGGAGGAGCCGGCGAAGCCGGTCGAGCCGGCGCCGCAGCCCGAACGCCCGCAACGGGCCAGGCCGGTGCCGAGGCCGAGGCCCGGGTACGCAGGGGGGGACGCCGGTTAGTTGGGTGGGGGGGTCATGGGTCCCTCCCGCCCTGACAGGTCTTGAGGTAGAGGGGGCGGGGTGCCTCCCGCCCTGACAAGTGCCAGTCTAACACTGCTTTGTTAGCTCGTCGGTAGGTTTCCCACCCGCCGCCGCGAACTCTTCTCCCGTCAACGGCTCCGAGACGAGGAGAAAGATGGTGGCGGTGATCGAGGCAGCGAGGGGCAGCTCTGCGGTGGCGGTCAA
>DASTHF010000163.1:0-25445 GCA_035605615.1 Solirubrobacterales bacterium
GGCCTGCTCAGCGTCCAGCGCGGCCTCGTCGTCCCGACCGGCGCCGCGCTAGCTGATTGAGTTCCCTCTCAGCGCCCGTTTAGGGCATGCTTAGCCATGATCGTCAAGCTGCTCAGTGTCTTGTTCCGCGTCGACCGCCAAGAGCCCGGTCCGCGGCTGCGCGTCCCCGGAAGCCGACGAAAGCCGCTCCGCAGCCGCGCCCGCGTGCACTGGCTGGCGCCGCTGGCCGGCGTCTGCACCATCGCGATGGGGCTGGTCAACGTCGCCTCGGCGCTGACGCCGAACCTCCACTCGCGCATGCGCGTGCTGCTCGAACTGGTGCCGGGCGAGGTCCCGGTGGCCGCCCACACGCTCGCCCTGGCGGCGGGGACGGCGCTGATCATCCTCGGCGCCTATCTGATGCGCCGCCGCCACCGCGCCTGGGGGCTCGCCGTGGCGATTCTCGTCGTCGCCGGCGGGCTCAACCTGCTCAAGGGACTGGACGTCGAGGAGGCGATGGCGTGCTGGGGCCTGGCAGCGCTGCTGGTCTGGGGCCGCGGCGCCTTCTACGTGGTGCACGCGAGCGACGGCTGGCGCGGCCAGCTCAACCGCAGCCTCGCCGTGGTGGCCGGCGTGCTCGCCACCAGCATCGTCACCCTGCTCGCGGCGGCGCACTGGGGCACGCCGTCGCTCACCTTCGCCCGCGGCCTGACCGAGCTGCAGGCGTCGCTGACGCTTTCGGCGCAGCCGATCCACTACCGCGGCGCCTTCCACTGGGTGCCGACCGCGCTCGACCTGCTCTGGATCGGCGCCGCGCTGACCGTCGCCTGGCTGCTCTTCCGGCCGCTGGCGGCTCCGCGCGGGCTGCCTACGGGCGCGCTGCGGCCGCTCGCCCGGGAGATAGTCGAGCGGCACGGTAGCGACACGCTCAGCTTCTTCAAGCTGCGCGCCGACAAGCACCACTTCTTCGACAGCTCGCGGCGAGCCTTCGTCGGGTACCGCGTCGAGGCCGGAGTGCTGCTCGTCTCCGGCGATCCGATCGGGCCGCGAGCCGCGCTTCCCGGCCTGCTGCACGAGCTCTGCGGCTTCGCCGCGGCGCGCGGGCTGGCGATCGGCGTGGTCGGGGCAAGCGAGGAGTTCGCCGCGCTGGCCGCCGACGCCGGGCTCAGCTCCTTCTACATCGGCGACGAGGCGATCGTCGACCTCAACGCCTTCTCGCTCGAGGGACGGCCGATCCGCAAGGTGCGCCAGGCCGTCACCCGCGCCCGCAAAGCAGGTTTCACGGCGGAGCTGCGGAGCATGGGCGAGCTCTCGGAGACGGAGCTGCGCGAGCTCGAGGAGCTCTCCGACCGCTGGCGCGGCGACGAACCGGAGCGCGGCTTCTCGATGGCGATCGACAGCCTGCGAGGGGAGCACCTCTGCGAGAGCCTCGTCCTGGTGGCGCGGGACGCCGAGGGCGCCGCGCGGGGCTTCCTCCACTTCGCCCCCTGCTACGGGCGGCCGGCGATGTCGCTGGGCCTGATGCGGCGAGACCGCGACAGCGTCAACGGCCTCACCGAGTACCTGGTGGTGAGCGCGATCGAGATGCTGCGCGAGCGCGGGATCGAGGAGATCTCGCTCAACTTCGCCGCCTTCGCACGGCTGCTGCGCGCCCCGAGCGGGATCGGCGAGCGGGCGCTGGGCAGGCTGGTGGCGCTCGCCAACCCCTACTTCCAGATCGAGAGCCTCTACCGCTTCAACGCCAAGTTCTCGCCACGCTGGCAGCCGCGCTACCTGCTCTACGAGCGGCGCCCGCTCGGCTTCGCCCGTACCGGGCTTGCCGCGATGCGGGCCGAGGGTCAGCTGCCCTCGCCGGTGCCCCGGGCGACGCGCGGGGCCGGCGGCGAGGGCGACCGCGAGAGCGCCGGGGTGGCGGAGCCGGTCGGCAGCACTGCGGAGTGAGGCTGCAAGCGATCGACGCCGGCGAGGGGCCGCCCGTCGTGCTGCTGCACGGCCAGCCGGGCAGCGCCGCTGACTGGGGGCCGGTGATCGAGCGGCTGCGCGGACGGTTGCGTGTCATCGCGCCCGACCGCCCCGGCTACGGTCGCACGGGCGGGAGCGCCGCCGGCTTCCACGAGAACGCCGCCGCGCTGATCGAGCTGCTCGACCGCCTCGAGATCGAGTCCGCAGTCGTCGCCGGCCACAGCTGGGCGAGCGGCGTGGCGCTTGCCGCGGCGATCCGCTTCCCGCAGCGGGTGCGGGCGCTGGTACTCGCCGCTCCGGTCGCGCCGGGCGTCCCGCCCAGCCTCGCCGACCGCCTCCTGGCGCACCCCGTCCTCGGTACCGCCGCGACTCGGATCGGGTTCGTCGCGGCCGGATCGGCGCTCGCCGTGCCGCCGCTGCGGAAGCTGGCCCATGCCACCGTGCCCACCCTGCCGCCGGAGCAGATCGCCGTCAACGCCGTCGAGTGGCGAACCGGCGGCGCCTGGCGGAGCTTCCATCGCGAGCAGCGCGCCTTCCTCATCGAGCTGCCCTCGCTGGAGCCTCAGCTGGCCTCGATCGACAGGCCGACGACGATCCTGCGCGGCAGCCGCGACCGGGTGTCGACGGCCGCCCACGCCAGGCGTCTCGCCGAGGCCATGCCGCAGGCCCGGCTCCTCACCATCGAGCGCGCCACCCACATGCTCCCCCAGCAGCGCCCCCGCCTGGTCGCCGAGGCGATCGCCGCGGCCGCGACGTAGGCGCTCCTCCGACAAGCACCCCGGCGCCGGTCGCCCCTACCATTGGTCGGGTGCCCGGCGCGGACGATCGCCTCGACGCCTTCGAATCGCTGGTCGCCGACGCGATCGACGCCCTGCCGGACGAATTCCAGAAGGTGCTGGAGAAGGTGGCGGTGGTGGTCTCCGACCTCGGCTCCGAAGCGCGCGCCTACGGCCAGTACTTCGGCGACGGCGTGGCGCGGGAACGCTATGAGGACAGGATCGTGATCTACCGCGACACGCTCGAACGCGACTTCGGCCACGACCCGCAGCTGCTCGCCCGCCAGGTCGAGCGCACGCTCCGCCACGAGCTCGCCCATCACCTGGGCTGGGACGAGGGCGGCGTCGGCGGCCTCGGTCTCTGAGCCGAGCGGCCATCGATTCGGTCGCGGGACTCCGGCTCAGCGGGCCACCGCCCTCTTCAGCGCCGGTTCGAACCAGCGGCTCAGGGTCCGCGAGAAGGTCGCGGTGAGGTGGGCGTTGTCGCGGTAGACGAGGACGCTGCCGATCACCGCGCGGCAGAGGCGGCCAGAGCAGATCTCGGGAGTGACGTCGATCAGGCCGGTTTCCGGGACCTGCCTGGCCGCGCGCAGGTCGAAGCTTCGGTTCCACCTGTGCTCCTTCGGGAAGGCGCAGGCCCCCAGGTCCTGCATGTGTTCGGACACGCAGCTGGGCACGCTGCCGGGGGCCTCCGGCGTGTCGCGGACCACCACCGCCCCGATGCCGGCACGCCGCAGCCGCTTCAGCGTCGCGACGTAGCCGGCTTCCAGCGCGGCGGCGTTCGCCCTGCCGCTCAGCTCTTCCCCATGCGGGCCATAGGCGGTGTAGGCAGTGTCGCTGCCCAGCACCACCGTGACCGGGCCGCCGCTCGCTTCGATCCGTTCCAGCATGTGCTGCCGCCAGACGTCGCACTGGGAGTACTCGCGCTTCTCGACCGCGTCGCGAACCCTCGCTTCGGCCGGCGTGCATTCGCGCTTCGCCAGCACGACCAGCCGCCACCTGTTGCGCTTGGCGACGGCCTGGATCGCCGGGAAGTGCTGCATCGCGTGCGAGTCGCCGAAGAGGACTAGGGTGCTGTTGCCGTGCGGGTCGCCGTAGAGGCAACTGTGGGACGCAGTGCCTTCGATCCCGGTCAGGCAGCCGTCGTAGTAGACACGCGGCAGGTCGGCGCCGGCATGCAGCGGATTCGGCCGGATCGCCGTCGCCCGCCGCTGTAGCCGCGGCTCCCTGAGGAGGGCGAGCGCCCCCTTTGCCTCCGCGGCCGGAAGCGTGTGCAGCGTCGGCTGCAGGTGGATGAGCATGATGCCTGCCACCACTGCGCTCGCCATGCAGGCCGCGCCGAGCGCCAGTCCCCGGGACGGCAGCGACGTCAGGCGGCGGGAGTGGCGGAGCGGGTTCTCGACGAGGTGATGGCTGACTACGGTCGGCAGCAGCGCGGCGAGCACGACCGCGATGCCCGCCAGAGCGGAGAGCGGCCCGAAGATCGCCGCCGCGAAGACCAGGGCCGGCCAGTGCCAGAGGTACCAGGCGTAGGAGATGCGGCCGACGTAGCGGACGGGCGGCAGGGAGAGGGCCGTGGCAGGCGAGAGCTTGGCCGGGGCGCGCCGGGCTGCGCCGGAGACGATCAGCGCCGCGGCGCCGAGCGTCGGCACGAGCGCGACGGCGCCCGGGAAGGACGTCTGCGCGTCGAAGGCCAGGACGGCGTAAGCGATCGCCCCCAAGCCGGCCCAGCCGAGCACAGCGGCGAGCGGGCGAGGCAGCCCCACCGATCCCAGCAGCGCCAGGGCCGCCCCCAGGGCCAGCTCCCAGGCCCGGTCGAAGGTGGAGAAGTAGGCCCAGGCCGGCTGCGCCGCGGTCTGCTCGATGCCGAGGGTCAGCGAGCCGGCGAAGAGCAGGGCGAGCGCGACGCAGACGATCGGGCGGACCGAGCCTCGACGACGGCCAAGCCAGACGAGGCCGAGCAGCAGGGCCGGCCAGACGAGGTAGAACTGCTCCTCGATCCCCAGCGACCAGAGGTGGAGCACGGGGCTCGGTTCGGCGCCCTGCGCGAAGTAGTCGACCGCGTGCGCGGCGAAGTGCCAGTTCGCCATGTAGAGGCCTGAGCTGACGATGTCGCCGGAGATTTCGACGCCGCGCAGCGGCGAGAGGACGAGCAGCGAGAGCGCCGCCACCGCGATCAGCAGGAGCGCCGCCTGCGGCAGCAGTCGCTTCGCCCGGCGAGCGTAGAAGCGGGAGATGGAGATGGTGCCGCTGCGATCGACCTCATCGAGCAGCAGCCGCGTGATCAGGAAGCCGGAGATGACGAAGAAGACGTCGACGCCGACGTAGCCGCCGGCGAGCCACGCGATGCCCGCATGGCAGGCGAGCACGGCGAGGATGGCGACCGCGCGGAGGCCCTCGATGTCGGCGCGAAAGCTCGGAGCGGTGCCCACCGATCGGATTACCCGCCTGGGTTCTGCACGAACGTCTTCCATCTATGGGAGTCCGGATCCGCTCCGCGACCCGCCCGCGATCCTTCGCCGACTCAACCGCCTCGGCGGTTGATTTCGTTTTCGCGTTCATCCTCCCGGAGCGCCTTCGCCCCCTCCGCCTGGATCGGTGTCGTCCCCTTGACCGGTTCGCAGGGGCCGACCGGGCCATCGGCGATTTGCACCTGCGTCCAATGACCCCCGGTGGGGTCGCCTTCGTAGGGGAGGGGCGAGCCGGTCAGGACCAGCGTCTGGTCGGGGCCGAACCGGTCGGGATTGAAAAACTGGGCAACTGTGGGTTGCGTCGATTCCCCCCGCTGCCATTCGGACTCGCGCTTCTGCATTTCATTGTTGAATTCGCGCCTCTGCGCCTCGTTGCCGATACCGATGATCGTCGGGCCGCCGGGACCCATGGCTTCGAAGCCACGGGGGGCTTGACCGCCCTCCTTTGAGGGCCGGAAGCGCGGTTCGCGGCAGGTCATCCCGGCCGGAAGGTAAGTGACCGAAGACGGAATGCCGGCTTCGTCCAGGGCCTTTTCCAGGTTTTCGGGTTCGCTGAGGCTGTAGATCTTGATCGCCACCCCACCGCCTGCCTGCGGTTCGACGGCAAACGCCTTGGAGGTGTTGTCGCCACCGCCGCTGCCGATTAGTCCGGCCACGACAGCGGCGAGGACCGCGGCGGCGCTCAGCGCCAGGCGCGGAGCGCGCCGTCGCCAGGCGGGCGTCGAGATGACAGCGGCCCTGTCCTCGGATCTCGCGTCGTCAGCGATGCCACGCTCGGCGACGACCGCACGCAGCTGAGCGAGCAGCCGCGCCTCGAAATGTGCATCTGTGTCGTGCAGTTTGTTCACGGTCGGTCCTCCTTGCTTGGGCTTGAATCGGGTGCCGCCTCGAGCTCGGCGCGCAGCTTGCGGCGCGCCCGGTGCAGGCGGACGCGGGCGGTGACGGGTCGCACACCGACCGCAGCTCCCGCCTCGGCGACCGTCAGCTCGTCGATCGCGACCAGCTCCAGCACCGCCCGCTCGGCCTCGGGCAGGCGGTCCATCGCGGCGTAGAGAAGGCGCGACTGGGCGGCGGCATCGATCCGCGCGTCCATCCGCGCCGCGTCGTCGGAGTCGAGCGGGACGCTGCCGCGTAGGCCTTCCTCCCCCGCCCGCTCACGGCCCTGCCGGCGCCGGTCGTTGGCGACGAGGACGCGGGCGATCCCGTAGAGCCACGCCTTCGGCGTGCCGCGCCGCGGACGGTAGCGGTGGGCCGAGCCGATCGCGGCGAGAAAGATCTCCGCGGTCAGGTCCGCCGCCCGCTCGCGGTCGCCGACCCGGCGGGCGACGAACCGCTGCACCTCCTCGACGTGCTCGCGGTAGAACGCCTCGAACAGGTCAGGGTCGGTGCCGATCCAGCGCAGCTGCTCGGCGCCGATGCCACGCTCGCGGGCGGCGACCACGCGCAGCCTCTGGCTGAGCGCACTCGGTGCTGTTGGCAATGCTTCCCCCGCCTCCATGTCCCTTATTGGTCGCGGGGGAGGAAAGCGTTACCGGTCGGCCTAAAACCGAAGCGGCGACCCAAGGTCCCTATCCGTTCGGCGGCTGGGTGGGACGTGTCCCTCATTTCCTCACGGCCGACTGGTCAGGGAGCTCGTGGTCCCGGAGTCGAGGAACATCGTGCCTTCGCTCAACAGCGGGGTCGGCTCGTTTGGAAGCCCTGACGGTGGCTTCAGCGTGATCGACTCGGTGGCCAGCACCTGCGAGGTCCCGGGATCGAAGATCAGCAGGTAGCGCGTCGGCGCCCCCGAGTTCGCCGATTCGGTGCCGATGGCGAGACCGTGACGGCCGATCGCGTCGGTCGCCTTGCCGAAATATTCGATGCCGGGAACCAGGCCCTCGGCTTCGTAGAGGGCGGCTCGCAGCTCGGGTGTGGCGAAAGGGTCGGTGAGTATTTCCGAAACGAGAGCGAGGCTTCGGACGGCTGGCGAGAACCCGTTGTGGGATTTGGAGACCTGTTCGATCAGCCATTCCGAGAGTTCCGCCGGATCGGTGGGAAGCTCGGAGAGCTTGGTGCCGTCGTAGGAGGGATAACCCAAGCGACCGGCGGGGGCGTCTTCTTCTTCGGTGTGCGCGGACCAGTCGTGGAGGAATTCGATGCTCCCCGCGGCTTCCCATGCTTCCCTGTCCCTGGGGCTGACCCACTTCGGCGCGGCGGCGATCCTGCGCACCCGGCCCGAGCCATCTTCGGCGACCCATTCTTCCTTGATCGTGGAGTCGTAAACCGACCAGGCCTGCCCGCCCGCCACACTGGTGTCGGTGCCCATCTGCCTGGTCTTCATGTAGACGTAGGGGAGATCGGCGGGCACCGGCTGGGCGGCGGCTGCTTCGGCGGCCTTCGCCAGCGCCGGCAATGTGGCGGGACCGCTCTGTCCGCCGCCCGGGATGCCGACGATCGAGACTGCGAGCACCGCGACCGCGACCGGCATGGCCACCAGCAGCCGGCCACACCTCGTCCGGGGGGCCGCTCGCTGAGCGGCGAAGGTTTGCCTGCCTGCCCCAGTGGATGTCCGCTCGCCTCGAGCTCTTTCAGGAGGCGGCGGCGGGCCCGGTGCAGGCGGATCGAGAAGACCGGCGGCGCGCACCCCATGACGGCGGCCGCCTGGCGCGGCTTCAGGCCGTCCCAGGCGACGAGCGCGAGCACTTCCCGATCGCGGCCGCTGAGCGCCGCGAAGGCCGTCGCGAAGGCGTGCCGATCGACGACCTGCTCGTCGACGGGCGTGGACCGGTCGTGCGCTTCGACGTGGTCCAGGGAGGCGAGCGGCCCGTCGGGGAAGCGCCGGCTCGCCGCGCGCCTCTGGTTGGCCAGCACCTTCCTGGCGACGCCGAGCAGCCACGGCAGCGGGTCCTCCGGCATCGCGTCGAAGCGCCGCCACGCGATCAGGAACGTCTCGGAGACGACCTCCTCCGCGGAGCCCGTGTTAGGGGCGCGCCGCAGCGCGTAGGCGAGCACGCGGGGGTGCGTGGCGCGAAAGATCGCCTCGAACCCAGGGGCCGTGCCCCCGCTCCCCTGCCGTTCGCCCTCGCTCACTTACCCGGATGATGTCCGCTCGGGCGAGAACCTTTCACCTCGGCGCCGCAACCCACGCACCGATCTTCCCCACGGTCCGACCGGCATCGCGGGCCCGAATTCCGTTGTGGAGAGACTGGGCCCCGCGACCGGTGGATGACGGTTACGGGGCCCAGTGCGACCGGTCAGGCGAGATCGTCGATGGCAGCCCGATAGATGCCGATCTGCTCGGCGATGCCGTCTCCGAGCACGGTCTCGACCACCCCGAGCTCGTCGATGATCTGCGAGGCGCGGGCATTGATGCGCTGGAACTCGTCATCCGCGCGCAGCGTCGCCATCTGCTCCTCCGAGCCGCGGACGAGGATGAATCCCGCCAGCCCCCCGCCATGGGGACCGAGGAGGGCCACCTCGAAACCCTCGGTTCTGCCTTCCTCCTGCAGCTTGCCCTGGTAGGCGAGCGCTTCGTTGAACACGTCGAGGCCCTTGGTCTCCCTGCCACGGACCGGAGCGCCCCAACCGATGAACAGCCCTGCATCGGCCATGCGATCCTCCTTTATTCGACGTTGCACTCACCATAGGCCGGCCGATCCGAGGGGTCAACCGGCAAGGGCTCGGGGCTTGGCCTCCGAGCCCCTCCGCCTCAGGGTCGATGAAGAGGCGTCAACGATCTCTTCAGCTCGAGCGATGGTCAAATACCCGCTGGGGGTATTGTGTGGAGAAAGCGGCGAGAGCCAAGAAGGGAGAGCCCATGTCCGATACAGCCACCTACACCGTTCCCGACATGACCTGCGGGCACTGCGAGGCAAGCGTCAAGGAGGAGCTGGGCACGGTCGCCGGCGTCGAGTCGGTCGACGTCGATCTGAAGACGAAGCGGGTCACGGTCAGCGGCTCCTCGCTCGACGACGCCGCTCTACGGGCGGCGATCGACGAGGCTGGCTACGAGGCGGAGTGACGGGCAGCGCACGCAACGCCCATCAAGACCCGGCGCTGAGGGTCTTGGAGCGCTGGTGAGCGTGACCATCGACTGAAGCGTGTTCTTTTCCACGCCCTCCAAGCCACAAGAGGGCCGCGAAGGCGATCGTGCCGAGGATGTTCAAGACGAGCTTGTAGTCGAGCTGCACCGAGCCGAAGACGTCGCTCCGGCTCGGCCGAGGGCCGCTCGGGATGAGACCGGCGACGCTGAAGAGGCCGTCGACCGCGAGTGCGGCGATCATCATCGTCACGAGCATCAGCAGCGTGATCCGCAGGGCAAAGGGCCAGCCGTAGTACTTGGCGTAGGCGAGCACGATCGGCGCCACGATCAGGTCGGCGAAGATGAAGGCGATCACGCCGGCGAAGCCGATCCCTCCGGACCAGAGCACCGCCGCCAGCGGCACGTTGCCGATCGAGCAGACGAAGGTGAGGACGGCGATGACCGGCCCCGCGACGACGTTCTCCAGCGTGCGCAGGGCCGGCGGCGCTTCGGCGACGAAGAGGGAATTGAAGAAGTCGTTCCCCAGCAGGCCGATGAAGCCGGCCAGCAGGAAGCCGATCGAGATCTCCTTCCAGAGCATCCGCCAGTCGGACGCAAAGTTGTCGCCAACCTCCGCCCAGGCGGCGGTCGAGGCCAGCCGCTCGCACCAGCTCTGCATTTGGCCGGCGCCGTGATGGTCATGCTGGTGCTCGACCTGCGCTTCCTGGGCATGGCGTCGCGCCTGCTCTTCGAGCCGCGGCGAGACGAAGAGGCGGAGCAGCAGGGCCATCAGCGCGATCAGAACGATGCCGCCCACGTACTCCGCCAGCGTGAACTGCCAGCCGATCAGCACCCAGAGCACGAGGCCGAGCTCCCAGACCAGATTCGTCGACGCGAACTGGAAGGCAAGCGCGCTGGTCGCCGAGGCGCCCTTCTGGAACAGCGACTTCGCGATCGCGATCGCCGCGTACGAGCAGGAGGAAGAGGCTGCGCCCAGGCCGGTCGCCCAGGCGAGCGGCCGTGGCCCGCGGCCCGCGAGCGCCACTTCGATCCGCCGACGCGGGACCCACGCCTGCACGATCGCGGAGATCGCAAAGCCCAGCACGAGCGCCCACCAAACCTCGTAGGCCATTAGAAGGGACTGCTTGAGGCCTTCGCCGATCGTGCTCAGAGCACCGGCCATCGACCAACGCTAGCCGCTACTTCAAACGAGGACGGAATGTGCATCCGCCCTGGCAACCGCGATACCGCTACCGGGATTCGAACCCGGGTTTCCGGACTGAGAATCCGGCGTCCTAGTCCCCTAGACGATAGCGGCGCGAGGGCGCGATTCTAGCGGGGCCGATCGGCTTCGCGACTCGCGGCCGTGGCCGTGGCGATTGGCGGCGATCGGTAAATTGCCTGCTCCCGCGGCTGTGGCGGAACTGGTAGACGCGCACGGTTCAGGTCCGTGTGGAGGAAACTCCGTGGAGGTTCGACTCCTCTCAGCCGCATCTCGACGCGATCCTGGCCTCGCGCAACACGTTCTCCATGAAATGCGTGGAGAACGTGTTGCACCAGCGAAAGGCGGTGGATCAGGCCACCTGTCTCGAAGCCCGGCCCTCGTCGGCGCGGGCGGCGGTGGCGGCGATCTCGTCGACGATCGTCGGCCAGAGCTCGCGGGGCAGGTCGTGGCCCATGCCGGGGATCATCCGCAGGCGGGCGCCGGGGATGGCGCGGGCCGTGGCGCGGGCCGCCGCGGGGCGGACGAGCGGGTCGCCGGCGCCGTGGATGACCGTGGCCGGGAGACGGAGGTTGCGCAGGGCGCGGGTGCGGTCGCCCGAGGCGGTGATCGCGTGCAGCTGGCGCGCCACGCCCGCCCGGCTGTGCGAGCGGTCGTACATCTGCGCCGCCACCTCGCGGATTCTCGCCTCGTCGGTCGGGTAGGCGGGCGAGCCGATGATGCGGAAGATCTTCACCGCGTGCTCCATCGCCGCCTCGCGATCCCCGGGCAGGCGGGCGAACAGGGTGCCGAACGCCCGCCAGGTCGGCACCCCGACCCAGCGGCTGCCGGTGGTCGACATGATCGAGACCAACGAGCGCACCCGCTCCGGGCGGCGGATCGCCATCGTCTGGGCGATCATGCCGCCCATCGAGACACCGACGACGTGCGCGGCCGCGATCCCCAGATGGTCGAGCAGCCCGATCGCGTCCTCCGCCATGTCGCGCAGCAGGTAGGGCGCGGTGCGGCGCCGGCCCAGCAGCATGTCGGCCCGCTTCGGCACCCCTGCCTCCCTGAGCTTGGTCGAGCGACCGGCGTCGCGGTTGTCGAAGCGGATCACCCGGAAGCCGCGCTCGGCCAGCATCGCGCAGAAGTCGTCGTCCCAGGCGATCATCGGCATGCCGAGGCCCATGATCAGCAGCAGCGGCTCCCCGCCCGGCTCGCCGATCTCCTGGAAGGCGATCTCGATCCCGTTGGCCGGCGCAAGACACTCCTCGCCGAAGCGGCTCATCGTCGTTCGATCTTAGAGTCCCCGGCAAGATGAGCGCCACCGCGATCGTCTCGGACCTTCACCTGGGCAGCGCCTTCGGCGAGGACCTGCTGCGCGACGCCGGGATCCGCCGCCTGCTGCTGGAGGAGATCGCCGCCGCGGACCGCCTCGTCCTGCTCGGCGATGTGCTCGAGCTGCGCGAACTGCCGCTCCCCAGGGTGCTGGAGGCGGCGCGCCCCTTCTTCGAGGAGCTGGGCGAGGCGATGGCCGGGCGCCCCGTCGTGCTCGTCCCCGGCAACCACGACCACCGGCTGGCCGAGCCGCTGCTGGAGCAGGCGGCGCTCACCGCGCGGCCGCTCGGCCTCGAGCAGCACGCGCCGCCCGAAGCCGAGGCGGCCACGCGAATCGCCACCTGGCTCGGCGCCGCCGAGCTCGACATCGCCTACCCCGGCCTCTGGCTGCGCGACGACGTCTACGCCACGCACGGCCACTACATGGACTGCCACATGACGCTGCCCCGCCTCGAGTGCCTCGCCGCCGCAACCGTGATGCGGGCCTTCGGGCCGCTCCCCGACCCGGCCGGCCCAGCCGACTACGAGCGAGTGCTGCGCCCCGTCTACGGGCTCTCCTTCTCGCTCGCCCAGGCGGGCCTCGCCCGCCGCGCCACCCGCCCCTCCGAGCGCGCCTGGCGCGCGATGTCGTCCCGCAACCGGGCTCGCGGCCGCGCCCGCCGCGCCGCGCTGCGGGCCGCCGTCGGCGCCGGCGTGCCCGCCACCGTCTGGAGCCTCAACCGCCTCCTCCGCGCCGACTTCGACGCCGAGCTCTCCCCCGCGGCGATCACCCACAGCGGCATCGCCGCCGCCACCGAGATGGCCGCGCGGCTCGGCCTCCGCGACTGCCACACGATCACCGGCCATACCCACCGCGCCGGCCCCGGCGAGGGCGACGGCGAGTGGCCGCTCGCCGGCGGCGGCCACCTCCACAACACCGGCAGCTGGGTCTTCGCCTCCGCCTTCCACCATCCCGGCACGCCGCCCGGCCCCTACTGGCCGGGGACCGTCACCTGGGTCGAGGACGGGGCGCCGCCGCGGCGCGTGCGGCTGCTGGTCGAGCGGCCGCGCGACGAGCTGAAGGCGGCCGTCGGCCGCCTTGCCGCCTCGGCTCCGTAACCGCGCCTATCGCGCCCGAGCGCCGAGCTCAGGAGCCGAGCCACTCGGCGACGATGTGGCCGATCTCCTCGCCCGCGTCCTCCTGAAGGAAGTGGCCGGCGTTCTCGATCCGGCGCGGAGGCGGGAAGTTGAGCTGCGCGGCGACGCGTTCGGCCATCGAGAAGGGCAGGACCGGGTCGGAGTCGGCCCAGAGCAGCAGCGTCGGCCGCTCGTCGACGCGCAGCGCGTCGGCGACCCGTTTGCCCTCGGCGGCGCCGGGCGCCTCGGGCTCGGTCGGCAGGATCAGCGGGAAGGCACGGGCGCCGGCCTTCGACTCGGGATTGGGATAGGGCGCCTCGTAGGCGGCGATCACCTCGTCGCCGGGATCGTTCTTGCAGCCGCCCCGCACCAGGAAGCCGACCGGCACGTCCTCGTTGCCGCGCACGAACTCGCGGAAGGCGAGCCAGGCCTCGCTCATCCGCTGGTGACCGGTGAAGGGCCCGGTGTCCATGACGACGATTCGGGTGAAGCGGTCCGGGTGCTCGACCGCGAGCCGCAGCCCGATCGGCCCGCCCCAGTCGTGGACGACCGCAGTCGCGTCGCGGACGTCGAGCTCCTCCAGCAACGCGGCCATCAGCTCGACGTGGCGGTCGTACGTGTACCAACCGACGTCGGTCGGCTTGTCGGAGCGGCCGAAACCGGCGTAGTCGGGCGCGATGCAGCGGTAGCCGGCGTCGCGGACCGGCGGGATCACCTTGCGCCAAAGGAACGACCAGGTCGGCTCGCCGTGGAAGAAGACGACCGGCTCCCCCTCCCCCTCGTCGAGGTATGCGAGCCGCAGGCCGTCGACCTCGACGTAGCGCGACTCGAAGGGAAGGTCCGGCAGCCCCTCGAGCCGCTCCTCCGGCGTTCGCACGACGTCCACGGTGAGAACTCTATGCGCAACCGCTGAGTTCGCACTTAATGGCGCTATGGGCCTGCTAAATGCGAACTCAGCAGCGTGGTTTGGACAATTGGCAACTTTTTAGATCAACATTGTGCTAGGGTGCCGCACTTCTTTTGCACTAAATAGCTCAACAAAGAAGGGAAGCTCCGATGCAGAAAGCCTGGCTCCGAATCGCACTGGCGACCGCGGTGCTGTCGATCGCGGCGCTCGTCGCCGGCTGCGGCACAAGCTCCTCCGCAGGCGGTGGCGGCAAGATCGCGGTGGTCGGCTACTCAACTCCGCAGTCGGTCTACGAAGAAGCCCTCGAGCCCGGCTTCCAGGCGACGTCCGATGGCTCCGGCGTCAGCTTCAGCAACTCCTTCGGCGCCTCCGGCGACCAGAGCCGTGCCGTCGCCGCCGGCCAGGAAGCCGACGTCGTCCACTTCTCGGTCAGCAGCGACATGACCCGCCTGGTCGAAGAAGGCCAGGTCTCGCCCGACTGGGAAAAGCAGCCCTACCACGGGATCGGCGAGGAGTCGGTCGTCGTGCTCGTCGTCCGCAAGGGCAATCCGAAGGGAATCCACTCCTTCGATGACCTGCTGAGCAAGGACGTCAGCATCATCACCCCCAACCCGTTCACATCGGGCTCGGCCCGCTGGAACATCATGGCCGTCTACGGCTCGCAGATCCAGGAGGGCAAGTCTCCCGCTCAGGCGCTCGAAGCGGTTAAGACCGTGCTGGAAAAGACCCAGGCGCAGCCCGGCAGCGGCCGCGACGCGCTCACGGCTTTCACACAGGGCCAGGGGGACGTCCTCCTCTCCTACGAGAACGAGGCGATCAAGGCCGAAAAGGCCGGCGAAGACGTCGAATACGTCGTCCCCGACAACACGATCCTGATCGAAACGCCGATCGCGGTGACCAAGGAAGCCTCGCCGGAGGCGCAGAAGTTCCTCGACTACCTCTGGTCGGAAGCGGGCCAGAAGCTCTGGGCCGAAAACGGCTACCGGCCGGTTAACAAAAAGCTCGTCGATCCCAAGCAGTTCCCGACGCCGAAGGGCCTCTTCACGATCGCCAAGTTCGGCGGCTGGGGGAAGGTGAAGGAAGAGTTCTTCGAAGAAGGCACCGGCTCGATCACGAAGATCGAGAAGGAACTGGGGGTCTCCACTGCCGGCTGAGGCCGACAGCACCCTCACCGCCCCCGGGCCGGGATTCCCCCTGCCCGGGGGCGGCGCAGTCTCCGAACGGACCGGGCTGCCCAGCGGAACCGGCGTCTGGGCGGGGCGCGGCCTGATCACGCTCTATCTGAGCGTGATCGTCCTCTTGCCGCTGGCGGCCGTCGTCTCGAAGTCGCTGGGCGGCGGCCTCGCGGGGTTCTGGGACACGGTCAGCGCGCCACAGTCGGTGGCGGCGCTGAAGCTGACCGTCGTCGCCTCGCTGATCGTGATCGCGATCAACGCCGTCTTCGGCACGCTCATCGCCTGGGTCCTGGTTCGCGACGAGTTCCCGGGCAAGAGGCTCGTCAACGCCTTCATCGACCTGCCCTTCGCGCTGCCGACCATCGTCGCCGGGCTGACGCTGCTGACCCTCTACGGCAAGGACAGCCCGGTGGGGATCGACATCGCCTTCACCCGCACCGCGGTCGTCTTCGCGCTGCTCTTCGTGACCCTGCCCTTCGTCGTCCGCGCCGTGCAGCCGCTGCTGCTGGAGCTCGACCGCGAGATGGAGGAAGCGGCCGCCTCGCTCGGCGCCGGCGGCCTGACGATCTTCCGCCGCATCGTCTTCCCCAACCTGCTGCCGGGCATCGCCGCGGGCGTGGCGCTGGCCTTCGCCCGTGCCCTTGGCGAGTTCGGCTCGCTCGTCCTGATCACCGGCAACATCCCCTTCAAAACCGAAGTCTCCTCGGTCTTCATCTTCAACCAGATCGAATCGGGCAACACAGGCGGCGCCGCGGCGGTCTCGGTCGTCCTGCTCGCCGTCTCGCTGATCCTGCTCGCAGTTGTCGGTTTGATCCAGCGCTGGGGGACGCGGTGACCGCCTCGGCCAAGAGCCGCTGGGGCCTGCGCACGCTGGCGCTCGGCTACCTGCTGGTCCTCCTGCTCGCCCCCGTCGGCATGATCTTTTACAAGACCTTCGAGCACGGGCTGGCGGCGCCGCTGGAAGCGATCACGACCTCCAACGCGATCCACGCCCTCGAGCTGACGCTGCTGATGGTCGCGATCGCGGTGCCGCTGAACGCGGTCTTCGGCGTCGCCTGCGCGATCCTCCTGGTGCGCCACCGCTGGTGGGGGAACGCGCTGATCGACTCGGTGATCAACCTGCCCTTCGCGATCTCCCCGGTCGTGATCGGGCTCTCGCTGTTCCTCCTCTACGGCCTCGGCGGTTGGTTCGCGGGAATCGGCGAAGCCGGCTTCAAGATCCTCTTCGCGGTGCCGGGGATGGTCCTGGCGAGCATCTTCGTCTCGGTGCCGTTCGTCGTTCGCGAGACGGTGCCGGTGCTGCGGGAGATCGGCACCGAGCAGGAGCAGGCCGCCTCGACCCTCGGCGCCAACGCCTGGCAGACCTTCTGGCGTGTCACCTTGCCGGCGATCCGCTGGGGCGTCGGCTACGGCATCGTGATCAGCACCGCCCGCGTGCTCGGCGAGTTCGGCGCCGTCTCGATCGTCTCGGGAAAGATCTCCGGCCAGACGGAAACGCTGCCGATCTTCGTCTCCAAGCAGTTCGAGCAGTTCCAGTACCCGGCCGCCTACGCCGCCTCGGTCCTGCTCTGCCTGCTGGCGCTCTCAACCCTTCTTGCAATGAACCTCTTGAAAGGAAAGGAGGACGCCTGATGGCTATCTCGGTCGAGGGAGCGCGCAAGCGCTTCGGCGATTTCCAGGCGCTCGACGACGTATCGATAGACGTGCCCGACGGCTCGCTGACGGCGCTGCTCGGACCGAGCGGCTCGGGCAAGTCGACCCTGCTGCGGGCGATCGCCGGGCTGGAGACGCTGGACGCCGGCCGCGTCCTGATCCGCGGCGAGGACGTTTCCAGCCGCCCGGCGCAGAAGCGCCAGGTCGGCTTCGTCTTCCAGCACTACGCCGCCTTCAAGCACATGAGCGTGTTCGACAACGTCGCCTTCGGCTTGAAGATCCGCAAGCAGAAGAAGGCTCAGGTCGCGCGACGGGTCCACGATCTGCTGGAGCTGGTCCAGCTCGACGGGCTCGCGGACCGGCTGCCCTCGCAGCTCTCCGGCGGCCAGCGCCAGCGCATGGCCCTGGCCCGGGCGCTCGCGGTCGAGCCGCGGGTGCTCCTTCTCGACGAGCCCTTCGGCGCCCTCGACGCCAAGGTCCGCACGGACCTGCGCGCCTGGCTGCGCCGCCTCCACGACGAGACCGGCGTGACGACGATCTTCGTCACCCACGACCAGGAGGAGGCGATGGACGTCGCCGAGCAGCTGGTCGTGATGAACGAGGGCAGGGTGGAGCAGTCCGGCTCGGCCACCGATCTCTACGAGCACCCCGCCAACGAGTTCGTGATGAGCTTCGTCGGCGAGGTCAACCGGCTCGGCGAGCACTTCGTGCGGCCGCACGACATCGGGATCTTCCTCGACCCCGACGAGCGGACCGAGGAGGGAATGATCCGCCGCATCGTCCCGCTCGGCTTCGAGGTCCGCGTCGAGGTCATGCTCGGCGACGGCACCGACGTCTGGGCCCAGCTCACCCGCGGCGACCTCCAGCGGCTGGAGCTGCGCAAGGGCCAGATCGTCTACCTGCAGCCGGGCGAGGCGAAGAGGTTCGGCGACACCGGGGCGGTTTCCGAGGTGGCCTGAGCGGCAGCCGGCGCCGCGGCGGCGTCGAGGCGCGACCAGGGGGCCCGCGCCGCCTCACGGTCCTCGTAGAAGACGTCGGCCCCGGCGAGGCGGTCTTGCCAGCCGCGCCGCCGCTCGTCGAAGAGGATGCCGAGAAAGCCGAGGCCGAAGGGGATGGCGGCGAACGCGATCCCGACCAGTCGCTTCACTGAACGGCCCAGCGGCAGGCCGCGGCCCTCGACGCCGAGCCTGATGCCGAAGAAGCGCATGGCCGGCGTCTGCGCCGCCAGCGACCAGAAGCCGACCAAGTAGACGGCGCCGAGCGCGAACCAGACGACGCTGCCCAGCGCGAAGGCGAGGCCGGAGACGCGGTTGCCCCAGAGGGCGGAGCCGATCAGCGCCGCGATCGCCGCCAGGCCGGAGAAGGCGAGGTTGACGATCAGCACGTCGAGCGCGAAGGCGAGCGCCCGCGTGACGGCACCGGCCCGCTCGGTCGGCTCGCTGCGGCGCGGCCGCAGGAAGACCCACCGCACGGCGCGCTCGACGACGCCGTCGAGACGGCGCGTCGTGTCGCCGATCGTGTGGCCGAGGTCCTCGACGAAGCCGACGCTCTGCGCCCGGATCGCGGCGCGGACCTCCGGTGCCTCGGCGATCCGCTCGACCAGCCGCTGCGCCTCGTCGCTGGCCAGCAGCCGCCGCCAGACCTCGTCGACCAGCTCGCTGTCGAGCGCCTCGATCAGCGCCCGCTTGACAGCCTCGCTCTCGAGCGCGCCCTGCACGGTCTCCTCGACGATGGGGCCCTGGAGGACGCGCACCAGGGCGCGCTCGACCGCCTCGCTTTCGACCGCGGCGACCATCGCCTCCTCGGCGGCGGCCTCGATGGCGCGGTCGATGCCGGTCGCACGGGTGACCGTCCGCGCCCCGCGCACGCCGGCGCCGAGCACGCGGACCGGGAGCGGCAGCGGCCTTCCCGAAGGGCCGTCGCCCGAAGCGGACACACGCGGAGTGGGATCGTCTCCCATCGCCTGGCGAGTATACGTTCGGCCGCTCTAGCCGCGGGCGCGCTCGGCCGCCCGCTCGCGCGCTTCCGCCTTCTGCTCGAGCGTCAGCGTGCCGGGGTGACCGTCGCCCGGCCAGGGGGTGAGGAGAAGCAGCAGCCTGGCGTCGCTGCGCGCCGCGACCGTGTGGCGTTCGCCCGGGGCGAACTCGAAGAGATGACCGGCCTCGCCGCGCACGCTCTCGCCGCCGGATCTCGCCACCTCCACCTCGCCGTCGACGACGACGATCCTGGCCCGCTCATGCACCTCGTGCTCCTGGAGCTCCTCGCCGGCGGGGAGCTGCAGCAACACGACCCGCGCGTCGCCGTTCGAGGAGACGATCTGCGGCTCGTGCGGCTCGACTTCGACCGTCTTCAGGTCCCAGCTCTTCATGCTTCTCCCTCTACCAGGCCCGGCGCGGTTTCAAACATCGATCTGCGCAAGGAGCCGGTCGACGAATGCGGCCTGGGCGGGGTTGATCTTCTGCTTCGCCGTCTCGGGGGCGAGCCACTCGGCGCGGTCGACCTCCGGGATCTCCCGCCGGGCCCCGGAACGCGGCGGCCACTCGATCGTGAACGTGTTGCTGCGCAGCGCCGCGGGATCGAAGTCGCCCCCGGCCGCCCAGCCATGGACAACCTTGCCGCCCTTCTGGCGCACCGAGCCGAGATCGATCAGGGAGTCAACGACGAGCGTCGGCGCCGCCGGCCCCAGCTCCTCCGCCAACTCGCGCAGCGCGCAGTCTCGAGCCTCCTCCCCATCGTCGAATTCCCCCTTCGGGATCGACCAGGCGCCGAGATCCTTCTTCGCCCAGAACGGTCCCCCGGGGTGGACGAGCAGCACCTCGATCCCGTCTCCGGTTTTGCGAAATAGGAGGATCCCGGCGCTTTCCTTCAAGCCGAGGCAAATCTTTACCGGATCTTGACGAGATCCAAAGCTTTCTCGGCCAACCTCCTGGCGACGAAAAAGACAGAGAGGAGGAACCAATGCCTCAGATACTCATCGCCACCGACGACCGCCAGCAGTCCGAGAGCACCGTCGTCTACAAGGAGCGGATCGACCTCAACGACCTCGAGTCGGATCACTTCTCCGCCCAGCTCATCGAGCGCGTCGGCTGGGCCGTCCTCGACGCCGACGAGCTCGAGCAAACGCCCCGCGCCGCGGCCAGCAACTAGCCACCGACATCAAGCCGAAAACCAGCCGCGTCACCCCCACCGCCGCCCACCCATGGGCGGCGGTGGGGTGAACCCGGACGCCACCGCGCCCGTAGACCCGATCACACAGCCGCGTCGGCCGCGTCGAACCGCGGCCCGCGATTCGCGAATAGGAGCCGGAATGTCCCTATCCCGTTTTACTGCCGCGCTCTTCTTGCCGGCCGCCCTGACACTCGTCGTCGCCGGCTGCGGGGGTGGCGGTTCCAGCAGCAGCACGTCGACCGGCGGCGAAAGCTCGACGTCGGGCGGGGGAGGGATGACGGTGGAAACCGCCAGCGTCGGAGGGGTCGGAACCGTCCTGGTCGACTCCGAAGGCCTCACCGTCTACCGGTTCGCCAAAGACAAGGGGACCGCTTCCTCCTGCTACGGCGCCTGCGAAGGGGGCTGGCCCCCGGTGATCGCCAAGGGCAAGCCGACCGCGGGCGAAGGCGCGATGTCCTCCCAGCTCGGCACCACCAAGCGCAAGGACGGGAGCACGCAGGTGACCTACGCCGGCCATCCCCTCTACACCTTCGCCGGGGACACTGAAGCGGGCGAAGCGAACGGCAACGGATCGATGGCCTTCGGCGGCAAGTGGTCGGTGATCGACGCATCCGGAGGAGCTGCCTCCGGCTCGGCCGGCGCCGGATCGGAAGCAGCCCCCGAAAAGAGCTCCGGAAGCTCGGGCGGCGGTTACGGGTATTGAGCCGCGGGCTCGTCGCCCTCGCCCTCGCTGTGGCGATCGCGGGGTGCGGGGGCGGCGGCTCTTCCTCGCCTCGCGATGAGCTTGCCGCATATCTCGCCCATGTCGAGCCGATCAGGCTGCGGGTGAACCGCCTCCTCGACCGGGCCGACCCGACCCTGTCGGCGCTCCGCGACCACCGCCTCAGTGCCCCGACCGCGCAGCGCCGGCTCGCTCGGCTCGAGCGGCGCTTCGCAGCCGACGCCGTAAAGATCGCGGCTGTGCAGCCCGTGCCCGAATCGCTGCACGACGCCCAGCGCGCCTACGCTCACACCTACGTCCTCGAGGACGCCTACCTGAGCGCCCTCGTCGCCGCCCTGCCCAGCCGCTCCTTCGACGAGCTGCCCGACACCCAGAGCCGGCAGCGGGCGGCGATCATCGCCTGGCGGATCCAGCTCGAAGTCGAAGCGCACCGCCTCGGCCTGAACCTGCCGGCCGACCTCCAGGCTGCCGGTCGCGGCGAGATCGCCCCGTCGCCCACCGGAAGCTGAGAATCGGGGCCGACTGGATTCGCGAACTTGACTCAGGCGACGACGTCTGGCTCAGCCACGGTCGAGCTGCTTCGCAGCGCCTGCCCCACCCCGCCGAGCCCGTGCCAGCCACGGGCGACGAAACCGCTGAGCAGGACGATGTTGAGGCCGCCCCAGTAGACGCTCCCCGCAAGCAGGACGAGACTCGGGAATGTCCCCTTGATGAGCGCGTAGCCGAAGGTGATCAGGACACCGAGGACGATGCTCGTCTGGGGCAGGGTGTGCCGCCAGTGCCACCGCAGGTCGTCCTCCTTGCGGGTGATCTTGTAGACCGGCTTGCGATTCGGGCCGCCGAAGAGGGCCTGAAGGCTGGCCCTCATATAGATCGGAGCCATCCCCGTCCACATGATCCGCACCCGCCACAGCGCGCGCACCGGTTCGCGCTGGCGCCGTCGGCGGTCGTTGAAGGGATGGTTGACGGCGAGCAGCCACAGCTCGGTCGCCAGGACCAGGGGAAGCAGGTGCTGGATGTAGCCGACGTCGCTCGACTCGAGCGGGACGGTGCCAAGCAGCGTGCAGGCGACGGCGGGGATATAGACGAGGACCGTGAAGCCGTTCAGATAGAAGAGGAGCATCTCGAGGAAGTGGGCCCGCTGGCGCAGGTCGAGGCCCTTCCAGCGCTTCCAGAGGAGCAATCGCACGGTGTCGATCGCCCATGTGCCGCGCTGCTTGTAGACGTTGGGCACGTCCTCGGGTGAGTGCTGGCCGACCGCGCCGATGATCGGCAGGTACATGCCCCGCCAACCCCGTTTCAGCGCTTCGAAGCCCGATTGCAGGTCCTCGACCAGGTTCCAGACTGGGAAATCGCCGATCTCGGCCAGCGCGGTGCGCCTCCAAACCACCCCGGAGCCGCAGGGAAAGACAGCGTTGGCGGCGTTCCGGCCGAGCATCTGGCCGCGGTAGAAGAAAGACTCGCGGTTGTTGAAGGGGTCGCCGGCGCTGACCTGCGCCTCCTTGATTGTCTGTACGAAGGCGAGCCGATTGTCGTTCTCGAGCTGTCCGACGACCTCGCGCAGGAAGCCATTCGAGCCCAGCTCGTCGTCTGCGTCGCGCGTCTCCACGTACCGCAGGTCGGGGTGGATCCTGTCGAGCATCGCCAGGGCGTCGTTGAGATTCCCGGCCTTCGCCGCGCCGTCTCGGCCCGGGGCGTAGCGATCCGGTGGCTCGTGGTAGATGACCGGATAGTGGGCCAGGGCGGCCTCCAGCGCCGGGCTGTGCCCGTCGTCGCTGACGACGACGGTGAGCCGGTCTGTGGGCCAGTCCTGCTCGAGAACCGACGTCACCGTGCGCAGGATCATCGGCACCGCCTCTCCGCAGGTGGGGATGATCACGCCGACGTGCGGCTCCCGGCCGTGTGGCAGCGGATTGCGCCGGGGCACCTTGCGTGACCAGGCGTTGAACACAGCCAGCAGCGCCGTGAAGAGCGTCAGGGCGTTTGCAGCGGCGAAGGGCCACGAGAGCCACCGCGCGTGACCGTTGAGCGAGCCGATCATCCAGGGCACGTAGACGACGGTGACCGCGATCAGGATCAAGCCGGCGCCGCGAACCGCCCACTGCCTGCGAAGCGGTCCGTATTCATCGCCGAACGCTCGCGCGGCGGTCGCGATTCGGCTGCTTGGAGCCGGAGCGACCGCAGGCAATCCGGTTGAAGCCATGCCGAAGCATCGGTTCGGGCCAGCCTGTACTTGAGATACGACCCCGCACGCTTCACCTGAACGGGCTTTCGCGGATCGGGGCGACTGGATTCGAACCAGCGACCGCTCGGCCCCCAGCCGAGTGCGCTACCAGACTGCGCCACGCCCCGTGGTCGCCCTCTATTCTGACGAATCCACGCGGCGGTAGCTCAACGGTAGAGCCTCAGCCTTCCAAGCTGATGATGCGAGTTCAATTCTCGTCCGCCGCTCTTTCAGGTCACTCGATCCCGAGCAGCTCTCAGCGCTCACGGCACTCAGTGAGTCGGCCGGGCCGGGCCGCCAGTCGAGGGACGGTTCCGCTCTCGCCAGATCGCGGATACCAGAGCACCCAATCCAAGTGGACCGCCGATAAAGACGATCTGGGCGAGAATGAAGGGAGGCCAGAAGGCCGGATTGCCGTCGTTCTCGCCACGGTCCCAGCCGATCGCATGACCGATCAGCACCCCGATCACGGCCAGGACAACCCACCAGCGCCCGACCAGGAAGCCGACCACCGGTGCCGCGATCCAGAGGGTGAACGACAGGGTCGGCATGTCGTGGCCGAGGTTGCCCGCTGTCATCGCCACGCCAAAGGCCAGCCCGTAGACGACGGTGAGGGCGATTCCGTAGCGCATCGGCACGTCACCACGCCTACTCCGGCCGAGGGCCGCGGTTTCAGATGGGCGGTGCCGTCAGCGCCGAGGATCTGAGCGGGGGAGCCGGGATTCGAACCCGGATTCACGGTTTTGGAGACCGTGCGCATAGCCGTTAACTCACTCCCCCGAGAGCAGCCATGCTAGCCGGGCTGCGCGTCCGATCGCGGCCGGCCCGCACGACGGCTGGACCGCTTGCGATCCGGCCCGCGGCCTTGGGTCACGATGCGGGCGGAGGGATTTGAACCCCCACGGGCCGAAGCCCACCAGGACCTAAACCTGGCGCGTATGCCAATTTCGCCACGCCCGCGCAATGGCCCGTCTCCGGGCCTTAACGCGCGGCCAATGCCGCGCTGTCGCTCCTAGATTCTATGATCGGCGCCGTGGCGATAGGAGAGGTGCGGCCGGGTTACGAACTCTGGCACCCCAACCGGGAGAAGCCGGGGGTGGTCACGACCAGGCTCGTGATCGCCTTCCTGATGCTGGCGACGGCGGTGATCGCCACCGTGGTGACGATCACCGGCTTCTCGCTGCTCAGCGGCGGCCAGTCGATGGGCATCGTCTGCCTGATCTACGCCGCGCTCTACGCGCTCTTCGCCTACCGGGTCGTGCGCTGGAGCCGCGGCGTGCTGCCGGTCGCCGCCGCGCTCTCGACGATCCTGGCGATCTTCTGCGCGGTCGGCGCCAACAGCTGGTTCGCCCGCAACAAGGCTGACTTCGCCGCAGCGACGATCCCGGCGCCAGCGATCGGCACGCTGGTCGTAATCCTTGGGCTGATCCAGCTCGTCCTCATCGCCGTCGCCTTCTACGGCTTCAGCCAGGCCTGGAACGTCGAGGAGGAGCGCCCGATCGGCTCCGGCGAGGACTACGGCGCCGGCGCCCCACCGGACCGCACGTCCGCTCAGCCGGCCTGAGGCCGAGCCGCATGCGGAAGATGCCGGAGGTGGGACTCGAACCCACAAGCCCGTCAGGGCAATCGATTTTGAGTCGATCGCGTATGCCAGTTCCGCCACTCCGGCGCGAGATCAACGATAGTCGGGTCTAGACTCCGCGCGCCGGGATGGGGACCGCTCACTCACACGCGCCACGGTGACGCCGCGACCGGGCGAGAAGCTCTGGGAGCCGTCGGCCGAGATGGTCGAGGGGGCGCGGATGACCGAGTACATGCGCTGGCTGGGGCAGGAGCGCGGGCTGCACTTTGGCGGCTACCACGAGCTGTGGCGCTGGTCGGTCGAGGACCTGGAGGGGTTCTGGAGCTCGATCTGGGACTTCTTCGGGGTGCGGGCGGATGGGACGTATGAGCGCGTCCTCAGCGGCCACGAGATGCCCGGCGCCCGCTGGTTCGAGGGCGCCAGCCTCAACTACGCCGAGCATGCATTCGCCGGCAAGGACGACGCCGAGGTCGCGATCGCCCACGCCTCCGAGCTGCGCGCGCTGACCGAGCTGAGCTGGGGCGAGCTGCGCGCCCAGGTCGGCGCCCTCGCCGCGGCGCTGCGCGGGCTAGGGGTCGGGCGCGGCGACCGTGTCGTCGCCTACCTGCCCAACGTGCCGGAGGCGATCGTCGCCTTCCTCGCCAGCGCCTCGATCGGCGCGATCTGGTCGAGCTGCTCGCCCGACTTCGGCCCGGCCAGCGTGATCGACCGCTTCGCCCAGATCGAGCCGAAGGTGCTCTTCGCGGTCGACGGCTACCGCTACGGCGGCCGGGACTTCGACCGCCGTGAGACGCTCGCCGCCCTCCAGGAGGCGATGCCGAGCCTCGAGCGCACCGTCGTCCTCCCCTACCTGGATCCCGACGCCGACCTCTCCCTCCTGCGCGACGCGACCCGCTGGGAGGAGCTGCTCGGCGCCGGTGCCGGTGCCGAGCCGCGCTTCGAGCGCGTTCCCTTCGAGCACCCCCTCTGGGTCCTCTACTCCTCCGGCACCACCGGCCTGCCCAAGGCGATCGTCCAAAGCCAGGGCGGCATCCTGCTCGAGCACCTGAAGAAGCTCAACCTCCACGTCGACGCCCACCCCGGCGACCGCCTCTTCTGGTTCACGACCACCGGCTGGATGATGTGGAACTTCATCGTCTCCGGGCTGCTCACGCGGGCGGCGATCGTCC